>JAGXRL010000080.1 GCA_018335915.1 Candidatus Latescibacterota bacterium
ATTGTAGTAATTACCTGATTGTTATTAACATTAACAACACTGACTGTATTATCACCATAATTGGCACAATAAACCTTTGCATTGGCAGCATTATAAACTAAAGCACAAGGATATGAACCAACTGGGATTACATTTTGGCAATACGAGACTGATGCGAATAATAAAATAATCACGAACAAAAGAACCAACATCGAAGATAGATATGAACGAGAAGTGAAGAGTTTTTTACTACTCCCTGTTCCCTGCTCTCAGCGTCGCTGCACATATTTGATTAAGACGTATCTTTCGCCTACATCAGCGAGTTTTACATGTCCTAAAACATAGACATTATTTTTGCGGTCGGTTTTTATATCAATGCTTTTTGCAGACCGGCTCGGATTATATCTCACTGCCCAGACCGAGTCACCGGCAACACTGTATTTTACAGTTGTTATGCTATAAGCAGTATCTGAGCTGAAAATATTTGTGCCCGGATAACTTGTGCCGGTAATGTAAACACCGCCAACAAAATCCAGGCAAATACTATTGGCTAAATCCTGATAATTATTGACCGTGTTAAATGTCTTAAGCCATAGCATCTGACCGCTCGGATTATACTTAATCGTGGTATAATCATAATTGGAGAGCAGATTATATGCATAACCAGTAACATAAACATTACCCGCGCTGTCATTCGCAATTGCCTTTGCGATATTATCCCTGCCGCCATTACCGCGATAATTTTTTACCCAGTTAATTTTGCCGGACCGGTCGATTTTTAAGATTGTCCATTCCCGGGTTAAATCTTTTTTGCTATAACCGGCAATATAAATATTTGCGTTAGTGTCAATGCTCAAGCCGGCTGGAATATCATCGGCATCGAGTACATTTGGCCGGCTGTCATATCTTGAAACCCACTCTTGGTTTCCTTTTGAATCATATTTAATAGTTGTTATGTCATAATTAGAATTTTTACCCATGCTAAAGCCGCAGACATAAGTATTGCCCGCATTATCTGCGACCAGTCCGATGGTCTGGTCATCACCATTGCCAGTGCCGTTATAAGTCGCAACCCATTCTTGAAAACCGGCTGGATTATATTTAATGGTCAGATAATCATGGGTCGTATTAGCCGTGCTGATTGTGCCGGTCACATAGACATTTTTTTTCTGGTCGACAAAAATTGCCCTTGCCTGGCATAAGAAATAACCATATTCAGGTTTTTGATAATTTACAGTCCAGGCAATTTTGCCGTTCGAAGTATATTTTATAGTAACAATATCACTGGTAAATTGGGACCGATGACTGGTACCGGTCACATAAACATCTCCAGACCGGTCAAGCGCAATACCGGCTGCATAATCACTCAGATTTGTGATGCCGGCATATTTTTGCTGCCATTTGACATCACCGGATTTATTGAGCCGGACCGTCATAAAATCAGCACAAGTGTCCTGTGCATACGCATAACCAGTAATATAAATATTACCTTTGGCGTCAATCGCCATTGCGGTTGCGACATCGTGGTGATAATAATCAATGTTGTCGGTATAGATTACGAGCCAGCTGTTATCTGCAAAAACAGATGATGTAACGATAAACAGGATGCTGAAAAGACAGCCAAAACGCAACTTATCTGCTTTCATATTATTTCTCCTTATATATTAATATAAAGGCAGGAAAGGTTATGTCAAGAATATTGTCGACAATTCAGCTGGCTAATTTTAAGAAGCACGCAGATAAACGCAGAAAAATACCACAGAGACACAGAGAAGAAAAATTCAAAATTCTCTGACAAATCCGTGTCCATCCGTGGCTATTCTGTCGCGTCCGATGGCATCCGATACAGTAAATAATTATCCGTTTCAAGTCAAGTTGATTAATCTTGCAATCCTTTAATAATTTTGTTAGTATCATATATTATTTTAGGAAAATAATTTATGGAATATTTAGCAAAAATCAGAAATATCGGCATTGCTGCGCATATTGATGCCGGTAAGACGACCACGACTGAGCGGATTTTGTATTATACGGGCAAAATCCATCGCATCGGTGAAGTTGATGAAGGCTCAACTACTATGGACTGGATGCAGCAGGAACGGGAACGCGGTATCACGATTACTGCCGCAGCAATCACTTGTATTTGGCATGGGTTTCGGATTAATATAATTGATACGCCCGGTCATGTTGACTTTACCATGGAAGTTGAGCGGTCCTTAAAAGTTTTAGACGGCGCGGTTGTTGTTTTCTGCGGAGTGGGCGGCGTTGAACCGCAGTCCGAAACGGTCTGGCATCAAGCCGACCGGTATCATGTGCCGCGCATTGCTTTTGTTAACAAACTCGACCGGACCGGTGCCGATTTTTACCGGGTACTGAAAATGATGCAGGAAAAATTCTCTTTAATCCCGGTACCGATTCAGTTGCCGATTGGTACTGAAGACGAATTCATCGGGGTGGTTGATTTAATTGAAGAAAAAGCATTGGTCTGGAAAGAAGACTCGCTCGGTGCCGAATATATTACTCTTGATATTCCGGATAATTTAAAAAAGCAAGCCAAAGAGTATCGCGAAAACATGCTCGATACGCTTGGACACTATGATGAGAAACTGCTTGAAAAATATTATCACGGCGAGCAGATTACGAGCCAGGATATTATCTCAGCGATTCGAAAAGCAACCCTCTCCTTGCAAATCGTGCCGGTCTTGTGCGGCAGTTCTTTTAAGAATAAAGGCGTGCAAAAAGTGCTCGATGCGGTGGTTGATTTTCTGCCTTCGCCGTCTGAAGTACCGCCGATTAAAGGCACTAATCCGAAAACCAATCAAGCAGAAACCCGTTCAACCGATTCAAAATCACCATTTTCAGGCCTCATCTTTAAGATTGCCAATGACCCGCACCAGGGTTTTCTGTCATATGTGCGTGTCTATTCGGGTAAAGTCGAAAAAGGCAGTACGGTCCTGGTCGTGCCGACTATGGAAAAAGTGCGGGTTATGAAGCTCTTGATTATGCATGCCAACCAGAAAGAAGAAGTGGAAAAACTCTCCGCTGGTGAAATCGGAGTAATGGTCGGTGTGAAGAATGTCAAGACCGGCTACACTTTATGCAATCAACTGCATCCGATTGCATTTGAGCCTATGCAGTTTCCCGACCCGGTCGTGTTCATGTCAGTCGAACCCAAAACCAAAGCTGATGAAACCCGGCTGAGTAGTGCGCTCAATGCCTTGCAGATTGAAGACCCGACATTTAAGGTTAGAACCAATCAGGAGACCGGCGAAATGATTATTTCAGGTATGGGTGAACTGCATCTGGATATTATTGTCGACCGCTTAAAGCGCGAATATGGTGTCACTGCCAATGTTGGTAAACCGCAGGTGTCATACCGGGAAACCGCGACGATTGAAGCAACTGCCGAAGGAAGATTTATCCGGCAGAGCGGCGGTCGGGGACAATATGGAGTTGTTAAGCTCAAACTGCAGCCGGTTCCATCCGGCATCTACATTGTTAATAACATCAAAGAAGGCAGAATCCCCAAAGAATTTTATCCGTCGCTTGAACAGGGTATTCAGGAAAGCATTGATGCGGGCCAGCTGGCTGGTTATCCGATTACCAATATTCAGGTTGAAGTGATTGACGGTGCGTTTCACGAAGTTGATTCGTCCGAATTATCATTCCGCATTGCCGCAACCATTGCATTCCGCGAAGCGTTCTTAAAAGCCGAGCCGACATTTTTAGAACCGATTATGGACTTAGAAGTTGTTACACCCGATGCTTATGTTGGTAATATCATTGCCGATTTATCTTCCCGGCGCGGCAGGGTTATAAATATGGAAACCGTCAAAGGCCACAAAATTATTCACGGTTTTGTGCCGCTGGTTGAAACTTTTGGGTATGCAACTGCTTTGCGGTCATTAACCCAGGGACGGGTGTCTCACTCAATGCAGTTTGCCCAGTATGAAAAAATACCGGATGAAATGAAAACAAAATTATTCCCGCATCTCACAAATCTGACTTCCAATATTTAACTTATCAGCGGTTAGGCCGAACAAGAATCCAACGGCTCAGATACATAAACGGAGTATCAAGAATTCCAACCAGCCATTTTAAGACGAGTTGACCCCAGATTAATGGCATAATCGGCATCACGCCGTAAAACGCAAGCGTCACAAAAATAACCGAATCAATACCCAGACTCGGAATATCAGAAAAGACATTACGAATCCAGAGATGTTTGCCTTTGGTCAATGCTTTAAGTTTGGCATATAAAAACGCATCCAGATTTTCCGAGATTAGAAATGCAATCCAGCTTGCCAGAGTGATTCTCGGCACCAGCGATATGATATTATACCACGACTCCTGCAAATTCCAGAACGGCGCGGGTGTTAAACTGGTTGCCATCCATAAAAACCCGGCCATCAAAACCTGGGTCACAAACCCGATAAAAATCATCCGGTGCACTTCAAACCGGCCAAACGCTTCGTTGACAATATCGGTAATCTGAAAAGTGAACGGAAAAATTAATACTGCGGCAGGCGCGTAAAACAAAGCAAAGCCAAGATTAAAAGCAGCGATTTTACTGGCAATTATCTGGGATAAGGTCAAATATAAAATGTAAAAAGCAGTTGCCAGGTCTGGCCGTCCGTATTTTCTGATATACCAGGGAATGGCAATGCTTGCCAGAATCAGAGTCGCCAGCCAGACAACTATAATTAACATAAACAACTTGTACCTGAAAAGCGGTTAAAAGTCAAGTTTAACGCACGATATTTAAATTTGGCGATTTAAAATATTTTGCAGGGTCTGGATGTCACCGATAAAAGTGTTGGTCTTTTTAGGATTGACGATCGTGATTCTGTTGTTCTTTAAACTTACTTTAAGCAGATTCAAATCCCTTGCCTTGATGCGGATCGCGGCAATTGCGAGCAGGTTTTTAATTACAGGTGGGTATTTGCCAAACCGGTCTTTGAGTTCTTCGGCAATCGATTCGAGTTCGCGCTCGTGCTCTAAAGAGAGCAGCCGCTTGTATATCGCAACCCGCTCATAAGAATCACGGACATAATCTTCTGGAATATATGCCTCGACATCCGGTGACAAAACCGGTTCTGGTTTAATCACCTCGCCGCGCAGTTGTCCGATTGCATTGCGCAACATCTGCTGGTAAAGATTGAGTCCGACCAAGGCGACATTGCCGTGCTGTTCAGTTCCTAAAATATTGCCGACTCCGCGCAGTTCCATATCGCGCATCGCCAGCCGGAATCCGGCGCCGAGCTGTGAATAAGCGAGCAGAGTTGATAATCGTTTTTTATATAATTGCCTGCGTTCGGTATTTTCATCTCGGTCTTGAGCAAACTCTTTTTCATCCGGCAGAACGAAAATCGCATATGCTTTTTTATCTGACCGTCCGACCCGGCCGCGCAGCTGGTGCAAATCGGACAAGCCAAACTGGTCGGCCCGGTTGACAATAATCGTGTTCACGTTCGGCATGTCCACGCCCGATTCAATAATTGCGGTCGAAACCAGAATATCAAATTTCTTATCCAGAAAATCGAGATATATCTCGGCTAAGAATTTTTCTGCGAGCTGGCTATGCGCAATTCCAATTTTCCAGTTTAAATCTAAGTTCTGTAATCTTTTGGTAATGTTTTTAATGGTTTGAATCCGGTTGTGAATAAACAATACCTGGCCACCGCGTTTTATTTCATGATTAATCTTCTGAAAAATGATTTCGTCATCCCAATAGATAACTTTAGTCTCAATATCCTGGCGGCCGCTCGGCGGCGTGTGTATTGAAGAAATATCAGCCAGTCCGACCAGGGCGCGGTATAAAGTTCTCGGAATCGGGGTTGCGGTTAAAGTCAAAACATCAAGATTTGCTTTCAGTTTTTTTATTTTCTCTTTTTGTCGGACTCCGAACTTATGCTCTTCGTCAATTACAAGTAATCCCAAATCCTTAAATTCGATATGCGGACTTAAGAGCGTGTGTGTGCCGATAACAATATCAACTTTGCCAGATTTCATATCGGTAATAATTTGCTGGCGTTCGCTTCTTTTGGTAAACCGCGACAACATCTCGACCCGGACCGGAAAATTAGCGAATCGTTTCTGAAAAGTATGATAATGCTGATAACATAAAATCGTGGTCGGCACGAGCACCGCAACCTGTTTTAAGCCGGACACGATTTTAAATGCGGCGCGCAACGCAATCTCGGTCTTGCCAAAACCTGTATCACCCGAGATTAACCGGTCCATTGGCTTGGCGCTTTCCAAATCTCTTTTCACATCATCCAGAGCTTTGACCTGGTCCTGAGTTTCTTCATACGGAAAACTCGCTTCAAACTCTTCCTGCCAATCAGTGTCTCTATCATAAGGATTTTTTCGGGCAATGCTTCTCTGCGCATAGATCTTTAATAACTCTTTGGCATATTGCTCGGTTGCCTGGGCAATTTTGATTTTAGTGAGAAGCCAGCGCCTTGAACCGATAACGCTTAAACTCGGCGGCTGGTCTTGTTCACCGATATAGCGTTCAATCAGGCCGATATTTTCGACCGGCACGTATAATTTTTGTTCATTCGCATACTTGATTAAAAGAAAATCTTTTTCAACCCCGCGCCTATTTTCCAAATCTTTTTGACTTCGATCCAAACTGAAATCGTATTTGCCAGTATCTGAAATAGGTGCGGGGTTAAGTTTTAATCGGATAACATCTTCAAACCGGCCAATGCCATAATCAACATGCACGACATAGTCGCCTTTATTCAAAGCGAGCAGGTCATCTAAGGGCTGTCCTTTAAAATGGCGTCGGGGTGCGCGCACAATCGGCGCGCCGTATAATTCTTTTTCCGTAATCACGCACAGATTTTCATCCGGTGCAAAAAATCCCTGAAGCATAGTGCCGAGCAGATAGGTCGGCTTGTTGCCGAAAATATGAGTCAGGCGCTGATACTGGTGCTCTTGCAGGCAAAGTATAAAATATTCGTTTTGTGAAGATTCAATTTCCTGTTTTAATAGATTAAAATTGCCAAGATAAACTGGCGGAGCAACAAAATTAAAATTGAATTCCGCATCGCTCTCTTTGAAAAGAATTTGATTCGGCAGATTGCTGTCAATTTCAGAAAATGCTAAACTGTCTTGAGGCAGCGCAGCGGGCAGTAAATTTTTTCCGGGCTCGTTTTTTCTCAAAGCAAAGATTGTAATTTTAGAAATTAAGTTAGTTGACCGCTGCGTAATCGTGTCAAAAAACCGGAGCGAGACGATTTGATTATCCAAAAATTCGATGCGCACCGGATTTTCATTTTTTGGCGGGTAGACGTCGACAATACTTCCGCGCACTGCATATTCACCAATTTCTGAAACCAAATCCAATCTTTGATAACCAGCCTGGTTGAGCCACGCCACCAGATTTTCAATCGGCAGGTTCATTCCCTTGGACAATTCGAGTCGGCTCTTCTGCCACTGGTCTGGCTCGGGCAGACTGACATATAAATCCTGGGGCTCTAAAATAATAACAAACAAACCACGATTATTTAATAGCCGATAAAGCTCTGCTTCAATTGAATCCTGGTCTTTAAAAACGATTATATTTTCTTCGGGTAGAAAAGAGCGTAACTCGGCGCTGATACGGTTTTTGCTTTCTGCATCTGCTGCCAGATATATTACATTCTTTTTAAATGTGCGATACGCAGTCAGGCACAATAAAGATTTGGCACCGGCAATATTAGCTACGGAAATTATAACATCACAGTCACGCACCAAACTTTTTTTACGTTTGACCGTTTCGAAAAACTCTTTGGTCTTTTTTAAACCGACAAATTTTTGACTAAGCTGTTCCATTGTCTATAAATAGTATTTTACTCGTGATTATTTTTAATGCAATAAATTTATTCGCGGGTATCGGGCGGCAAAAAGATATAAAAAACTTAAGGGGGCTTCTGGGAAGCCCCCTTTAAGTTTACTTCTTTTTCTTGGCGACTTTTTTCTTCGCCTTAGGCTTTGCCTTTTTCTTCATACATGGCATAGTGCCTCCTATCTTGTTTACGATTTTAGTTTATAACAAATTTAAAGTTTGTCAAGAGGAAATTTTATTTTTTTGAAAAAATTATTTTTCTGATTTTTATGTTAATATTTTTTTATTTTAAAAAAGCAGGGTTGACACTCTAATAAAACCGAGTAAACTAATAAATAAATGAAGATTTTAGTTATTAATCCGGGCGGCTCATCAACCAAAATCGCGATTTTTCAAATCGATTCAAAGATTGCAAGATTCAAATACGCTAAAATTTCAAAACCAGCAAATTATAAAATTAAGAAAGTTTTTGAAGAGACAATCCGGCATCCGATTGACGAATTAAAAAAATTCAGAAGCGTGCTTGACCAGTTTCAATTCCGCAAAGATTTAGTTGTGCAGGCAGTCGCTCAAGAAAATTTTGATTTCGTCGCGACCCGGGGCGGGCCGCTCAAACCATTGCCAAGCGGAACTTATCGGGTAACTCATAAAGTCGTCTCAGATATTAAAACGGGTAAAGTTCAGAGCCTGCACCCTTCTTTGTTAGGATCCCTGATTGGTTATGAGATAGCGCAAGCGAGAAAAGTGAAGGCGTATTTTGTCGACCCCGAGTCAGTCGACGAGTTTATGCCGATTGCCCGGATTTCTGGTCTGCCCGAGATTTCGAGAAAGTCTTTGTCCCATTTTTTAAATACTAATGCGGTTGTCCGCAAAGCGGCAATAAAATTAAATAGAAAAATAAACCAGAGCAATTTTATTATTGCTCATCTTGGCAGTGGTATTACGATTGCGGCAAAAGAAAAAGGAAAACAGATTGACGCGAATAATGCGAATGAAGACGGGCCGTTTTCACCGTCGCGCACCGGCTGTCTGCCCTTACCGGGTGTGATTGAGATGTGCTATAATAAGAAATATTCAAAACAAGACATGCTCGATAAGATTCAGCGCAAAGGCGGGCTCTTCGCATATCTCGGCACTGACAATATTCCCGAAATTGAAAAGCGGATAAAAAATGGTGACAAAAAAGCAGAGCTCGTATATAATGCCATGATTTATCAGATTGCCAAAGAAATCGGCTCGATGTATGTTGCGTTAAAAGGCAAAGTATCGGCAATCATTATTACCGGCGGCATTGCTTATCAGAAAAATCTGGTACGCAGGCTGAAAAACTGGATAAAATTTTTAGGCGCGCTGATTTTAGTTTTCCCGGGCGAACAGGAAATGTCGGCTTTAGCCGAAGGCGTCGTAAGAGTTTTATTAAAAATAGAAAAAGTAAAAAAATATTAAGCAAAGAAAATGAAACCACAGACTTGTCCCGCACCTATGATTAGGTGCGTGGATGACACAGATTTGCACGGATTGTTTCTTAAATCAGTCAAATCCGTGGTTACAAAATTATTAAGGAGTGATAATGGAAAACACTAATCGAAGTTTATTTTCTGGTGACGAGGCGATTGCCCGTGGTGCATGGGAAGCCGGTTGCAAAGTTGCTTCTGCCTATCCGGGCACGCCGTCAACCCAGATTCTGGAAAACCTGGTTAATTACGAGGGTGTCTATTGCGAGTGGTCAACCAATGAAAAAGTCGCTCTGGAAGTTGCGTTAGGCGCGGCTTTGGCTGGTGTCCGTTCGATTTGCACGATGAAGCATGTCGGGTTAAATGTTGCCGCTGACCCGCTTTTCTCGTCCGCATATATTGGCGTGCGCGGCGGACTTGTGATTGTCACGGCTGATGACCCGGGTCTGCATTCGTCTCAGAACGAACAGGACAACCGTTATTATGGTATGGCTGCCAAACTGCCGGTCTTAACTCCGGCTGACAGCCAGGAAGCCAAAGATTTTACCAAACTCGGTTTTGAGCTTTCAGAAAAATATGATGTGCCGGTGATTCTGCGCATCACGACCCGGATTGCCCATTCCAAAACAATTGTCGAACTTGGCGAGCGGATTGAAGTCGAAGACAAAGGTTATACCAAAGACATTACCAAAGCAAATCTTTTGCCCCAATTTGCCCGTGGCCGGCATGTCTTATTAGAACAACGCATGAAACAATTAGAAGAATATGCCAATACCACGCCGGTCAATAAAATAATTGAGGGTAAGAAGAATTTTGGCGTGATTGCGGACGGCGTTGCGTATGAATATGCCCGGGAAATTTTTCCCAAAGCATCGTTCTTAAAACTGGGTATGGTCTGGCCCTTTGCCAAAGACCTGGTCAGAAAATTTGCCCAGGGTAAAAAACATTTGTATGTGATTGAAGAAGTCGACCCGTTTTTGGAAACTCTGATAAAATCACTCGGCATTAAAGTAACTGGCAAAGACAAACTGCCTTTGGTCGAAGAACTCAATCTGCGCATTGTGCGCAATGCATTGACTGAAAAGCCGACCACTTTTTCGACTGCGGCAGACCTGCCGCCCCGGCCACCGGCTTTGTGTCCGGGTTGTCCGCATGCCGGACTTTTCTACTTGTTACAGAAAAAAGATGTGATTATTACCGGTGATATTGGTTGTTATACTTTAGGTTCGTATCCGCCGCATAATGCAATAGATACTTGTGTGTGCATGGGCGGTTCGATTACTTTAGCACACGGTATTGAAAAGGCATTCAAGATGTTCAAACCCGAGACCGCGGGCAATCCCGACGATAAAAGCAAAAAGCCGAAACGGGTCGTTTCGATTATTGGCGACTCGACTTTCTTTCATATGGGCATGCCCGGGCTCGTGAATGCGGTATATAACAAAGGAAATCAGATTACGATTATTGTTGATAACCGGACCACGGGTATGACCGGACATCAGGACCATCCGGGTACGGGTAAAACTCTGATGGGCGAACAGACCAAAATGCTCAAGACCGAAGATGTTGCCAAGGCGTGCGGAGTTGACAAAGTATATATGCTCGACCCGTATAAAATCAAAGAGAACCGAGCGCTCTTTCGCCAGATTCTGTCTGAAAGCGGACCAGCGGTCATCGTATCAAAACAAGCCTGCGCCCTGCTCGTGCCGCGTAAAGCGGTGAAAAAAGTCAATGTCGAAAAATGCATCGGCTGTAAAGTCTGTTTATCACTCGGCTGTCCGGCAATGAGTTTTCAAAACGAGAAAAGCCATATCAATCCCGCGTTCTGCGTTGGCTGCGGCATGTGCGCCGAGCTCTGCGCAAAACAGGCAATCGAATAGGAGTATCTAATGAAACCTAAAATAACAAATATTGTATGTTGTGGTGTTGGTGGTCAGGGTGTTTTGCTCTTTACCGATATTTTGGCACAGGTCGCGATGTCGGCCGGCCTGGATGTAAAAAAGAGCGAAGTGCACGGCATGGCGCAAAGAGGCGGTAGTGTCATCAGCCAGTTGCGGTTCGGCGAAAAAATCTACTCGCCGCTCATTGAAGAAACTACGGCCGATTTTATCGTCGGTTTTGAAAAACTGGAAACCCTGCGTTACTTACATTTCTTATCACAAAAAGGCAAGGTCTTACTTGACAGTCTCGAGATCGCGCCGATGCCGGTTTTGACCGGAGCGCTTACATACCCGTCTGACATAATGGAGCGTATCCAAGCGCAGACCAATAATGTGTATGTTGTGGATGCCTTTAAGCTGGCACTCGAATTAGGCGAAGCCCGCGCTCAGAATGTTATCATGCTCGGTGCCCTGTCCCGTTTTTTGCGTTTTCCTTATGAAAATTACGAACAGGCAATCAAGGAAAATATCAAACCGAAATTCGTGGACTTAAATCTCAAGGCATTTAAGCTCGGTAAAAAACTTATCAAAAAATAATGTGAAAAAAGTCCACAGCGTCTTGCTTTTCGGTTTGTGCTGCGTATCGCTCGCGTCGGCGCAGAATGTCATTCTCAATTCGAGCTTTGAATTGTGGCTGGATAGTATGGGCGTGCGCATGCCGTTTGCCTGGTACACATCTGAAGCCCAGGATTCTGGTTCAGCCGTGCGCGTTTTAGACCCGCATTCGGGCATTTATGCCTTGCAGCTCACTGGCAGTGACACGATGGCATATGCCCTGACCGCATCAATTGGTTTTGCCGGCCGCAACTATTATTTTTCCGGCTGGTGCAAAACAAACAGCTTTATCGCCGGTTCATTCATTATAACCTGGTTTAATTTATCACAGCAAATAGTCGGCACGCCGGTCCTTATTCCGATTTACCGCTCAACAAACTGGCAGCGCTATACGCAGATGCTCCAGTGTCCGGACAGCGCGATGATTGTTAATGTTAATGTCGTCTCGCTGCCTTATATTTCTTTGACTGTTGACGATGTCACTTTAACTGATACCGTGCTCGCAAGTATTGAAGAGCTAACCCTGGGCCGGCCTTTAAGCGTTTTCAAAATCTATCCAAATCCAGCACATCTGCAGGCACAAATATGGACTGACCGATTAGACTCAGATGTTTCTATTTTTGATATTACGGGCAAACAGATAGATGCTGAGCTAAGCAGAACGCATAATCTGATCAGAGTAAATACTCATCGCTTAACTGATGGTGTCTATTTTGTGAGATTAATTAATAAGGATAAAACCGAGATTCAAAAACTGGTTGTGCGGCACTGAATCAAATTAATCCGGCTTGAGCCGGGCAACAATCATCATGCGCAGGGTCGAATCATTGGTCGGCAAAAAAGTCAAATGCGAATAAAAATCAACATCACTAAATCCGGCCCGGTTTAAAGCATTACTGATTTCAGTTTGAGTATAACCCCGCTCCTCATGGGTTTCCTGAAAAGCGCGGCCATCATCAGTAAACACAGTGAGCGTAAGCCGGCTTATTTTTGTGTCCGGATTATAGGCATTGCGCCAGATTGAATCGATGCGGCCGACTCTTCTCGGTGTTTCCCGGTTGCCCCAAAAAGTTTCCAGACAATAGATTGTATTCATATCAAAAGCAAAAATACCGCCCGGTTTAAGACTCTGGACAATGCAGGCAAAACACTGGTCCAGGTCTTGCTCGGTTAAAAGATAATTAACGCTGTCATACAGACTGACTGCCGCGTCAACTTTTTGGGGAACTGCGAAGTTTCTGATGTCAGAATTAATAAGCTGGATTTTATAATCCGGATTGGTAATTTTCTGCCTGAAGATTTCAAGCATTGGTTCTGAGCCGTCCACGCCGATAATTTGATACCCCCGTTTAGCAAATAATAAAGACGGAATGCCGGTACCGCAGGCAAGGTCAAGCATGGTCTGCACTGACACTTGATACTTATCAAATATTTTCAGGATGTACGAGACCCAGTCCGAATAATTGACCAGGCGCAGCATAAACTGGTCATAGAACTCGGCAAACCCTTCAAACTGGTCAACTGCGTATGAGTGTTCGCTCATGTAAAACTACTATACTGGTTAAGCTTATGATGTCAAGATTTGCTCATTTACAGTTCGAGCGAACCAGGCGGGCGCGGGATTGACTTTAAGCTTAATTGCCAGTAAGATAAAAGTAATATGTCGTTTTTTAAAAAGGAGAAGAAAATGTCAGAAGAAATGAAACCGCAGCCGCAGCAGATTAATGTTGAAATCGGTGAAAAAGAAGCCGAAGGAATTTTTTCCAATTTTGTTTTGATTGCCCATTCGCCGTCCGAGTTTATTATTGATTTTGCCCGTCTCTTGCCGGGTCTGCCCAAAGCCAAAGTCTTTGCCCGGATTCTAATGACCCCGCAGCATACCATGCTTCTGCGCAATGCCCTGGAAGACAATCTCAAGAAATTCGAAGAACGGTTTGGCAAGATTAAACTGATTTCCAAAGAAGACGGTGGCAAAGGATTTGGCTTTATCGGCGGAGAAAAACATTAACGCGTCTCGAAAAATTCTCGAATCAATTTATCGGCTCAGTAAAAAACACCAGACCCGCGCTTTTCTGGTCGGCGGGCCGGTGCGCGATTTGTGCCGGTCCAAGCCGAAAAATCTGCGCTCGATTCAAGACCTGGATATTGCCGTAGAAAATCACCACGCTGAAATTGGCCAGGAACTGGCTCAAAAACTGCGTGCCCGGATAATCCGCTATGCGCAGTTTATGACTTTAACTTTACATTTGCCTGACCAGACCCATCTTGACATTGCCCAGACCCGTAAAGAAACTTATGCCCGACCGGCAATCCTGCCCAAAGTCGAGCCGGCAGCGATTAATGAAGATTTGTATCGGCGCGATTTTACAATCAATGCAATGGCAATGGAGATTACTAAAAACCGGCCGTATCTGATGCTGGACCCGTTTTTCGGGCAGCGCGACCTCAAACAAAAACTAATCAGAGTCTTGCACAAAAAGAGTTTTATTGACGACCCGACCCGGATATTCCGCTCAGTCCGGTTCGCAACCCGGTTCAATTTCGAAATTGAAAAACAGACGCGCAGTCTTTTAAAAACTGCAGTTAAAAATAATTATCTGAGATTACTTTCGGCTGAACGCGTGCTCTATGAACTGCAAATGATTATGCCCGAACCGAAAAGCAAAGCGATTCTCAAAAAATTACAAAAATCCGGTATTATTAAAAACCTGTATGGCACGAATCTGCCAATTAAATTTTTCTCGGAACACGGTTTATTACCGGCAGAAAAAAAACTAACTCATTTTTTCGCATACCTGCCGTATGCAAAATGGCTAAAATATCCTTTAAAAAAAGAGATTGCGCAATCGGCTCAGGCAATCCAGCAGTTTGCCGAACCCCGCAGAAAATTAGCCAAAGCAAACAAGCCGAGCCATGTTTATAAAACATTGAAATTAATGCCAGGACCGGCTTTAGAAATTTTATCGCAAATCGAACCAAAACCAATTAAAAATAAGATTAAACTATATCTCGGCAAATATTCTAAAGTAAAAATATTTACAACCGGTAAAACCCTGCAATCGCTCGGTTTTGCACCGGGTAAAAACTTTTCGCAAATTCTCCAGACATTGCTTTACTCTAAATTGGATGGTAAGATTAAAAATAAAAATGATGAAAAGAAATATTTAAAAAACATTAGAACATGAACACGAATATCACGAATAATCGAATTACACAAATGCGGAATAAAAGTTTTATTCATGGTATTAACCGATTCGTGTCATTCGTGGTAAAAAATATCGTATATCAGGTTTTTTATGCCTGACATCCAATCAATCATTCTGTCTGCGCCGGCAATTCTGTTCTGCCTCACGATTCACGAGTATGCGCACGGACTGGCAGCTCTGCGCCTGGGCGACCCGACTGCCAAATATGCGGGACGGCTCACTTTAAACCCGTTCAAGCATTTAGACCCGATCGGCACAATCAGTTTGTTTCTGTTCCGGATGGGCTGGGCAAAACCCGTGCCGATTAATCCAATGTATTTTCGCAATCCGAAACGGGATATCATGCTCTCGGCATTAGCCGGTCCGGCTGCCAATTTTCTGGCGGCGATTGTCTTTGGTCTGATTTTGCGTATTATTTATCAGTTCTATCCGGTCAATAATTTTTTTATTACGATTCTGGTTATGTTTTTTTATTTTAATATTATTCTGGGCACTTTTAATCTTTTGCCAATACCGCCTCTTGACGGTTCCAAAATTCTCTATTATCTTTTACCAGATACAATGGCACGACAATATGCGCAGCTGGAACGCTACGGACTGTTTATCCTGCTCGGCATAATTGTTCTGGGTAATCTCTCCGGCGTCTCGATTTTCTCGCTCGTCATCTATCCGGTCATAAGATTGTTTTCCGCGGTTATTATCGGAACATGAGAAGAGCCAGAGAAAAAAAATCCAAATCCAGAATCGCCCTGTCCATTATCCTGCTCTGCCTGGCGTTGTTTGTTATCATCAGTCTTTTATCTTATCATTTTTTTTCGAAGCAAATAAGCGGTGTTATCGGCGCTTCGATTGGTAAAAAATTAGCCGATTGGTTTAATTATTGCGCCTATGCCTTGCCGATTCTTTTAGCGCTCTTTGCCATAGAACGGCTTGGAGTTCAGTGGATAAAAAAACAGTTCGGATTTATTCTGCTCTGGCTTGTCGGCATCTCGCTCTTTGCCGGTGCTCTGTCCTATGCAATCGGTTTTGCCAGCCCTTTACAAAACTATGGCGGCTTAATCGGCGCAGTTCTTTCTCGATTCTTATTTGACTGGCTCGGGTTTTTACTCACCTTTTTCATTTCTTTATTTCTGCTCTTTGGCTTGCTGCCCTAT
>JAGXRL010000081.1 GCA_018335915.1 Candidatus Latescibacterota bacterium
ACCTTTATTTCCTTTAGTCTTATCAACCGTTGCCATCACGATAAAAACACCGGCTTGACCAGCGCTGGTGATAAATCGTTTAGTACCGTTAAGAATATAATAATCTCCGTCAAGGCGTGCCGTTGTTTCCAGACTGGCTGGGTCAGAACCAGCATTGGGCTCGGTCAGCGCGAATGCACCGATGATTTGTCCGGTTGCCAGTTTTGGCAGATATTTTTTCTTCTGCTCTTCAGTACCAAAAGCAAGAATTGGGTAACAAACCAGCGAGTTATTTACAGCCGTGATAACACCTGTCGAACCGCACGCTTTGGAAATCTCTTCGATTGCGATTGCCAGACTCACAAAATCAAACCCAGCACCGCCGTATTCTTCAGGTACGACCATTCCCATAATACCAAGTTCAGCTAACTTTTTAATATTTTCAACCGGGAATTCGCCGCTCTTATCGATTTCACCCGCTTTTGGCTCCAATTCTTCTTTGGCAAACTTCCGCATCATATCCTGTATCAATTTCTGATTTTCTGTCAAATCAAAATTCATAAAATCACCTCACTTATTTTCTAAAAACATCTGCTTTTTCATCTTTAAATTTTCTGATCATTTCCCGGGCAATTATGAGCCGCATTACCTCTGAAGTACCTTCACCGATTTCCGATAGTTTGGCATCCCGGTAAAATCTTTCTGCTGCGAGCTCATTTGTTAGTGCTTCATAACCAATCAATCGGATTACTTCACCGGCAGCCCAGGTTCCGATTTCAGAAGCATACAATTTTGCCATTGCTGCTTCCTGGTCAACCCGAATGTTCTGGTCTTTTTTCATTGCCGCATCATAAACCATTAAACGCGCCGCATAGATATGAGTCGTAATATCAGCAATAATTTTTGAAGCCTGCTGTGACCTAATCGGATGATTTTTCAGCCATTCCAGTCCGACATCAAACGCGCCCTGGGCAATTCCGAGCGCATGCCCACCAATACTAATGCGTCCGCCATCCAAAGTCTCCATAAAGATTTTATAACCATTATACTGTTTACCTAACAGGTTTTCCGCTGGCACAAAACAGTCTTCAAAAATTAATTCAACTGTATTTGAAGCGAGTAAACCAAGCTTGTGTTCTCGCTGACCGATTGAATAACCTTTAAATCCGGTTTCTACAATAAAACAACTGATTCCTTTGATACCAAGTGATTTATCATGGGTTGCCGCAACTACAACTGTACCTGCATATTCTGCTGATGTAATAAATCTTTTAGTGCCGTTAAGAATAAAACCGCCTTCGACTTGTTTTGCGGTTGTTTCAGTTGCTGCTGCATCTGACCCGGCATTTGGTTCTGTCAGACCAAACGCCCCCAGTATTTTTCCCGATGCCAACTGCGTAACATACTTTTTCTTTTGCGCTTCGTTACCAAACCGGTAAATCGGAAATGTGCCCAGCGAAGTATGCGCACATAATGTCAAACCAGTTGAGGCACACACCCGCGACACTTCTTCTGCCGCAATCGCATAACTTAAATAATCTAAGCCGAGTCCGCCATATTCTTTGGCATATGGAATACCCAGATATCCTTTTTCGCCGAGTCTTTTTATAATCTCAACTGGGAACTCTTCCTTCTTATAAATATTGGATGCACACGAAACAAGATTTGTATTAACAAAATCCTGAATTTCTTTACGAAATAGCTCATATTTCGAATCTAATTTCGGTCCGTCGACCTCAAAGCTCATCATCTCCCCTTTCGCTTATTATATGTATAATTTATCCGGATCAACATCATTTCTTAATATCTTAAGTTCTTCAGCAGTTGGCGGGTCATTAGTACCAACTTTTTCTTCAACCAGCATTTCAAATTCAGTGTTTTGCACGACTTGTTCTGCAGTCACGCCTGGATTGGTTTTTAATAACATCATCCGTTTTGATTTTTCATCATAACCCATTACTCCCAGGTTGCTCACAACCCGAAACGGACCAGTATTAGGCGGTAATCCGGCCGCTTCTCTTGAACCCGGACCAGTCAGATAACCAGGTGTGGTCAGAAAATCGAGTTTGTTGACAAACCGTTTTACATCATGCTGGCGCATAATCGCAATCGTTTTCCAGCAGTGTGAACCCAAATCATTTGCTCCGCCCGAACCGGGTAAGCGGACTTTGGGCGGCCAGTATTTGCCAATCACGGTCGTATTCAAGTTACCATACATATCAATCTGGGCGCCACCTAAAAATCCATATTCGATAAATCCGCGCTGGGCAGTTTCCATTGCATCGCAAATACCGCTTGCAATTACTGCTTTGTGAAATGTTCTTGAATCGCCAACTCCTAATGGTAATTTATCCAGACTTGCGCCAATCCCGCCAAATTCAAATGCGACAATCAATTCAGTCGCGTGCATCTTTTTTGCTAATGATGCGGCAAGCATCGGAATCCCAGTACCAACAAACGCCACAGTCCTGTTTTCCATTAAACGGGATGCAACACAGATCAAAAATTCTGTTTCATTGTATTCAGTCATTAGCGACCTCCAATCATCGATTCCAGTTTTTTGAGACGGTCAATCCCGACTAACTTGATATATTCATCGTGATTTTTAACACCATACACATATTTATCCAGATATGCTTTGGTTTTTTCAACATCTTTTGATTCTTCCAGAAAGCTCAGCAGATGCTCTTCATCGCGCCAGTATTTATAACACATCTCACCTGGATGCGAACCATAAGGAGCGTGGACAACTGCATCAACCAGAAAATAAGGTATCATCGTATGTTCTGGATATTTTCTGATTTCTTCAGAATCGACAATCTCTTCCGCGCTGATAATTAATTTCTTACATGCCCGCGCCATCTCAAATGCAAATCCCGAAATGCCGTCAATCTGACAATTACCAAATTTATCTGCCCGGTGCACATGAATCAATGCCACATCAAGAAATAAAGCAGGTAGCAAAGTTACTTTCTGACCAGTAAATGGACATTCAATCACTTTTGCCGAACTATATTTTAAAGTATCAGTTCCTAACATCGAAAGGGTTGGAATAAACGGAATACCCATTGCCGCGGCTTTGAACCGCCAGGTTATGGCACCATTTGACCAATCTGCTGTTTTAACCCGTCCGCTTTCCACTGCCCGTCTTAATATGCTCGATATGCCGTAAACTTCCCAGGCAATATAAGTAATATCGAGCGAATCGACTAAATCGGCGGCTAATAATAAATCTATCTCATGAATACCCTGACCGACTAATCTCAGATGTTTTTTACCCTGTCTAATCACTTCACGGGTAATTGACATCGGCGCGCGGACCGTACCGTAAAGTTCAGTTCCCAGATAATCGCCATCTGCAACAAATTTCGCAACTGCTTCCTGTTCGCTCATCAGTTTTGAAGTTAAGGTTTTATCTTTATGTTTATGTACCCATTCCCGAAATCCCCAGACATCCGGTTTTTGAAACAACTCACCTATGCCTGATTCAATAACAGCCATATTTGCCTCCCAAAAAATAAAATAAATTCAAATTTCACTAATTGTAATATAATTATAAAATAAGTAAATGTCAACCCCGCACAATTGTTGGATTTTAAAAACGACTTATACTATTTCATATTGACAATAATCATATCCTCAATATAATGAAAACATGAAAACTATTAATATTGGAATGATTGGAACCGGCTATGTCGGCTTGACCTCGGGCGCTTGTTTAGCCCATATAGGTCATAATGTAATTTGCGTTGATAATGACGAAGCAAAGATAAAAACCTTACTGCGCGGTGAAATACCTTTTTACGAACCAAAACTCGACCAAATTGTAAAAGAAAATGTCCAAAACGGACGGCTTAAGTTTACTACAAAAATCAGTGAAGCGGTAAAAGCTTCGACTGTGCTGTTCATTGCAGTCGGTACGCCACCCAAAGAAACCGGTGAACCCGACCTGTCTTATGTTGAAAATGTTGCCAAAGAAATCGGCGAAGCTATGACCGATTATAAAATTATTGTCGAAAAATCGACCGTACCGGTTAAAACCGGTGAATGGGTGCATGAAACCATTACCCGTTATAATAAAAGGAACATTCCATTCGATGTCGCATCAAATCCAGAATTCTTAAGAGAAGGCAGTGCAGTTGGTGATTTTTTGGAACCAGACCGGGTCGTAGTCGGTGTCGAAAGTGAAAAAGCAAAACAAATTATGCTTGATGTTTACGCTCCAATCAATGGACCTGTTTTGGTTACAGATATTAAGAGTGCTGAATTAATTAAGCATGCCTCTAATGCATTCCTGTCCACAAAAATCTCATTTATTAATGCGATATCGATTATCTGCGAACTGTCTGGTGCCTCGGTTGAAAAAGTTGCTGAAGGAATGGGCTTGGATAAACGGATTGGTCCGAGCTTTTTACAGGCAGGTGTTGGCTATGGCGGTTTCTGTTTTCCCAAAGACATTATGGCATTTATCCGCATTGCTTACGAGCTCGGTTATGACTACCGGCTTTTAAAAGAAGTCGAGCGCATTAACGAAGAGCAGAAAGACCGGTTTGTCAAGAAAATCGAAGGGCTCTTATGGAACTTACGGGAAAAACAGATTGGTGTCTTAGGTCTTGCTTTCAAACCCAATACTGATGATATGCGTTTTGCTCCGTCCATTGATATTATTGCCAAACTCACTGCGGCTGGTGCTAAAGTCAAAGCTTATGACCCTCATTCGATGGACAACGCCAAAAAAATCATCACCAATATTGAATATTGCAATGACCCGTATGAAGTAGTTAAAGATTGCGATGCCCTGGCAATCATTACTGAATGGGAAGAATTCAAAAAACTCGATTTAACAAAAA
Organism: Candidatus Latescibacterota bacterium; assembly: GCA_018335915.1. Taxonomy (GTDB): domain Bacteria; phylum Hydrothermota; class Tepidihabitantia; order Tepidihabitantales; family CAIPLT01; genus JAGXRL01. The sequence goes on from JAGXRL010000081.1 coordinate 4,830, forward strand.
TCAAATCTTTGCTCAAACTTCCGATTGTAGTTGACGGCCGTAATATCTATGACCCGAAAACAATGGAACAGATGGGCTTTATCTATCGTAGTATTGGCAGATAAATGAAAGTATTAATCAGTGGCGGAGCCGGGTTTCTCGGTTCCCACCTGTGTGACCATTTTATTAAGCAGGGTGATTTTGTTATCTGCGTCGATAATTTTATTACCGGGCAGGAACGCAATATCAAACATCTCTTAAACAATCCTAATTTTGAACTTATGCGTCAGGACATTGCGGAAAAATTCGAAGTCAAGCATAAGCTCGATGCGATTTTAGATTTTGCGTCTCCAGCCAGTCCTAAAGACTATTTAAAATATCCGATTGAAACCTTACGCACTGGTGCTTATGGCACACACAATCTTTTAGAACTTGCCTTAAAGAATAATGCCCGATTCCTGCTTGCTTCGACTTCTGAGGTATATGGCGACCCTTTGATTCATCCGCAAGTTGAGACATATTGGGGCAATGTCAATCCGGTTGGCCCCCGCGCTGTGTATGATGAATCCAAACGGTTTGCCGAAGCAATTACCATAACTTATCATCGAGAACTGAAAATTGATGTCAAAATTGCGCGGATTTTTAATACTTATGGACCAAGAATGCGAGCCGATGATGGTCGGATTGTACCCAATTTAATCTGTCAGGCATTACGAAACGAACCTTTGACAATTTATGGCGATGGCAAGCAAACCCGAAGTTTTTGTTATGTTTCTGATTTAATCACAGGCATTACCAAATTATTAGAATCAAACCAGACCGGTCCGATTAATCTGGGTAATCCGGATGAATTTGATATGCTCGAATTTGCTGATTTGGTTTTAAAATATACCAAAGCACAATCCCAAATTATATATGAACCATTACCAGTTGACGACCCCAGAAAAAGAAAACCAGATATAACCCTCGCTAAAAAATATCTCAACTGGCAGCCCGAAGTCAAACTTGTCGATGGTCTTAAACCAACCATTGAATGGTTTAAATCAATTATTTAAATACTTCATTAATTAAATACTAATATCGCTGATATTTTTTTATTTTGCATTTTGATTTTTAATATTTGATTTTTTATTTTTATATCCCCCATCCGTTCCCGCATTTCTTCTTATCTTCCCATCCCGCTTTGGTCCCATATTCTGACCCGTAATCCTTTTCTGTTTCCAGCAATTAACCATATCTCGAAATCTGCCTTATAACTCGTGCGCATTCCAACCAAAAACCTTACGCAACCTTTTATTCAGTTCCTACCCTTGAACTCTTAAACCTTTGAACCTTGTCTCTCTTCTTCGTGGAGGGGGCGGCTCCCCTATGTTGATAGTTTTCAGATGTTAGTTGTTGGTTATTAGTTGATTATCTAAGATTTTCACTTAAAATTAAGTTGTTATATATAGCAACTTCTACTCTACCCCGAACCTATTCTCATATACTGCGTAAATTAAACCTCACCTTGTGATTTTACTTATGTAATCTAAATAATAGGTGCGGTGTCTACCTGCAGGTAGAATTTTCACATACTAAAATATCTATATGAATCAATCTTGACTTTATGATATTTAGCGTTTATAATAAATAGGTAAAGGATTTGGTAAACTACCAATTTAAATATTATAGTAATGTTAACATACTAAGAAAGCGAGATTAGTCTATAAGATGGATTCATTAAGAAAACTTTTCCGGATTGGTGTTGGTCCGAGCAGCAGTCATACCATGGGACCGAAAAATGCCGCAGAAATATTCAAGCAGAAAAATCCTGAAGCGGCATTATATCGCGTCACATTATACGGCAGTTTAGCCGCAACCGGTAAAGGACACCTAACCAATCAAGTATTAAAATCGACACTGACACCTAAAAAGCTCAAATTAATCTGGAAGCCCAAAATCTATCTGCCATTTCATCCTAATGGTATGAAATTTGAAGCCCTTGATAAAAAGAATAAAGTTATCGATTGCTGGACTGTTTTCAGTGTTGGCGGCGGTTCTTTATGGACGAAAAATGGTAAACCTAATCCGAAAGTTTATCCATTGAGTAAAATGTCTGATATACTTGTATGGTGCCGTAAAACCGGCAAATCCTTATGGCAATATGTGTATGAACACGAAAACGTCGAACCATATTTAAAAGAAATCTGGGAAGTAATGAAAGATTCGATTAAACGCGGTTTATCAAATGAAGGACCATTACCAGGCCGGCTTAAACTGAGAAGATGTGCTGCCGCATATTATATGAAAGCACAAAATACCAAAGGATTTACCCAGCAAGCGCAAATTGTGTCTGCATATGCACTGGCCGTTGCCGAAGAAAATGCCTGCGGCAGTGTCATTGTCACGGCTCCGACTTGCGGCTCGGCTGGGGTTGTCCCGGCTGTTTTATACACCTTAAAGAAAAAATATAATTTCCCGGACCAGAAAATTTACCGGGCACTTGCGGTTGCTGGATTAATCGGTAATTCAGTCAAAACCAATGGCTCGATTGCTGGTGCCGAAGTCGGCTGTCAGGGCGAAATCGGCGTTGCCTGCGCCATGGCCGCGGGCGCCGCGACCCAGCTTTTAGGCGGCAGTAATCACCAGATCGAATATGCCGCTGAAATGGGATTAGAACATCATCTTGGACTGACTTGTGACCCGGTTGCTGGATTAGTGCAAATTCCTTGTATCTTAAGAAATGTTGCCGGCTCAACCAGAGCGCTCGATTCGGCGGCGTTTGTCTTACTCACCAACGGTCGACATCGTGTTTCGTTTGACCAGGTTGTCAAAACAATGGTTGAAACTGGCTGCGACCTGCAAAGTAAATATAAAGAAACCAGTTTGGGCGGTTTGGCAAAACATAAGATTAAGCCATAAATCAGAATATCTTGTAAGCTTCTACCTTGACATTTTTCAATTTCTAAATTATATTAGATATAATGAAGGGTTTAGTAATCATACCGACTTACAACGAATCTGAAAATGCGGAAAAGATTATTGCTGAGGTATTAAAGCAATCGAGCGAACTTGATGTGTTAATTATCGATGATAATTCTCCGGATAAGACTGCTGACATTGTCAAAAATCTTATGAAAACTAATCCCCGTATTCATTTAATCGAACGACCCGCTAAATTAGGATTAGGTACTGCTTATGTAACCGGTTTTAAATATATGCTCGAGCATAAGTATGATTACTGTTTTGAAATGGATGCTGACTTCTCGCATAACCCAAATGACCTGCCCCGTTTTATAGAACTCTTAAAAGATTATGACTTGATTATCGGCTCAAGATATTGCGAAGGTGTATCGGTTATTAACTGGCCAATCAAAAGACTGCTCTTAAGTTATTTTGCCTGTTTTTATGCCCGTAAAGTCACCGGCTGTCCGATTAAGGACTTGACGGCTGGTTTTAAGTGTTACAAAAGAAATACTCTCGAAGGAATTAACCTGGACAAGTTAAAATCTGATGGCTATGGTTTTCAGATTGAAATCGACTTTATGATTTGGCGCAAAGGTTTTAAAATCAAAGAAATTCCGATTATTTTTGCCGAACGCCGGGTCGGTGTCTCCAAAATGTCCAAGCATATTGTTTACGAGGCATTCTTTTTGGTCTTGAGATTACGACTGCAAAGAATCTTCGGCCTTTTCTGAACTATCTCTTTTTAATTGAAACGATAAATTTAACGGGGGGACATTGTCTTGCCAATCATCTCGGCAACTTTGAGAGTCAACTCCTCAGTTACTTTTGCTAATGATAACTTCTTATCAACGAAAAAAGGTTTACCAATAATTAAATTCTTTTTAAAAAAAGCATTTTTTATCATCTGTAAAAAATCTCCGGATGGAAAGACTTCATGTTTCGCAATTAGACCCATTGGCACCAAAGGAACATTTGCAATCGATGCCAGATAAGCTGGCCCTAAATGAAACCGTTTCAATGTTTTTGTCAATCGGTCACGATTCGCAAAAATACACACCGGCGTTCCCTTTTTTAAGAACCCTAATGCCTGTTTAAGCCCCTGTTTGGTTCCTTTAAAAGTACCAAATGTTTTATGGAACGGTCCAAACATAGCTAATACTTTGGGATTAGTTAAGTACACCAGTTTTTTGTTATACTTTTTTATCCAGGGATAAAGCATTCGAACCAGAAGTGGTGGGTCATATGGACCAACATGATTTACTACTAAAACACACGGCGGAGAAGGTAGATTATAAAAACCCTCGATTGTTCCTTGTTGGGTCCATAATAACAATGAAGTTATGTATTCTATGCCACCGTAATACATAGTAAACCTAACTTACAATTAAGATTTTTACCAGCGATAATGAGCAAAAGCTCGGTTTGCTTCTGCCATCTTGTGAGTTTCTTCCTTTTTCTTGATTGCGGCACCTTGATTTTTAGCAGCATCGATCAATTCATTAGCTAATCGATCAACCATTCGATGCTCAGCTCGCGCACGAGCCGCGCGAATAATCCACTTAATTGCTAATGTTTCCCGGCGCGCTGGTTCAACTTCCATTGGTATCTGATAAGTTGCACCACCGACCCGTCGGGGTCGAACTTCTAAGACTGGCTTGACATTATTAACAGCTTTCTGAAACAAAGCAAAACCGTCTTCCTTAGTTTTCTTTTCAATCATAATGAAAGCATCATATACTACTTTCTGACCGACTGTGCGTTTGCCATCCCAAAACAGGTTATTAATAAATCTCGCGATTAATGCCGATTTATATTTAGGGTCAGGTTGAAGCGGTCTTTGAATTGCTTTTTTCTTACGTGACATAATTATCCTCCTGTTGGCGTGGTTTTAGGTTTTTTAGCTCCGTATAAAGAACGTCCCTGTCTCCGATTTTCAACGCCGGCTGTATCTAAGACTCCTCTTACCACATGATAACGAACTCCGGGCAGGTCTTTAATACGACCTCCGCGAACTAATACGATTGAGTGTTCCTGCAAATTATGTCCTTCACCAGGAATATAGACTGTCACTTCATATCCGGAAGATAGTCGGGCTTTACATACTTTTCGTAAAGCAGAATTCGGTTTTTTTGGCGTTACGGTATAGACACGTGTGCAAACCCCACGCTGCTGCGGATTACCGGCTAAGGCGGGTGATTTCGATATATTTGCCACCTGTCTCCGTTTCTTTCTTACTAATTGATTAATTGTTGGCATTGTTTACAATTGCCTCCATTCTATTACACTTATGCACAACTGCACTCGTGTTTTTGTTTTGAATCATTTTATTTTATATTACTTCCTGTTCTTTTTCTTTCTGTTCATAACTTGCTGCGGTTTTAATGAAATCTCTAAAACCAGTACCTACTGGCACTAACCGTCCGACAATCACATTCTCCTTAAGCCCAACCAGTTTATCGCGTTTTGCCTGGATTGATGCTTCGGATAAAATCCGAGTCGTTTCCTGGAATGATGCTGCTGATAAGAAACTTTCAGTTAAGAGTGATGCACGGGTTATACCTAAAAGAATCGAATGATAATTGGCTGGTCTTAAATTCTCCTGAGTCAGACGTAAATTCTCTTCATAGACTTTTTGTCGTTCGGCAATCTCGCCTTCGATAAAACTGGAATCACCCGGGTCTTCAATCTTCACTTTACGCAACATCTGTCGTACAATCACTGAGATGTGTTTGTCATTAATTTTAACTTTTTGTAGTCGGTATACAGCTTGAATCTGATTAGTCAAGAATTCCTGGGCCGCTAACCATCCTTTTACCCGTAATATATCATGTGGGTCGACCGAACCTTCACAGAGCTTATCTCCAGCCCGTACTTCCTGACCATTAATAACCAAAAGATATCTACCGTATGGAATATCATATTCTTTGATACTTCCGCCTTCAGATATAACTTTGATATTTCTAATACCCATTTTCGGATCTCCGATTTCAACGGTACCGTCAATATCTGATATTACTGCTGCATCTTTAACGATTTTGGCTTCAAACAAATCTGCTACTTTTGGAAGACCACCAGTAATATCTTTGGTTTTACCAAATTCCTGTAAAATTTTGACCAATGAGTCACCCGGTAGTGCTGCTGCTCCATTATCAATAATTAAATAAGCACCTGAGGGTAAAGAAAACTGTTCAATTGTCTTATCTTTATCATCCAAAATAATAAGTTTCGGGTGTAGTTTTCTATCTTTATCTTCTGTAATGATTCTCTCAATCCGTTCTGAACGCTCATCAATATCTTCAGACAAGGTTATGCCTGATTTAATATCTTCGTACTTAATCCGACCTTTTCTAGTTGAAGTGATATATATCGAGTACGGATCCCATTCAAAAAGTGTTGTTCCAGCTTCAATCTGCTCATGTTCTTTTACCCTCAGTATTGCACCTTTAGGTACACTAAATGGCAGCATACGTCCCTCTCCGATTAAACTTAATTTACCGGGTTTGAGGGCAACAATCTCACCATCACTGCGCTGGGATGGTTTCAAATCGTCGAATTTAATTTTTCCATCAAATTTCGCTACTGCTTTAGTCTGTTCACCGATGCGGGTCGCAATACCGCCGATATGGAATGTTTTTAAAGTCAACTGAGTACCTGGTTCTCCAATTGACTGTGCCGCAACTACACCAACCGCTTCACCCAATTCAACTAATTTACCACTGGCAAGATTTCTTCCATAACACTTTACACACAATCCCTCCGGTGCTTCACAGGTCAAAACGGATCTAACTCTAACTGATTCCACACCCGAGTCTTCAATCTCTTCAGCTGAAGCATCAGTAATCTCTTGTTCGGTACGAACAATAATTTCTTTAGTTAACGGATTATAAACATCGTCTAGGGCAATTCGACCTGCGATTCTTTCGGATAATGGTTCGATTACTTCACCACCTTCTCGTAATGCAGTAACTTCCTGACCTAAAATCGTACCGCAATCTTCTATTGTAATAATCACACCCTGCGCGACATCAACTAATCGCCGAGTCAGATAACCTGCTTCAGCAGTTTTTAATGCGGTATCAGTAAGACCTTTGCGCGCCCCATGTGTGGAAATAAAATATTCCCAGACCGAAACACCATCTCGGAATGAGCTTTTAATCGGTGTTTCAATAACCTCTTCTTTTACTGTACCGCGTTGCGGTTTTGCCATGAGCCCGCGCATACCACCGATTTGAGATGCCTGAGTGCGCGAACCGCGCGCCCCTGAATCAATTAAAATATATATCGGATTAAAACCATCCTGGTCTTTTGAGAGCCGTTCCATTAAGGCGTCCTCTACTTCAGCAGTCGCTAAAGTCCAGATGTTAACCGCGAGATTATATTTTTCACTATCTGTAATCAGACCTTTATTATAATTAGCATTGACTTTTTTCAGTTCGGCATCGCTCTTTTTCAAGATTTGGTATTTCTCAGGCGGAGTCACCACATCGTCAATACCAATCGAAAGACCTGATTTTGTGAAAACAATAAATCCCAAATCTTTAATCTTATCCAATAACTCACTGGTCGTACTGCTGCCATAATAACGATAACATAGATCAACTATATTTACTAATTTACCTTTATCAATCGTATCATTCACAAATCTGATTTTATCGGGTAGAATCTCATTCAGTAAAACCCGTCCAACTGTCGTATCGAACTTCGCGTTCTGATAACGAAATTCTATTGGGGTATGAATGTTAACATTACCAAGATTCCAAACCGTATGAATCTCGCTAAAATCGTCATAATATGGTTTGACCTTGACTTTGACTGGTTTAGTTTTTGTCAGATAATAAATACCAGCAACAATATCCTGAGAAGGCGCAATTAATGGTTTACCGCTCGCCGGTGACAAAATATTATTTGAAGACAACATTAACAATGCTGCCTCAAGAATCGCTTCCGGAGTTAACGGCACGTGCACCGACATCGTGTCACCGTCAAAATCAGCATTGAAAGGTGGGCAGACCATCGGATGAATACCGATTGCGTGATATTCAGAAAGCACCGGGAAGAATGACTGAACTGACACACGATGTAGAGTCGGTGCGCGATTCAACATTACCGGATGCTCACGGATAACTTCTTCTAAAACTTCCCAGACCTCTGGAGTTTCCCGTTTGTACAATACTTTGGCACTCTTCTCACCTTCGACCACGCCTTTTTCTTCCAGTTTTCGATAAATTATCGGTTTGAATAATTCAAGCGCCATCTCTTTTGGAATCGAACATTGTGATAAACTCAAATTCGGATTGACAACAATTACAGACCGACCTGAATAATCGACCCGTTTACCTAATAGGTTATGACGAAACCGACCCTGTTTACCTCGTAGAATTTCACAGATAGATTTTAACGGACGATTACCTTTACCCCGAATCGGTCGGGTTCGTTTCTCATTATTGAATAACGCATCAATCGCATCCTGAAGCATCCGTTTCTCGTTCTTTAAAATAATATCCGGTGTCTTTATCATAAGAAGATGTTTTAAACGATTATTCCGAACGATAACACGCTTGTATAAATCGTTCAAATCTGCGGTAACATATCTTCCACCATCTAATGGTACTAAGGGACGCAAATCAGGTGGAATAATCGGTAGCACATCAAGAATCATCCATTCTGGCTTAGCACCTGAAATTCTGAACGCCTCGATAACCCGTAAGCGCCTTAACAATACGAACCGTCTTGATGACTCAAGTTTGATTTTTGCCCGTAATTCAGCAGCAAGATCATCTAAATCAAGGTGATTCAACAGATATTTCAAAGCGCTCGCGCCCGTATCCGCCACAAAGCCTTCATACTTATCTCTAATGTCAAAATAATCTTCATCGGTAATCAAATCCATGTGCTTGTATGGTGAAGCACCCTTTTCTAATACGATATAAACTTCGTAATTCACAATCGATTCTATTTCATTCGAGGAAAGACCTAATATTAGAGAAATCTTTGACGGTGGCACTTGATAATAAATAGTATGCGCAATTGGAATCACCAAATCAA
>JAGXRL010000082.1 GCA_018335915.1 Candidatus Latescibacterota bacterium
CGATATCCAGAATCTGGCTGCCTAAAGATAAAAACGCGCCGCCGCCGGCACGCATCTGTTCTGCCCACCAGCCGGTCATTGCCCAATCCAGCCGTCCGCGTAACCAGCCGGCTTTACTGTAATAAATCGAACCCAAATCCGCGCCGTCGATAAAATTCTTAATCATCTGCACATCCTGCCGGATGCGCTGATATATTGCCGGCATTAAAATCCGTTTTTTCTTTTTCGCAAAGGCGGTCATCTTTTGGGCTTCTTTGGCATTGATTGCCATCGGCGTCTCGACCAGCACATCCTTGTCATATTCGAGCGCGCCCAGCGCCATCGGACAATGCAGATAATTCGGGGTCGTAATGATGACCGCATCCAGTTCTGGATTGGCAATAAACTCGTCAAAATCGATATAATGAAACGGCACATTATACCGCTCTTTAAGATGATTCAGTTTTCTGATATCTGTGTCGCAGAGCGCGAAAATCTCGGCTTGCCGGTTTTTCTTTAAAGCGGGAAGATAGACAATCTGCGCCTGCATCCCACAGCCAACAATGCCTATTTTAATTTTGTCTTTCATTTTGATTCCTTTATTTTTTTATCTTTACCCGGTTACCAATGATTTCCAGTTTGTGTTCGCTGAAAAGTTTGACTGCCTCGGGATAGGCAGTATGTTCTACCTCTAAAATCCGTTCGGCTAAACTGAGCGGTGTATCGTCATCCTCGACCGGCACGATTTTTTGCAGGACAATCGGACCTCCGTCAACATCTGCCGTTACAAAATGAACCGTGCATCCGGAAAATTTGGCACCCGAGTCTAAAATTGCCTGGTGCACATGCTCGCCGTACAAACCTTTGGCTGCCGGCAAGAGCGCTGGATGGATATTTAAAATCCGGTGTGGAAAATGATTCACAAAATACGGGGTCAGCACCCGCATAAATCCGGCTAAACAGACTAAATCGACATTGCGCGAGTCGAGTTCTTTAATCAATGCTTGTTCAAAATCTTCTCGCTTCGCATAATCCTTATGATTAATAAATAAAGCGGGTATCTGATGTTTTCGGGCGCGTTCTAAGGCATACGCATCTTTTTTATTGCTGATGACAACTGCGAGCTCGGCATTTAACACGCCCTGTTCAACCGCATCAATAATTGCCTGCAGATTCGTGCCGCTGCCTGACACCAAAACACCCAGCTTAATATTAGTCATTACTTTATCATAAATGATAAATGTTATTTGTCAACCCCGTACCTGTCAAATAATTTTGAATTTTGAATTTATGTCAATAGGTGCGCGGGTCAAACTACCGCCGTCGTTTACCGAGCAGAATAATGTCGCGCAGGGCTTGGATATTTTTTGCCTTAAGCCATTTCCTTTCAAATCCGGGTTCGTGAAAAATCTGGGCAAAAGCGGCCAATGCCCGCAAATGAAAATTCCGTTCATCCTGGGTGCCGACCAGCACAAAAGCAGCGTGAATATCTTTGGCATCTTCGGAAAAATCGATACCGTCTTTACAGCGGGCAATCAGGATGCTGAATTTTTGTTTGCCTTCGACGATGATATGGGGAATTGCGATGTGCTTATGCAGGACGGTGGTATTTTCCCGTTCCCGTTCAATTAATGATTTATACAAACTTGCCGGTTCCTCAGTAAACTTATCGGCAATCGCTTCCGCAACCTGCTTGAAAAACTCCTCGACCGATATTCTTTTTTCAATGTCAACAATAATGCTTTCTTCAATCATGCGGTCAAACCGGTCTTGGATAATACTGTCGCGTTCCCGAACAATCTCTTTCAATTCTGATTCCAGCTGTCCGTCGCACATTTGCCGGTTTGTAATCCGTTCGATTAAGTGTAAAAACGCGTATTCGCGCCAACCCCGGGTTTTTCCGTAAAACCAGTAAATCAAAAACCCGGCGGCGATCAAAGCGGCGCTGATGATTAGTGCCTGTTTTCCCATCTCAATGATTAAAAAAATCAAGCCGACAATGCCGACTATTTGCAGCCACGGATAAAACGGCGTTTTAAAACTTGGCTGGTAGTTTTGCAGGCGGCTCTCTCTTATAATAATCACGGACAGGCAGGAAAGCACATTGGTCAGAATATAAACCAAAGACGCGCCCTTGACCAATATTTCCAGTTTCAGAAAGAGCGCCAGGATGATAAACAAACCGGTAAAGAGTAATGAATAATGCGGGGTCTTAAAACGGGGATGAATCCTTGCGAAAAATCCGGGTATTAATTTATCCCGGCTCAGCGGCACCAGCGACCGCGCCGAAGTCATAATCCCGGCATTAGCCGTGGTCAGAAATGCGGTAATCGCGGCGACGGTTAAAGCGATTCTGCCCAGATTCGACATGAAAACATTGGCGCCGTCCGAAATCGGGGTCAGCGAATTTGCCAGCACGGATGCGTCGAGCACGCCCACCGTCACGAATATCATCAAAGCGTAAATAACGCTCACCACGCCCAGGGAAAGAACCAATCCCAGGGAAATATCCCGTGCCGGATTTTTTATCTCTTCGGCAATACTCGCAATTTTCAAGAGACCGGCATAAGCAACAAAAACAAACCCGGCAGTTGAAAACATCGCGTGTATTCCATACGGCGCGAACGGCATCAGGTTATCCATCTTGACGGCCGGCACGCCCCGGATAATGTACAGAATCATTAAAGTTAACAAGAATATGACGAGTGCGGTCTGGGTGCGCCCGGCTTCTTTGATACCGATGAAATTAATTAAAACGAAAACCAGACAGAACGCAATTGAAATCAGGTGCGGCTCAAAACTTATCATGAGATTGGTAAACACGGCCATGCCGACCAGGGCAAAAGTCGCTTTCATGGAAAGCGAAAACCAGCTCAAAAGTCCGGTTACGGTGCCGATGCCCGGCCCCATGCTTCGGATAATCGTAAAAATATCACCGCCGGCTTTGGGCATCGCGGTTATCATCTCGGCAATACTTAACATGCCCGGCAGCGATAATAAACCGGCTAATAAGTAAGAAACAATGATTGCCGGACCAGCCCGCGCAAATGCCAGACCCGGCAGGATGAATAAACCCGAACTTATCATTGCGCCCGAGGCAATCGCAAATACATCAAACAGGTTAAGCGCTTTTTTTAATCTCATAGCCCCTTTCAAAAAAATATTCTCAAGCCAGCGTTTAAAACCACAATTCAATTATACATATGACATTTAATATCGTCAACAGAAAATTGTGAAGACGCTTCGAGAGCTCGGAAAAACTCGCCCTCTTGGGTTCATCTGTGTAATCTTGTTTTTAATCGGTGTAATCAAGACTTCTTCAGAAGTCTCGCTTCAGCTACTTGACTAAAATATCGGTTGTGATACAATGTAGCTTATGAAATTTATTACAACAGGAGAAAAAATGAAACATAACCAAATACTCTTTTTTGCGTGCCTGCTTTTACCCGCATTGCTTTTGTCGCAGGCACTGGAATCAAACATCTATATTCCGGATCAATTTTCCGGGCTTTTTAACCCGCGTATATTAACTTATAATCAGACCAATAATAAAATTTATGTCGGCGGCGCTGAAGGCAATTGCGTAATCGTGATTGACGGCGTGACCAATGAGAAAATCGCCAAAATACCGGCTGGCCTGGGCATTTCCGGCGGCTGCTGGAACTCGACTAATAACAAAATCTATGTCAGTAACTGGCACGGTCCGACCATAACCGTGATTGACGGCGCGACTAATAATGTCATCACAACCCTGACTTTATCATCCAATCCGGGATTTCTTGTTTACAATCCCGCTAACAATAAAATCTACTGCTCGAACAGCAATCATAATACGATAACTGTAATTGACGGTGCGACTAATGCGGTATCAACAATTGCGGTCGGAAATTATCCGCAGATGATTTTAATTCATCCCAGTAACAATCAGGTTTATGTCGCAAATGCCGGCAACCACAATGTGTCGGTTATCAATGCTTCATCTAACGCAGTTGTCAAAACCATTCCGGTTGGCAATAATCCGATTGGTTTGATTCATAATTCGGTCGGCAATAAAATCTACTGCTCTAATTTCTATTCGGAAAATGTCAGCGTGATTGACTGTGCGACCGACTCGGTCATTAAAAATATTTATGTCGGCTACAGTTCCCGACCGCGCGCTTTTGCGTATAACCCGACCAATAATAAAGTTTACTGCGCTACTTACTGGGGTGCGAATGTTGCGATTATTAACTGCACCACGGATTCGATTATTGCCCAGCCGAGTATGGGCAGCTGGTATCCTTATCCAGCCGCTTTATTATATAATCCGGCTAATAACAAAATTTATTGTGCTAATGAAGGCGCGGGCAATGTCATTACGATTGACGGTGCGAATAATGAAATAACTGCCAATACCGCGACCGGTTCTTCACCGACCGCTCTCGGTTATAACCCGACCAACAACAAGGTTTATGTTGCGAATTATTATAACCAGAGCATAAGCATCCTCAACGGCGCGACCAGCAATCTTATTCGTAATATCAGTTTGGTTGCTTATCCCTTTGCATTATGTTTTAACTCGACCAACAATAAAATCTACTCAGCTAATTATGGTGCCAATTATGCTTATGACTCGACCGTCACAATCATCAATGGTCAGACCAATGCGGTTATTACAACCATTAATGTAGGTGATAAACCCCGGGCATTATTTCATCACCAATCCAATAACAAAATTTATTGTGTTACCGAAGCCGATAATGCGGTTGCTGTGATTGACGGCGCGAGCAATGATGTCCTGCAGCGGATTTCGGTTGGTGGTACGCCAATGGCTTTGGCGTATAATTCTGTTAATAACCGGCTCTATGTGCCAAATTATACTACCAACGATATATCGGTAATTGACTGCGGCAGCAATATGGTAATCGCGCTGATTCCAGCCAGCGGTAATCCGTATGCAGTCACTTATAATCCAACCGACAATAAAATTTATTGCGCTTGTTATACTGGAAATACTGTGGTCATAATCGACGGTGCGACCAATGCGGTTATCCGGACCGACACGGTCGGTGTAACGCCATATGCACTTGAATACAATCCGACCAATAACAAAATCTATGTTGCTAATTATAGCACCCATTCGGTAACTGTCATCAGCGGCACCAGCAACAATGTCGTCAAAACAATCACCGGTTTGAATTATCCGGTTGCTTTTGCCTATAATCCGACCAATAACCAGATGTATGTTGCCAATCTCGGCAATACTGTTTCCGTTATCAACTACGCCCTGGACACGATTATCACAAATATCACAGTCGGTTCATGGGCAAATGATGTAGTCTATAATCCAACCAGCAACCGCATCTATTGCTCGAATAAAACCAGCAATAGCGTATCGGTAATAAATTGCAATACCAATTCGGTTATTGCACATGTCCCGGTCGGTAAATATCCGGTCCGGCTTGTTTATAATGCAACCAATAACCGGGTCTATGTTGCCAACAGCGAGAACTCGACCATTTCGGTTATCAACGACGCTGCCGGCATTGAGGATATTGAAAATCGCAAAATAAAAGTTAATCGCGTCCATGTCTATCCCAACCCAACCAGTTCTGTGCTGCATATTCGAGGTCCGCATCTTAACGCGAACTCTTGTGTAAAAATATATGACATCACCGGCAATCTGGTCAAAAGCGAAAAACTCGGCAGTTCGGGAACTGTCTCGCTGCGCCGAATTAATCCGGGTGTTTATTTTGTGGCGATTGATGGCGTTATCGTCAACAATAAATTAGTTGTCACAAAATAAAACCGGCAACTGCATACTCAAGCCAGGCAGGTTTTTTACCCCGGAGCGCACAGTGAACCGACACCTCACGCACAATATAATATCTACTTGCCTCTCGCCTGGATGAGTCGCAGCGGGCTCGCCTCGCTGAAGCGAACGCAAAGCGGAAAGCGTAACCCCTTGACGAAACCGATTAAATTGATTATAGTGAAATAATAACTATGTATAAGAAGTATCCCAAGCCAGTTGAATGTAAATCACAATCTGGCATTGAAATCATTATTATTAAAGAATTCTGCAAAGGTTGCGGTATTTGCGTTGAGTTCTGCCCTAAGAATGTGTTGGCCCTGGGCAGTGATTTTAAAGTCAATGTCGCAAATATCGATGCCTGTAATGGTGACAAACTATGCGAACTGCGTTGTCCTGATTATGCAATATTTATCAAAAAACAGAAAAAGTCAAAAGAAAGTTGATGTCAATACAATTACTGTCTGGCAATGAAGCTTGTGCGCTCGGCGCCTTAAAAGCCGGGGTTAGATTCTTTGCCGGCTATCCGATTACGCCCTCGACTGAAATTGCCGAGATGATGAGCGAAGAACTGCCCAAACTCGGCGGGATTTTTATCCAGATGGAAGACGAAATTGCCAGTATCTGTGCCATGGTCGGCGCCTCCGCTGCGGGCATGAAAGCGATGACCGCGACCTCAGGTCCTGGTTTTTCTTTGATGCAGGAAGGCATTGGTTATGCAATAATGACTGAAGTTCCCTGCGTGATTGTCAATGTCCAGCGGGGCGGACCGGCAACCGGTTTACCCACAAAAGTTGCCCAGGCTGATGTGATGGCCGCGCGCTGGGGAACTCATGGCGACCATCCGATTGTCGCCCTGGCACCCTGGAGCGTGATGGAGTCATTCACCTTAACGGTCAAGGCAATCGAGATTTCTGAACGGTTAAGACTGCCGGTCCTAATCCTTTCCGATGAAATTATCGGGCATATGCGCGAAGTCGTCTCGATTCCCGAATCAGTTGCGATTCACGAGCGTAAAAAACCGACCAAATCAAAAGACGAGTATCTGCATTATCATGACGAAACTAATTTTGACGCGCCATTTGCCCATTTTGGCGAAGGTTTTCGGATTCATATTTCTGGTCTGACTCACCGCCAGGACGGTTTTCCGACCAACGACCCCAAGGTTATCAAATGGAAAATGGACCGGTTGCGCAACAAGACCGATTTAAACCGTGACTGGCTCCATTTCGACGAACATCTTGATTTAGATGCGGAAACCGTCATTGTTTCCTATGGCAGTTCGGCGCGCGCCGCGCTCGAAGCAAAAAACGAATTTGAAAAAAACGGGAGTAAAAAAATCGGGTTTTTAAGATTAATCACGCTCTGGCCCTTCCATTATATGAAAGTTGCTGAACTCTTACAAAATACCAAACGGGTTGTGGTGGTTGAGATGAACCAGGGCCAGATGACTCGCGAAATTGCCCGTGCGGTCCGGCGCGATGTCCAGGTAATTGATGTCAACCGCTATGACGGCGAACTGATTACTCCTGCCGAAGTATTGGAAAAATTATGAACCAGGAAATATTAGACCGTTTACGCATGGACGACCGTTTTCCCCATATTCTCTGTCCTGGCTGCGGCATTGGTTCGGCAATGAACGCGATGATTCGGGCAATTGCCGAGTCTGGTTTAACCAATGATGATATCTGTATTATCTCTGGTATTGGTTGTTCTTCGCGGGTCCCCGGTTATATTGATGCCGATACTTTTCACACCCTGCACGGACGCGCGATTCCATCGGCAACCGGAGTCAAATTAGCTCACCCGGACAAGGAAATGATTATTATTGCCGGTGACGGCGACCTGTTGGCAATCGGCGGTAACCACTTTATCCATGCCGCAAGAAGAAATCTTGATATGACGGTTATTCTTATCAATAATCATAATTATGGTATGACCGGCGGTCAGTATTCGCCGACCACGCCGCAGGGCAAACGTGCCAAGACCGCTCCGTACGGATGCGTGGAACGCGCTTTTGATGCTTGTGAAATGGGTATTGGCAGCGGCGCGGTTTTTGTCGCCCGCAGCACTACTTATCATACTCCGCACTTAAAAGGATTGATTAAACAGGCAATGAAGAAAAATGGCTTTGCCTTGGTCGAAGTGATTTCCCAGTGTCCGACTTTATACGGCCGGCTTAACCGGATGGGTGATGCCGTAAAAATGCTCGAATATTTCAAGGAAAATTCAATCACGGTCTCACAGGTCAAAGAACCCAAAGATGCCGAAGGCAAGATTGTCATCGGGGTTCTGCATGATATCGAAGCGCCCGAATACTATGAATCGTATCGAAAAGTTTGTGAACACGCCCAGAGACGATGAACAGATTAAAAACATTACCACTAATTACACGAATTGGACGAATCTCACTAATGAAACCACAGATTGACGCGAAGCGTAGCGATAGCAACACAGATGAACACAGATTAAAGAAAAGAAATCAGTCAAATCCGTGTAACCCGTGGTTACAACTATAAAAGAAAAATTAAAATTTAGTTTATGAGAAAAGAAATCAGGTTAGCCGGTACTGGCGGACAGGGTTTGATTTTAGCCGGGGTCATCTTAGCCGAAGCCGCCGGTGTTTACGAAGGCAAAAAAGTAATCCAGACCCAGAGTTATGGACCCGAGGCGCGAGGCGGTGCTTCCAAAACCGATGTTATCATTTCTGACCAGGAAATTCTCTATCCCAAAGCCCGCAATGTTGACATCCTGGTCTGTCTTTCGCAAAAATCCTGTGATTCATATCTGCACGATTTAGTCGAAGACGGAGTTGCTATCTATGATAATTTCTATGTTAAAAACTGCGCTTCCAATCATTGTTTTGGATTACCGCTTTCAGTAAAAACCCGGGGGAAATTCAATCGGGAAATATTTATGAATATTGTCCTTTTGGGCGCACTTTCCGAAATAACCAAAATCACTCAGCTCGATTCATTAAAAAAGGCGATTCAAAGCCATGTCCCGGCCGCGACTTTGGAAAACAATCTGCAAGCCCTTGATTTAGGAGTCGAGGTCGTAAAATCAACTCATTGAAACCGGGCAATTCAGACTCGCCGCGATGTCGAGTCGCAGCGGGAAACAACTCGATTCTTAATTATCTGCAACTGCTCTTTAAGCCGTCATTCTGGGGCAAATATTGCGAAAAAGTCAAGTTGATTCAGACTCATACTTCATGGGTCTTCTTAACCGGTAAATACGCTTATAAAATCAAGAAGCCGGTCTTTTTCGGATTTTTAGATTATACTACGCTGTCTGCGCGCAAGCATTTTTGCAAAGAAGAATTCCGGATTAACCAGCTTTTGGCACCAGACATCTATTATGCCGTGCTGCCGATTATCAAAAGCGGAAACAGAATCAAGCTTGCCCGTCCCGAAAAATCCGACCCGCCCGCTTCGCCGAATCGAGGCGAGGTGCTTGACTATGCGATCAAGATGCGGGAACTGCCTCAAGAAACGATTATGACCAATCTCTTGTTGTCCCGTAAAGTAAATTATTCCGTGATTGACCAGATTGCTAAAATCGTCGCTGATTTTCATAACCAATCCTTATCGCGGTCCGAATTTAGTAAATACGGCGACCTGGAAACCATAAAATACAATTGGGACGAGAATTTTGCCCAGACCGAACCGTTCATCGGTGTTACTGTCAAACAGAAAACTTTCACTGAAATAAAAACCGGCATTAACCAGTTTATTACCAATCATAAAGAACTCTTTACGAAACGCATCCGTAACCAGAAAATAAAACAATGCCACGGCGACCTCCATTCCCACAATATCTTTATTACGGATTCAGCCCGCCCCTATCCTGCTAATGTTAAGTCATCTGCTAAAAAAGTTAAGTCAAACCAAAATGTCCTTGAGGATGGGTGCGGGGCAAAAGTCTATATTTTTGACTGTCTTGAATTCAATCCGCGCTTTGCGGTATCAGATGTCGCATCTGAAATTGCTTTCTTTGTTATGGATTTGGAATTTTACCGGCACAAACACCTTGCCGATTTCTTTATCAACCGTTACCTCCATTATACCAAAGACATTGAACTCTTAAAAGTACTCGATTTTTACAAATGCTATCGCGCTTATGTGCGCGGCAAAGTAACCGGTTTTAACCTAAATGACCGCGGTATATCCAGGCGAGAAAAACTAAGGGCAAAAAGAACTGCCCGGCAATATTTTCAACTGGCTTACAAATATATCGAAAGCCTTAACTCACAACCGAAACTGATTATGGTGATGGGTTTGCCCGGGGTTGGCAAAACTTATCTGGCTCAGCATCTGGCTCAGCATATCCATGCCTATCATTTTTCAACTGATATCATTCGCAAAGAAATCACCAATACACCGATTGAAATGCACCGGTTTGAAGGACCGGGCAAGGGTATTTACAGTCGTGAGGTTTCGGGAAAAACATACCAGGAGCTGCATCAAAGAACCGATAATTTCTTAAGTCAGGGCAAAACCTGTATTATTGACGCAACCTTTTCCTGGCAGAAATCAAGGAATGAAGCAAAACAAATTGCCGATAAAAACAATGCCCGGTTTTATATCATCAACTGCACCTGTCCGGAAAAACTGGTTATGCAGCGTATGAAAAAACGGGAAAAAGAATTTTGCCTGTCTGATGCGACTCCGGAAATCTACTATCACATCAAAGACAACTTTGATAAGGTCAGGGATAAGAAAAATTATCTGGAAATAGACTCTTCAAAACCAATCCGCGCCAATCTCAACAAAATCACCCGGTTCTTTAAAGGGCGCTCCCTAAAATAAGCACTGTCCGAGTTCGACTTCGATAAAATAAATAATCAAGCCCGGGTGCCGTACCCTGGCATGGTCAAACTCAGTCAATACCAGACATCTGCTTAACCGGGAAGCGTATTATCTGGTCGCCGGCAGGCAAGGCAAGATGATTTGTTAAAAATCCGGCTATTAACTATCCAATTTAATCTGGTTTCCGATTTATTATAAGGAAAAATATTTGCCGGGTTAAATCCGCAGGCAAATATGCTCATATAATCTTTGGCACAGATACTGCGAGCCAGACTGATAAAAACCGGAAAATTATGGAAGTTAGACTTCCATAATTATTGCGCGGTCGCCATTGCCGAGCCTGGCAATCTTACCGACAGTAAAAGATGAGATTGCTTCGGGGTCCGAAACGGACTGCGCAAAGACAACACCTGGATTCCGGATCAAGTCCGGAATGACAGAATCAGAAGTAAATAACACGGGTGCGAGCCGCAAAACCGGGACGCACCCGTTTGGTTTGGTTAGTTTTTACTGAACGATAATTTTTACATCTGCGCTGTTCGCGCCGTCATTGTATTTGAGGAAGTAAACACCATTCGCAAGTTTGGGCAGAGTTGTCGAATAACTGCCCGCATTGGTATAACCATTATGAATCGTTTCAACCAGACGACCGGTTGCATTGTAAAGTTTCAAGGAAATTTTGCCAGATGCAGGAATCGAATAATTGATTGTTCGCGAAAAGATTGTCGTATTCAGCTTAAACTTAACTTGAGTGGTTATATCGGCTGTAGTTGCACTAATTATTTCTGGCGTCACATCGTCAAAAATCGCAGCACCGACATTATACCGCCAAAACTCATTAAGTTTATTACCCTTGAGCAGATATACGCAGCCATCCAGATAGGCAAGTCCAGCACCAGTCTTCGGAGTCGATTTCTTAGCATTAGGTGTGATAAAAGGAACTGGCTGTAAACCGTTCCAAGTATCCCTTACCGGGTTATATGTCCAGAAATCTTGTTTGCCAGCACCTTTAATGGCGTATAAAGATGTTCCGTCATTAGTCATTGCACCGCCATCACCGACTTTTGCTTTTTTCGGTTTGGCAACAACTGATGTATCGTATAATAATGGTAAAGTTGCTTTCTGTGACCAGGTTTCAGCTGTCATATCATAAGCAAATAAGAAGTTTTCCTTATCCTTACCTTTGAGTGCATAGAGCATACCATTCATATAAGTCAATGCTGAACCATCTGCCCATTTCTTATTATAAGGATTGGTAAGTCCGGTTTGACTCAAAGTTACCCAGGTATCAGATGCAACATCACAGACATAGAATACTTGTTCTGTAACTTTCTGGCCACCGGCTAAAAGATAGACTTTACCAGCGTGATAGGCAATCGAAGTACCGCCTTTAAGCGCTTTGGGGACGGACACGAATTCTTTGGCAGTCCAGGTATTGACCGTCATGTCATAAGCCCAGAATTCTCGAGTGCCGCTGCCTTTAGTTGCATAAATGGTATTAGCACCATCCCAACATAATGCCGCGCCTTTGCCTGGATACTTTTTAGCGATTTTATCTGTGCCTGGTTTGAGACCAAACGGAATCGGTTCTTTATCAATCCAGGCCGTGTCGTCAAACATTTTGAATTCGCCTGATTTCCAGCCTTTGAATGCATAGAGCACTCCGCCGTCATCGGTCAAGCCGGGAACTGCGACTAAAGCACCGCCGTCTTTCACGGTTTTAGGCGGGTCATTGGTCGGCATTGCTGCTGCTTCTGACCATCCGGCTGGAAACGGAGCAATCGTTAAAGTCCACGCCTCAGAAAAATCACTCCAGTTACCCGCACCATCTTTGGCGCGGACTTTCCAAGTATAAGTTCCGGCATCAAGATTTTCAGTCGGAGTATACTCAGTTTGGGAAGCGGGAATTTCAATATCAATGTTGTCGATATCGGTCGGCATCTCAACCACAAGATTAAACATATCAGCAAAAAACGGAATCCCTTGCCAGCTGAAAGTAGGTCTTTGATTGTTGGTTGTGGTATTGTTCGATGGTGCAATCAATTCTGGTACCATTGTTTCCCACGGGTTAAAATCGACATTATCACTGACTGCATTGCCGACACCAGTTGGATTGAGAGTTAGATGATATGGACCCGATGAATGTCCCCACCAGTTGGCTTCGGCGTTCTGCGTAACCCCGGTTGAATCATACCAGCCATAATCATTATCATAAATATTATTGTAATTAGCAGTTGTGTTAAGCGTCGCACCCGGGTCTTTATCAGTAATTATTCCGTATGCCCAGCCGGATATTGTATTGTCAGTTACCGCAGCGGTTTGCGGACTGTTTTCCGTGGCACAAAAATATATGCCATAACCTCCAGCCGGTTCATCGCTGGCAGTAAATGTATTATCGGTTATGGTTAAAGTCATGGTTACCCGATTCTCACCAGGATATAGATTATTATCGGATAACGGAACAGACATCTCTTCTCCAAAAAACGAAGGTTTTGCCAGATTACGCTTTTCTGCCCTTGTCTCTGATGCTCCGCCGTCACTCCAGGTTAATATTCCGTAATAACCAGTGCCGGTGCCACTCAGAGATGCGTTAATAACATTACTTGATATCGTTGCATTGCATGTTCCCGCCGCATACACACTGCTGTACTGCGAAGGGAAAATCGCAACTTGATTGTCAATCAAAGTGTTGTTATCAACAACTGTATTACCGCCGCTTGCGACTAAAAGAATGCCCGCTGCA
Source organism: Candidatus Latescibacterota bacterium (assembly GCA_018335915.1). GTDB lineage: Bacteria > Hydrothermota > Tepidihabitantia > Tepidihabitantales > CAIPLT01 > JAGXRL01. The sequence continues at coordinate 13,325 of JAGXRL010000082.1, forward strand.
GCCCAACTCAGACCAGTATATGAAAGCGCTGTCATATTATTATATGCGATATTTGCGGTTGCACCAAAACCAATCTGGATTCCATTTTGTGCCGCAAAACCCGAACCGACCGGGCCTTGTCCAATCACAACATTATGATGGACATTACCCTGTGTACCCGGTGCATTACAAACGATTCCGATTTTACCAAAATCATAAACCGAATTATTATGGATTTCCACCGAATGGGTATATTCTCGCGGGAATTCATGATTAACCAGTATACCCACGGTAGTTTGGTCGCCGTCAAACGGAGTTTTTCGAATCCGCTTCACGGCATTATTGCGGATAACGCCCGATGCCTTGAAAAACTGAATGCCGGTCAAACGAGCATGAGTGTTTGCCGCGCCCTCGCCGTCAATCGTGAATTTTTCGATTATCACATTGGTTCCGCCCGAGTCAACACCGATTATCGGACGCTCTTGTCGTCCACTGGCAAGAAATGGCTGGTTCATCGCGGCTAAAGGCGGTACGATGAGTGTCGTTGCCGAATCCGCGCCAGAAAGAACAATGTTTTTATTAATATAGATTTGTTCCCGGTATGTTCCTGCTGCAACCTGAATCGTGTCTCCGTCAGAAGCGTTTCTAATTGCGGCTTGAATCGAATCCCCTGGATTTACATTGATAACCGTTGCCCAACAAAAAGACAACACGCCCAGCATAACAAATACAAACATCCAACTTTTACAACTCATATTTTCCTCCCTAATTTTTAGATTCAGTAAGGTGGGTACCTATTTTTAACAAACCGTTTCTGCTATTGGCTGAATCTTTCCTTACTATAAAGATACAATCCAATATCACGGATTATACCGGATATTAAATCCCATATATACATAATGGGATACAACAATTTTGTTAATAATCGGAAATTTTTGATAACAGCGCACTCCTCTCCCCACCAATTTATTACTACCAAACTATCTCTATACCTCTTACCTAAATTGTATAAAAAGATTTCTGTTTGTCAAGGGTTATTTTAATATTATTTTGTTAAAGTGTCTCATAATCCGAATCTTATATAATTCAGATTATAAAAGGTTACGAGTGTAACCTCGCATCTTTCATCATTGCGCAGTTGTTGAAATTACAGTTTTGTAGGGCAAGGCTTTACCCTCGCACCTATTCCTGAGACTATATAAATTAACTTGAAACATTGTTATCCCAACTAACACATATTTAAGAATAGGTGCGGGGTTTAGCCTTGCGAATAGAAAAACAACCCTAAAGGGTTGCCCCACATTTGAACAATGAACAAATGAGATTGCTTCGGCTCCGCCTCGCAAAGACAACCAAGCACAGTCATTGCGCAGTCGCCCTTGGCGACCCTGGCAATCTTACATACGGTAAAAAGACGAGATTACCGCGTTCCCTTCGGTCACTCGCAAAGACATACTGAACAAAAGGGGCGCTCCCTGATTTTAGGGTGCGTCCCTTGATATAATTGTTTATGTTTTTACTGAACGATAAGTTTCACTTCTGCTTTCTCACCATTCGCTTCGTATTTTAAGAAGTAGATTCCTTTGGCAAGTTTATGCGCATGGATAGTCATTGTGTAAGTGCCGGCATTCATTGTATTATCAAGCAATGTCTCGACTAATCGACCGCTTGCATTAAAGAGTTTGATTGAAGTTTTCCCTGCGTTTGGTAAAGTATAGTTAATCCTTGCAAAATCAGTAATCGGATTGGGCGTAACATTAAGATTAAACATATAAGGATTGCTAATAATTTCGGTTTGGGTTGTTGTGCT
>JAGXRL010000083.1 GCA_018335915.1 Candidatus Latescibacterota bacterium
TCGACTCAGGGGGCGGTACCATCATTTTGAGGAATTTTGAATTAAGAATATGGAATTTAGAAGGTTAGAGAGAATTTTCGGCTGATAAAAATATTAGTTTAAACTAATGTTGATGGATGTCTTAGGGAAGAAACAAAGCAACATCCTTATTTGGGTGTTTATAATCTTAGTCTGTCATTCCTGCGAAAGTAGGAATCTAGTAATTCTATTCTTGGAGATTGCCACGGGGATTGGCTTCGCCAACCGCGCAATGACAAGATTGTCAATTTTGGTTAGAAGTTTGGCGGGTCCCACCCCTGAATATCAAAAATCCGTCTAATCGGTCTAATCCGTGGTTGCTTTTATCTTACAACTACCAATCTCTCAATAATTTTTTATCATCAGTTTGTAAATACAGGAAATAGACACCAGAGGAAAGCGTTTTGGTGTTAAGGGTTAAAGAGTAATTGCCGGGTTTCTGATTTTCATTCACTAAAGTTTTAACAAGTCTTCCAGAGATGTCGAATAGTTGTAAAGTTATTTTTGTAAATCCCTCGCCCTTAATGGGAGAGGGTTTGGGTGAGGGTGAAGAAGAAATCGATGTCACCCTCCCTTTGTTCCCTCCGGTCGACGAAGGGAGAATATACTTGAATGGTAACGAATAGCGGATAGTGGTTAGTGACTTGGCTGGATTAGGAAAAATCTGCATACCTAATGTCATTGCGCGCGGTAGCGCCACAATCTCGTCTTCTTCAATCGTTACGGTTCGTACATATTTAATTGTCGCATAATCATAAGAAGTGCCAGAACCCCAACTTTCACCGGTCACATACACATTGCCCGAAGAGTCAACCGCAATAGCAGTTGCATAATCATAACCATTTACAGTCCCATTATATCTTCTGACCCAGGTGTGCATTTAAGCAGGCAGGGAGTATTGAGCAGAGAGTAGTTAATAATACGAACGACATCTTATAATGATTCATAATGCCTCCAATGTCTGTATCGTTTCATTAAAATAAATCAAAAATTAACATTTGTCAAGAATAAAAATTGAGAATTCGGGTAAAATTAGTTTACTTCGGACCCTTATAAAATGTATAATCTCTCTTGCTTCATAAATTGTCCACAACCACTATGTTTCCATCTTTAGTTTGGTATGGACATATTTTATCTTGTTACAGCTATTATACCACAGCCGGTTTTTATGAATCTGAGCATGAGTAATTCGCGAAGTCGATCCGGACAACAAAGCAGGAATTATTTGCTGTCTTTGGGTTGGTATTGACAAACGCTTATTTTCTAATAGAATGTAACATCGACATGAGAAAATTATCGGTTAACATTGACCATATTGCGACGCTGAGACAAGCACGCAAAGAACCAGTACCTGACCCGGTTCATGCCGCCTTTTTGGTTGAATTAGGCGGGGCAGATGGCATTACTGTGCATTTGAGAACCGACCGAAGACATATTAATGAACGGGATTTGGAACTTTTGCGCAAAACGATTAAGACCGAATTGAACCTGGAAATGGCAGCAACTAAAGAAATGCTCGAAATTGCTCAGCGAGTCAAGCCAGATGTCGTAACCTTAGTTCCAGAACGGCCTGACGAACTTACGACTGAAGGCGGATTGGATGTGGTGAAAAATTATCAACGGATAAAACCCATTGCCGAGCAGGTTAAAAAAGCCGGTATCAGATTGAGTTTTTTTATCGAGACCGATATTAAGCAGGTTCAAACAGTAAAGAGTCTGTATGCTGACCAGATTGAAATTAATACTAATCAATACACCAAAGATATAAAAAACCAAAGCAAAATTATCAAAAAAATAGAAAAAACCGCCCGATATGCCCATCAAAAAGGATTGCTCGTGCACTGCGGGCATGGTATTGATTACTGGAATATTCAACCGATTTTGCAAATCAGCGAAGTAAGTGGTTTTAGTATCGGGTTTTCTATTATTGCGCGGGCAGTTATGATTGGTCTTAAACAGGCAGTGCAGGATATGAAAAATATTATTCGAGAATCAAATATAACGGAGGAAAAATAAATGAGACACGGTAAACTAAAAGCCGGTATTATTATTGTTTTACTGGCATTAGGAATCTATACATTGTATCCGACTTTTGTATTATATAATCAGATACCTAAAGAGCGACGAGCGTTGGAAGAGATGCGGGCAAAAGCCCTGACCCGTGATGACAGCATGCGGGTTGCATTACGGCAGAATGAACTTTCGGAAAAAGAAGCCGGCTTGCACAAGCGCGCCTTGCATCTGGGTTTGGATTTGGTCGGCGGCATGCATATGGTTCTGGAAGTTGATAAGGCAAAACTGAGTAAAGAAGAAGCCCGTGATGCTACTGACCGCGCGCTGGCGGTTATTCAGAACCGGATTGACCAGTTTGGCGTATATGAACCGATTATCCAGAAAGTCGGGCAGGACCGAATTCTGGTGCAGTTACCGGGTGTTGACCGAGACCGGGCAAAAGGTTTAATTGGTCAGGTTGCTTTACTCGAGTTCCGGTTGGTTGCGGATGAACAGAAAACCCAGGATGTGTTGAAAGCAATTGACGATTATTATCGGCGCGTGAACCGGGAAGATACACTGGTACGGGAACAAGGCGATTTTATGCATTATCTTATTACGATTAACCGGACTGATATCGGAGTTGAAGAAGCCGATTATGCAGAATTTAACCGTTTGTTATCATTTGCTTCAGATGTTGTACCTCAAGACCACGAATTCTTGTTCGGGCTGCCTGAAGTTGAACAAAACCGCCGGGTGCGTAAGCTTTATCTTTTGAAAAAAGAAGCAGAACTGACTGGTGCCAGTATTACTGATGCGAGCCCGAGTCCTTATCAGGGCAGTGACCCGAATCTGGTAAATACCTGGATTGTCAGTCTGAAATTATCCCGCCGCGACGCAACTAAATTCGCTGCAATTACTGGTCGCAATGTTAATAAACGCCTGGCAATTGTCCTGGATAATGTGGTACGGTTTGCGCCGGTAATTCGGGAGCGGATTCCCACTGGCGAAGCAATGATTACGACCGGCGAATATAATCCGGACCGCGCCCGTGATTTGTCAATTATATTACGCTCTGGTGCTTTACCCGCGCCCGTGGTAATATCTGAAGAGCGTTCAGTTGGTCCGGCTTTAGGCAAGGATTCGATTGATAAAGGGGTTCGAGCCGGTTTGTTCGGTGCGCTCATAATCGCGGTGTTCTTAATTATTTATTACAGCGCGACCGGATTTATTGCGAACATCGCATTATTCTTGAATGTATTTTTTATTATGGTGGTGCTGGCTGGACTCAAGGCAACTTTGACATTACCGGGTATTGCTGGTGTTGCTTTGACAATTGGAATGGCGGTTGACGCCAATATATTGATTTTTGAAAGAATCCGAGAAGAATTAAAACTGGGTAAAAAAGTCAGAGCAGCAATTGATGCCGGTTATTCGCGTGCCTCGGTAACCATTTTCGATGCCAATGTCACGACGATTCTGACCACGGTTGCGCTGTATTTTTTGGGTACGGGTCCGATCCGAGGTTTTGCGATTACCTTGATTGTCGGTCTTATTATTAATGTCATAACTTCAGTATATATCAGTCGTTGGATTTTTGAATGGGCAGTTACCCAATTTCCCCAAGAAAGGTTGAGAATATAAAATGTTACAGTTATTTAAATCAACAGATTTTAATTTTACCGGGCGACGGTATTTTGCCTTTGCATTTTCTGTTTTATTGATTATCTTAACAATCGTATCTTTAGTTGTGCATCGGGGTGTAAAATATGGCGTCGATTTTGCCGGCGGAACCTTACTCGAACTGAAATTTTCGTCACCGATTACAACCGCCAATCTGCGAAGCGTGTTCCGGAACTTCTCGATGGGCAGCGCATCGATTCAGCAATTTGGCGAAGGGTACGATTTTATTGTCCGGTTTGAATCCGAAGGCATTGCCGAAGCTGCGGAAAGCACTTCAATCAAAGTCATCGAACTGCTCAAACAAGCAATACCAGATAACACGCCGGAAATTGTCCGGATTGAAATTGTCGGACCCCGGATTGGCAAAGAACTGCAACGCAACGCAATCCTGGCAATTCTGATTGGTATTTTCGGGATTCTAATCTATGTCAGTATTCGCTTTGACTTCCGGCTCGGAACCGCAGCAGTAATTGCTTTAATCCAGGATGTGCTGATTGCAATCGGGTTCATTTCAATAACCCGCACCGAAATCTCAATACCGATTATTGCTGCGCTGTTAACGATTGTCGGTTACTCGGTAAACAATTCCATTGTTATATCCGACCGTATCCGCGAGAATCTGCGCAAGATGCATAAAGTCGGGTTTGAAGCGATTATCAACCGGAGTATTAATGATACTCTATCCCGTACCGTGCTGACCGCATTATCGACTTTTGTGGTGGCTTTGATGCTCTGGATATTTGGTGCGGCGGCAATCAAAGATTTTGCCCGTATCATATCATTCGGTATCATCCTGGGAACATATTCAACTATTTTTATTGCCGCGCCATTGGTAGTTGAGTGGGAAAAAAGATTTCCGTCCCGACGACGCAGATAGTAAACAAGGAAAAACAATTCAAATAATTTTGAATTTTGAATTTATGTTTTAAACCCGAGTGAAACCAAACCTGATTCCAGTCATTATCGGTACAAGTTTATTTACCGGTTTTATTGCATTCGGACCCGGTACCTTTGCCAGTATTTTAGCATTACCACTCGTTTATTTGCTGCATCACAATTGGTTGGCATATCTTATCGTAACCGTAACAGTTTTGGTAATCGGAACTTTGTCAGCCGAATACCTGGGCAGAGTTTGGCAGAAGAAAGACGACCAGCGCATTACTATTGATGAGTTTATCGGTATCTTGGTGACTTTTCTTTTAATCCCTAAAATCAACTGGTATATTCTACTGGTCGGATTCGTGCTCTTTCGGATATTTGATATCATTAAACCGTTATGGATTCGTAAGACCGAGCAAGTCAAAGGCGGATTAGGTGTGATGCTCGATGATATTGTTTCGGGTATTTATGCAAATATTTTTTTAAGAATATTGCTCTGGATAATCTGATATGCCTGATGCTAAGATAATAGTCATCGGCGATGAAATTTTGTCCGGTCGAACCCAGGATACTAATTCATATTATCTTACCCACCGGCTTAATGAACTGGGCATCAATCCTAATCGAATTATAACGATTGGTGATAACGGAATTGTTATCGAACAAGTGACTAAAGATGCAATGAGTCAGGCAGATTTGATTTTTATATGTGGCGGTCTTGGTCCAACTCCGGACGATCATACAATCATCAGTGTTGCTAATGTGTTGAACAAGAAACTGGTCTTGGACGACTCAATCCTAAAAAGAGTAGAACAGTATTTTTCGAGTCAGGGCCGGGTCGTGCCAGAACTGGCAACCAAACAAGCGCTGATTCCTCAAGGAGCGATTGTGCTGGATAATCCGGTTGGACATGCACCCGGGCTCATCATAAAACACGGTAAAAAGGTTATGATACTGCTGCCCGGTGTTACCCATGAGTTGCAGAGGATTTTTGAAACCGGCGTAATTCCGTTTCTGAGCGATACATATTTACTCAAATCAGATATTACTTTGCTGATTCGAACCACAAGCATACCGGAAATGGAAATTGTCAATAAGATTAACGGCGTTCTGAAAAAATATAAGCATATTCAAGTTGCTTTCCTGCCGTCAATCCTTGGGGTCGATATAAAGGTCAGCCGGATAAAAGATAAGAAAACCTGTCACAGTATTGATAAAGATATAAAAACAGTTTTAAAACCTTGCATATACGGCTATGGCCAGGAAACGATTGAACAAGTCGTAGGTATTTTACTACACAAAAAGCAATTGACTTTGGGCGTGGCTGAATCGTGTACGGGTGGACTGGTTGCTGATAAAATCAGTAATGTTGCCGGCAGTTCTGAATATTTTATCGGCGGCGCGGTCGTGTACAGCAATAAACTGAAAAAGATGGTTACCGGCGTTAAGGACAGCACATTAAGAAAATTCGGTGCGGTTAGTAAAGAAACAGTATTAGAGATGGCGAGCGGGATTCGGGAGCGATTCAGTACTGACATTGGCATAAGCGTTTCTGGAATTGCTGGGCCGACTGGTGCGACCAAAGATAAACCGATTGGACTGGTTTACATTGGAATCGCTACTAAAAAAGGGGCTAAACATGAACAATACCACTTCACTGGTAACCGCAGAATGATAAAAGAAAAGTCGGCTATGGCAGCGCTTGACTTGTTGCGACGCACGATTGAGGTGTTGTCATAAAATTGACAAAAATTCAAAATTCTGGTATGGTCCGTTCTTTTATTGCGATTGAGATACCGGAAAAAATCCGGACTGAAATCGAGATAATGCTCAATCAGTTTGCTAAAGCAGATTTTTCAGTAAAATGGGTCAAACGAGATAATCTGCATATCACCTTGCTTTTTTTAGGCGATGCGAGCCGGGAGTTTATTGAGAGCGGGTGCCAACAACTCGAGTCAATAATCAAAACCCAGAAGCCATTTGAATTGTCATTATCAGATATTGGTGCGTTCCCGAACCAGCAACAGCCAAGGATTATCTGGCTCGGTGTTGAAAAAGGAGTTGACCAGATTACCGAGCTGCAGGCAAAGATTGAAAACGGTTTTACCAGTATCGGGTTCAAACCAGAAGCGAGAAAATTTCACCCGCACTTAACTATCGGCAGAGTGAAATTTCGGTTTACAAATCCAAAAGTGTTCGAAACAACATATCAAAGCGAAGATTTTTTGGTCAAATCAGTCGCGCTTTTCAAAAGCACACTCTATCCAAGCGGACCGATATACGAAAGAATCAAAGAATTTCAATTCGGTTAACAATTCGGAAAATGGTTTTCCCGGATTGATTGCGTCGTAATGTGCATGAGACCGTAAGAAAGAATTTCTATTTTCTGTTCCGCACTGATATTTTTATTGATAATTATATAATACTTATCTTTAACTTTACACAGACCGCCTTCGCTCTTTAAATTATCGTATATGACCCGCACTGAATTTCTTTGTAAAGTCTGTTCTAATTCTTTAATCTTTTCGTTCTTATTCATACTAATAAACCGAATAAAGTAGGGCTATTATTTGATAATGGAAAGATCGGTTGATGAGCATTATGCTGATTCATTTGTTTATAACCACTTATGTTCTTGATACCACTTAATCGTTTCTCGTAATCCCTGTTCCAGAGAATAAGTTGGCTGAAATCCGAGTTCATTGACTGCTTTCTGAATATCGCAGACCCAGCATTCTTTGGTTAACTCATTCACTTTGTCTTTGCTCAAGACAGTTGCTTTAGGATTAAGATAGTGGACAACTTGAGCGTAGATACTTAAAATCGGTACTGGAAATTTTATGCGGATGGTTTTTTTGCGGAGTATTTGTTCGGCAACCCGGGCAATATCATCTAAGGTGTAACTATTACCGTCAGAGATATGATAAATCGAACCACTGGCAACTTTTTTTTCGATTGCGAGCATGGCTGATTGGACAACATCTGCCACAAAACAGAGCGAGGATTTATTGCCGAAAATCGGTCGAATGCCCTTTTTGAGAAACTTGAAATAAGCGAGCGATTCGGTATCCCGCGGTCCATATACAGCACTGATCCGCAGAATTACTGACGGAAGCATGTCTTTCTTTTCTAAAATAATTTGTTCAGCCTGTAATTTAGTTTTGCCATAGCGGGTGACCGGACTACAACTAAAACTCTCATTGATACACTCCTGCGTTTGTGTGCCGCCAGTAACTGCAAGGGTTGAAAAAAATACAAAGCGTTTAATTCGTGATTGTTCAGATAGACAGGTGTTAACCAAATTAATCGTGCCGGTAACATTTGCATCATAAAAATTCTGTTCCGATGCACCTTTGGTTGCAGCAGCAATGTGAATGACATAATCAATATTGTCTAATGCATTATCAAGTGATTTGTTATCAGCAATCGCACCATAACATATCTCAATCGGCAGGTTTTCAATCCATTGCAAATCAGCGTTTTTCCTGACCAGAGCACGAACCTGATATCCATTTTGTAAGAGCGCTTCGGTCATATGACTGCCGACAAAACCATTTGCACCAGTTACTAAAACATTTGCCACTAACAAAATAATATAAATGATATTCAGTTAAGTCAAGAATAAGATATCATATAACAACGGGGCTTTAATTTTTTGACATGAACAGAATTTTATGCTATAATTGTTTTATATGACAATTGAAATAAAACCCAAAGCCCTGATTAAGAATTTAAATAAGGTTGAATTAAGGAATTTAGCTGGCAAAGATGAGATAACGACTGAGTTTAGCAGTGCTTCGTATGTTTCGCATATCCGCTCGCGGAGCGCCAAGTTTACCGAAATAATCGATAATGAACCGAATGCTGAACAGAGCGAAATAATCAAGCGAGTATTGGAATATATTACTAAAAAGACTATGGTCATGGTGGAACGGACTATGTGTCAGTCTGACCAGATTGATTTATTGTGTCGATTCTATGTCACAAAAGATTTTGCTCGTAATGCGTTTATGTGGCATGAAATGTTGTTCGAATCGGCTGAAAAATCAAAATCGGATTTAACTGTCGTTTCAATACCAGAATGGCCGGAGCGCAAAGTCCTGGTTTTACCAAAACAGGGTATTACTTTTATATTAGGTAGCGATTATACCGGTGAAGTGAAAAAAGCGTTTTTACGGATGGCAATGTATGTTGTGAAACAGCGTGGCTGGCTCGGATTACATGCGGGTAGTAAAATGATAAAGGTTAAGGACAAAACCCAGAAACTGATTAAAAAAGGAGTGTTATTATTCGGATTGTCAGGAACCGGTAAGACAACCTTGACCTGTCATCATCATTTTCTGCAGGGCGACGAAGGCGTGATTATCAAACAGGATGATGTCGTATTTTTATTACCGGATGGGTCAGCAATCGGTACGGAAAAGAATTTCTATGCCAAAACCGAGGGCTTAAGTCCTAAAACTGACCCTTTGTTATATCAAACAGCAACCAGTCATAATGCGATACTCGAAAATGTTTTAGTCGAAGAGAACGGAACCGTTGATTTTCAGAATTGTCTCTTGACTTCAAACGGCAGGGCAGTTGTGATGCGCCAGGAAATGGCATATACTGATAATAGCATTAACCTGCCTTATGCCAATGTCTTGATTTTTATTTGCCGTCGCAATGATATTATTCCGCCGGTAATTAAACTAACGCCTGAACAAGGCGCAGCGTTCTTCATGCTTGGTGAATCGGTCGAGACTTCGGCTGGTGACCCGACTCAGGTTGGTAAGTCAAAACGCGTGGTCGGTACCAATCCTTTGATTATCGGTCCGGAAAGTGATGAAGGTAACCGGTTCTATAATATTTTAAAAGCGCACCCAGATATGGAAGCATATGTATTAAACACGGGTAGGGTCGGCGGTGAAAATGGAGAAAAAATTACGGTCCAGGAATCAGTAGAAATTTTGACCCAGATTGGACGCGGTTCGATAACCTGGCAGGTTGACCCGGACTGGAATTATTTAATACCAACCGATATACCAAATATCGACCTTAAATTATACAATCCGATGAACTATTATGCTGAAGAAGAATATCAAGAACGGGTACAAACCTTAAAACAAGAACGGAAAAAATGGCTTAGCAAATATCCTACATTATCTAAAGAAATAACCGAATCAATGAATTTGTAAGTCCGTTTTTAAAATGACTCTACCCTAAGGAAAAAACTTAAGGGACAGTCCCTTAAGAAGACATTTATCAAGTCGTCTGCTTGCTGGTCTTACACCCATTAATCATCACCTCCTTCCTGTTTTTCAGATTTGTTATGCGACACTAGGGGGCTAGCCCCACCCTCACTGGGGGGCTTGCCCTTATTACTTATATCAGTTCTTGGTTGTTTACCGTCAGTAATTCGATATGTCCTTACGACTGGATATGGTTGATACCTGATAAAACCTGTAATTGGTATGCCTTTAGCGTTGTAGTCGGTTATTAGGTCAGTCAGGCGTTTGACCTGTAAGCAAGGAGCAAATATACCATATTGCGTTTCAGCTTCAAATGCTTTTGCTTGTGCCATATCAGCCGAGCTTCTTAAGGGACGGTCCCTTAAGTAGTCCCTTAAGTAATTTATGCTTGACAATATGGATAGCGTAGATGTATAATGCAATTATGTTAAGGTATAGGTATTTAGTATTTTTAGTTGTGTTTTTAGCAATCTTTTCAAGTGGTTTTGCTCGTGAAAACCAATCCAATATAAAATTAATCCTAAATCCAGTTATTAGATCTGAAGAAATAATTGAAATTGACAGTTTTTCAAGTCAAATATACGCTCGAAAAATCGGTAAAAGTAGAGAAATAGAATTTTTAAGTAGAAGTAGTATTTTAGATACTTTACGAAATCATGAAAGTGGTACGGGATTTTATC
>JAGXRL010000084.1 GCA_018335915.1 Candidatus Latescibacterota bacterium
AACCGGCTGTGGTTGAGATAAAAATTTATACGATTGCCGGCCGGTTGGTTAAGATAATAAGTAACCGGATGTGTAATTTTGGGTATAACCAGATTGAATGGGACGGATTAGACCAGTATGGCCAAACGCCCGCAAACGGTGTTTATTTATATAAAATAACCGGGCGCTCAGTTGATTTTACCCGAGACGATAAACAATCAGTCATAGAAAAATTTGTAATTCTACACTGAAAAGAACATGTTAAAGGGAGGCATTATGCCAATTGATTGGAATGAGATAAAAAGCTGGGTTAAAAACACAACCAAAATCGCAATGAAAGAAGCAGAAGATTTGACTGCCAAAGGCAAACTCAAAATGGAGATATTTTCCTTAACCCGTCAAAAAGAACGTTACCTGCTTGAATTAGGTAAGCAACGATACCAGGAACACAAAAAGAAAATGGAATTCAATCTGAGTAACGAACTCAAGACTTTATTTGATAAAATTGATAAAATTGAGGGAAAGATAAAAAACAAAAAAGAGGAATTAAAAGAGCAGGAATAAACCAGAACGAATAAGGGGTCAATTATGAAAAAGAATCTATTACTGCATGTTTGCTGCGGTGTTTGCGCAAGCCGGGTTATTGAAAAATTACTGCCGTCCTATAACATAACCGGGTTTTTCTATAATCCCAATATTGAACCGCCGGACGAATACCAGCATCGGCTACAAGCGACAGAGATTTTATTCAATCATTACCATCTCGATTTAATACGCGGTGACTACGAAACAAAAACATGGCACGATGCAGTTACTGGTTTTGAACACTGGGCAGAAGGAGGCCGAAGATGCTGGCGGTGTTTCAAATTGAGATTAGAAGAGACGGCTGAGTTGTCAGATGAAAAAACTTTCCCGTGTTTTGCCACGACTTTGACCGTCAATCCGCATAAAGATGCTCAATTTATTAATAATTGGGGTTTATATTATGCCAAACTGTATAATAAGAAATATGTTCCGATAAATTTAAGTGCTGACGACCGATACAATTTGACGATTGCAAAGAAATTAGACTTATACCGCCAGAAATACTGCGGTTGCGTTTACAGCGCTAACATATAACGCTTAAGAAATTATTTCTTAAGCTCAGCGGAGATAAATAATTTTCGTTGGTTTGATTTCGCTTTCCGTTTTTACGAAGTAAACACCCGCACCGACTTTTTTGCCGATTTGGTCTCGACCATCCCAGATTGCCTGTGCTGTAGAGAAAGATTTAATCAGCCGTCCCGAAGAATTATAGATTCTTATCAGAGGTTTATCAGTATTTGACAGGGGTGAGGTTAAGCAGATTGTGGTCTGATTTTTAAACGGATTCGGCGATATAGTTATCGAGTGGTTTCTGGCTTGCGGTATCGACGGAATTTCAGAACTGACAATACCCATTGGCGAGTTGGTCACGAATTTTATTGCCCGCTGCGGTTGAATTGGCGCTGCGGCAGGATGATAATTACCATCAAACAGATATTGGATACCGATGGTTTGAGTCGGGTCTTCGATACCGATGGTCGAACTCGTAAATCGATTCGCAGTCATGTATTGAGCAATAATAATATTATCGCCACTCGATGTAGTATAGGTTGAATCAAAGATGATTGCCTGAAACTTATCGCGAACCGATACTGAATAATAGGAAACACTATCCCATTCGACAATCATTGCTTTGATAAGTGAGTCATAATACCAGTAAATGCCGCCCACATTAGTCGTATTGCTGTGTAATAAGTCATCCCAATTTACGGCGATCATTGCAGCAGGACCGTTTGGCGAAGGAATCGGATGGTTGGTGTAAGCACGGGTCGTATCTGAACCTAAAGTAATAAATCCGTCCACGCTGATTGAGATACTTGAATAATTCTGACCGTAGAATTTTATTGAGCCAAACGCAGTTGGTAAAGGAACAACCCGCACCTGGTCATTATGGTCAAACAGGAGTCGGGTGCCGATATTTTTTATTTCTCTCCAGTTGTAAACCGGATGTTGACCGTACATCAGATCAGTATTGTCATATGCCCAGTAAAGAGACGGACTGCGCGGACCATCAGGAATCGGGTCAGTCGTAGCAAACTGACCAATCGGGATTGAAAAAGTGTAATGCCAGGTCGTGTCTGTGCTGGTAACGGTTAAGTTAAAATTGGCATTGTGGGCAATTGGGGTACTGGGAAGTGCATACACGACATAAGGCGTGGTATTAACCGAAGTATCCAAGGCACCAATATTACCAAAACCTGCCTGGTTCTGGATAATCGAAACATAAGGAGAAACAGTGCTAATCGTTGCCGAGACTGCATTGGCAGTAATCTGTCCGATATTGCGTAAGGTGATATATAGATTAACAGATTCAGCCGCATCCCAGCGGTTATTGTTATTGCCGTTGATTTCAGTGATGCGGTAACTGCGATACACTACTAATGGCTGGTTCGGAAAAATCGGATTGGCAAGACTGGCTAATGAGGCGACTCCGGTTTTGATGACTTTGGTGCAGAATGACAATGAATTGAATCCTGAGCCAATCGTATCGCTGGGTAGGTGATAATATGGATTGGTCAAAGGATAATCTTCAATCCCGCAGAAACCAACATAACCTCTCTGCCAGAATGAATGATGGTCCGAACCACTTAAACTAGTCACCATTCTGCGGTTGGTCTGCAGTTCTGGCACATAAGTCGCGGCACTCGATATAATATGGTTGACAAAAGAACTGCAGTTTGGATTTGAGATTTTACCAATTACTTCAAGATCTTCGGGATGGATATCAGCATAACCAATCATGTCAAAATTGAATACGCCAAGAATCGAATCGCCGGCATTTCTTGCCATCTGGGCATAAGCATTACTGCCGATTAAACCCTGTTCTTCGGCATTAAAACCGATATAACGGATTGAATATTCAAAGTTCATGTCCTGCATAACCCGGCATGCTTCCAAGACTGCGGTTGTGCCAGATGCGTTATCGTCGGCACCCGGACAATTACTGACCGCATCTAAATGACCGCATATCACATAATAGATATTATCCGGATAAGTAAAACCCCGTTTGACACCGATTATATTTGGTTTATAGGTAGTGCTGAAACTGTGCGTGAAAACACTGTCACAGCCATACGCAATAAACCTATTCCGAATCCAGTTGACCGCTGCCATATTCGAATCCGAAGTTGAATAACGGTTGCGAAAATCCTGCAGGCGCTGCACCGAAGCAAGTACTGAATCAGAACTGACGCTTTGAACCATCTGCTGAACCAGCGGATTAAATGTTAGTTCCGGATAATCGGGTGCCGTGACGGATAAGGTTACGGGCGTAAAATCAATCTGCGTAAGCATAATTGGCATATGTGCTAAATCGTGGACTTTGTCAATACTGGTTACGATTAAGAGATATGCGCCTTCAGCCGGATTGCCTTCGGTTATGACATCATATTGACTGCGGATTTGCTCGGCGACAAAAGAATTCATCGGTAGTATGAGATAATATGCTTTTTGAAAATCAATTTTATCAAGAACTGCATAATTTTTGCCGCTGAGCAAAGACATTTCTTGGTTATTAAGCTTGGCGATAACCTGGTCAGAGAATTCCTGAATCACAGGGATGCGCTCACGAAGTAACTGGTTAATTTCGTTTTGATTGGATACTTGAATTTTTACAAGATAATCTTCAGGTTGATTGGCATAGATACTTATACCTGTTAACGCAAGGATAACAAAAGACAAAAATAAGATTTTTTTCATTACTACTCCTATAATTTGAATTAATATACTTATATTAATTTTAAACCAATTTGAGAGTTTTGTCAACGTAACATGAATAATAGCAGAATATTGAATTCTGAATATGGAATAAAAAATGTAAATTCGTATTTTTATTCACCATTGTAAATTCTAAATTCTATATTTTCTATTTAGTTTTTTCGTGTTTTCGTGGTAATCCTATCAGTGGAAATGAGCACAAAATGTCAACTGTATAGCAACTTTTTTCGACGGATTTTTTTGTCTAATATACTAATAGCCAATAACTAAAATCTAAAAACTGGTTTCAAAGGGGTAGGGCGCAGGGGGTCGGGCTCAAATGTGAGTGAGAAGTAACGAAAGACTTCTGGAAGAAAACGAGATAGAGAAAATCTTTTGGATACAAAAACTGATTATGATAGGAATAAATAAAAGTTATTTGGATGGTTTTCGAAATGCATTTAGGGTAAGAATACGGGTCAGAAATCAGGAAGGGGAACGGGGAAAATTACGGGAGAGAAGACGGGAAAGAGGCAGGGATTAAAAATTAAAAATGCAAAATACAAAAGTCAAAATGACAATTCACGATGAAAAATTATACTATAATTGTCTTTGCGAGTAGCATAGCGATCAAACGCATAGCATAATAGATGAAGCAAAGCGAACGGCAACAATCTCAAACCAGGTCGTTCACTTTTTCAATATGATAAATTCCGATAAAAGCAGGGTGAGTAGTTGAGCTCTGTTTGCTTATTATTAATATATTGCTTGACTAATCATTATTTTTATATTATATTATTTTTTGTGCCGACATAGCTCAGTCGGAAGAGCAGTGGTTTTGTAAACCTCAGGTCGGGGGTTCGAATCCCTCTGTCGGCTTGCAAAATAGTTGTTAGACTAAAAATCAACAACTAAAAACTAACAACTGAAAAGACGGACAGGTACCCAAGCGGCCAACGGGGGCAGACTGTAAATCTGCTGTCAATTGACTTCGGAGGTTCGAATCCTTCCCTGTCCATTATATTAATAGGAAAGAGTAAATAGGGAATCGGGGGAAAAAAATACGGATCGTTGTTCCCAAATCCCGATTCCCTAAAAAAGTGCGGAGGTAGCTCAATGGTAGAGCTTCTGCCTTCCAAGCAGAAGGTTGCGGGTTCGAGTCCCGTTCTCCGCTTTTAAAGCTATTCACGAATCTAAAAAGCGTGGAGAGCAGAAATAGAATAAAATTTAGTTTATTGAGACGGGTAGAAACCGTCCAAATTTGCTTGTCTTTAAAATAGACTTTTTATAAATAAACTCTTGACAAATCTGTAATTATTTATATAATTAATGATTATAGTTTTTGCCCATGTAGCTCAGTCGGCAGAGCACTTCCTTGGTAAGGAAGAGGTCGTCGGTTCGATTCCGACCGTGGGCTTAGTAAAATTGAATTAATGAAAAAAAGGAAACTAAATGAATAAGAATATAAATTATATTATTGGGAGGCAATAATGGCAAAGGCAAAGTTTGCACGTACAAAGCCGCATCTCAACGTGGGAACAATTGGACACGTTGACCACGGTAAAACCGTCCTAACTTCAGCGATTACCAAAGTGCTCGCGACTAAGGGTTTGGCTGAATATAAAAGTTATGACGATGTCGCAAAAGCAAGTATTTCGCAGGGACGACGGGATGAGACTAAAATTTTAACAATTGCGGTTTCACACGTTGAATATGAGACTGAGAAACGTCATTATGCTCATATTGATTGTCCTGGTCATGCTGATTATATTAAGAATATGATTACTGGTGCTGCGCAGATGGACGGCGCAATTCTGGTCGTTTCGGCTGCTGATGGTCCAATGCCCCAGACCAAAGAACACGTGCTTTTAGCGCGTCAGGTTAATGTGCCGGCAATTGTCGTCTATCTCAATAAGATTGATTTAGTCGAAGACCCGGAATTGATTGATTTGGTCGAGCTCGAAGTCCGTGATATTTTGAATAAATATGAATTTCCTGGCGATAAAACACCGATTATCCGCGGCAGTGCGCTCAAGGCATTGAAATGTGGTTGTGGTACCTGTGATGATTGTCAATCAATAATGAATTTGATGAAAGCGCTTGATGATTTCATTCCCGAGCCAGCCAGAGAAACTGATAAACCGTTCTTAATGTCAATTGAAGATATATTTACGATTACCGGTCGCGGTACAGTTGTAACCGGTCGTGTTGACCGTGGTAAAATTGTACCGGGCAAAGAAGTTGAAATTATTGGTTTTGACAAACGGTTCAAAACAATCGCAACCAGTTTGGAAATGTTTCGCAAGACTTTAGATGAAGCGATCGCCGGTGATAATGTTGGTATTTTGCTGCGTGGTGTAGAAAAAGAAGCAGTCATGCGCGGTATGGTTGTCGCAACTCCAGGTACAATCAATCCGCACAAGAAATTTACGGCTGGTGTGTATGTACTTAATAAAGAAGAAGGCGGTAGACATTCACCATTTTTTGCTGGTTATCGACCGCAGTTCTATGTTCGCACCACAGATGTGACCGGTTCAGTAAAACTGCCCGAAGGCGTCGAAATGGTTATGCCCGGTGATAATGTCAATGTCGAAGTAGAACTGATTACAACCGTAGCACTGGAACCAGGTTCTCGTTTTGCAATCCGTGAAGGCGGACGAACTGTCGGCGCCGGTGTGGTTGATAAAATCATTGAATAATGCGACCGATTATAACGCTTGCTTGTAAAGATTGCAAAAACCGCAATTATACAACGAGTAAGAACAAGAAGAGCCAGGAACGGTTAGAAGTTAAAAAGTACTGTCCGTATTGCCGTAAGCACACTGGACACCGTGAAGTGAAATAGGCCTGTAGCTCTAACGGCTAGAGCACCTGACTCCAAATCAGGGGGTTGGGGGTTCAAATCCCTCCAGGCCTGCTAATTAATGGAATAAAACAAATGGGAATATTTAAAAGACTAAAAGATTATTTTCGAAACGTAATCGCCGAGCTCAAAAAAGTCTCATGGGCAAAACGTTCGGATTTGCTGAAAACAACTGTAGTGGTGATTATACTTTCGATGGTCATGGCGGCAATAATCATGTTATTTGACCTGATTTTTTCCAATATGTTACATCTGGTTTTACGATGAAGTATTACGTGGTACACACTTATACCAAACAAGAAAAAAAAGTGAAAGATATTTTACTGAAAACGATTGAACAGCAGAATCTGTCGCATTTGTTTGGCAAAAAACAGAATGAAGACGGCAGTGAGGAATACAATATCATTGTCCCGGTTGAGCATATTACCAAG
The DNA here is from genome assembly GCA_018335915.1 of Candidatus Latescibacterota bacterium. Lineage (GTDB taxonomy): Bacteria > Hydrothermota > Tepidihabitantia > Tepidihabitantales > CAIPLT01 > JAGXRL01. The sequence goes on from JAGXRL010000084.1 coordinate 7,054, forward strand.
TTTAAAAAAGGGAAGGCGGCACCAGAAGCAGAAGAGCGCAAGTTGTATCCCGGTTATTTAATTGTGCAGATGGAAGCAAATGAAGAGAGTCTGAATTTGGTCAATTCGATACCCGGCGTTACGCATATTTTGGGTTCGAAAAAGCAACCGCTGCCATTGGACGAAAAAGAAGTCGAGGTAATTGTCGAGCAGATTGAATCCGGCAGTAAAAAACTACGACCGGAAATACCGTTTAATAAAGGAGAACCGGTTAAAGTTACGAATGGTCCATTTATGGGATTTTCCGGGACCGTGGAAGAGATTTATCCGGACCGACGAAGAATTAAAGTTATTGTAACTATCTTTGGGAGAGCAACCCCAATTGATTTAGATTTTTTTGAAGTACAGGCAATATAAAGAGAATGAAATATACAGATATTTATAGAAACTTATTGAAATTTATTGTAGGAGCATAATTATGGCAAAGAAAATACTCGCTGTAGTCCGATTACAAGCACCAGCCGGACAGGCAACACCGGCACCACCGGTCGGTCCGGCATTAGGACAACACGGCGTAAATATTATGGAATTCTGTAAACAGTTTAACGCAATTACCAAGAATCAGCCGCCAGGTATGATTATACCAGCCGTGCTGACAGTTTATTCGGACCGGACATTCACATTTATAGTAAAGAGTCCGCCCGCCGCGATTTTATTAAAACAGGCAGCGGGTCTGGCACAGGGTTCAGGCGAACCGAAC
>JAGXRL010000085.1 GCA_018335915.1 Candidatus Latescibacterota bacterium
AGTAATAATTATGGTTGCGTCCTTTTTTCTTAATGCCTTGAGCAGGGCAAAGACGCTTGAGTTCGCAAACCAGATACGGGTTAAGCTGACCAGACTTTGTTCATTGGCAACAATCTCGTCGAGAAGCCGCTGGGTTTTGACCGAATGGATTAACAAATCCAGAAAATTCAAGATTAAAGTCGAGAACTTGAAATCGGTGTTAAGAATTGTGTTCATACCGTTTTCAATATCTTCATTGCGGCTGGTTTTCAAGTATAAAATCTTTTCGGAAAAACGGTGCCGTGCCAAATTTTCAATGAGCAGCTGTTCTTCATAACGGTTCTGGGCAGTTTCTTCAAATATCCAGTATTTCGGGTTCTGCTTATAAATCTCCAAAGGCAAAAGACCGGAAAAAATCGCATTGCGCGAATAGGGCGTGGCAGTCGGCAGAATCGAATAATAATATTTGGTGTCGATATCGTAATATTCTTTTAATAAAGGCAAGAGATTAAACCACTGCTGCAAACACATCGAATCGAATAAAAAGAAATAGACCGGTTTCTTGTTCAAATGCGGGACAACAAAACTATCAAACAACCGGTGTGAGAGCACTGGTCCCGAACCTTTGAGCCATTTGGGATAGACTTGCTCAATATATTTGACAAATTCCTTGTTGCTTTCGACCCGTTCTTCAAAAAAACTCTGTTTTAAGACATCGTCGCCAAACCGCTCCATGGTCGTCTGCCAGTTTAAGAGCATGACATAATAATCAATCCAGTCTTTCCAATTTTCGACCGTCTGCCGTTTCACTGAGAGCTGGCTAAAGTCGCGCCGGATGCGCTCGCTGATCAATTCTTTCTTTTCGACCAAACGTTTTAAGACCGCTAAAATCTGAGCCGGGGTAAACGGTTTGATAATAAAATCGTCAACCAGGCGCGAGAACGCCTTGTTCATCAACTGCTCTTCTGATACTTTAGTAACCATTGCCACTAAAATATTCGGGTCAAACTCTTTCAAGGTTTGCAAAACCGACAGACCGTCCATGCCGACCATCATCTCGTCTAAAAGAACTAAGTCAAAAGTCTGGGTTTTGGTTTTTTCAATTCCGTCCGGACCATTGGTCGCGGTCTCGACCTGGTAACCCTTTTCTTTTAAGAAATAGACATAGGGTTTTAATAGGTCAACTTCGTCGTCAATCCATAATATTTTCATAAAAAATTAAACTCTAAATTCCAAATCCGAAATCCTAAACAATTTTAAAATTCTAATTTCAAAAATCATTTCGATTTCTCGATAATGGAACCAAAGATTCGCATTTATTCAGTTGTTTCTGTGATTAGGCGTACTTTTTCACAGATATCTGCTTGGTGAGGCTCACTTAATTCTAACCAATAGCGGCTTTCTTTTGATTCTTTTCTGGATATTCTAACATGCATTAGAAAATCTTTTTTCCCCAACGATTCATTCGCCTCAATATAGTTGGCACCGACTGAACCAGAAGAACGCACCAATTGTTTGATTAATTCAATGTTGATGATTGTTTTCGGTAAATTTTTGCAATAATGAATTACTGCTTTCGCAAAAATCAATGTTCTGTCTTCTAAGTCATAAGGTTTTGAATTTTGAGTTTTAGTGGTTTGATATTGTTTAGGATTTAGAGTTTCGGATTTAGGATTTTCCATATTATGCTAATGGTAACAGTATTGTAAACACGGTTCTGCCTGGCACTGATTCTTTTAAATATAACTTCCCTTTATGGTATTCTTCAATAATCCGTTTGGCTAAGGTGAGACCAACGCCCCAGCCGTATTTTTTACTCGAAGCGCCGGTTTTAAATATCTCTTTTGCCTGTTTAGTTTTGACTCCTTCACCCGAATCAATCACATCGATTTGGATATATTGGCTGTCTTCGGTTTTAGCAGTCTCGACTCTGATTAAACCGGCATCAAGACCAATCGCATCCACGCCGTTTTTGAGCAGGTTTTCCATAGTCCAGGAAAAGAGCACATCGTCAACCATAACCTGCGGGTTAAAACTGATATCAGTCTCAAATTTTATCCGTTCGGATGAGCGCCGGTCAACAAACGCAACCGATTTTTCAATAATCTCTTTAATCGAATAACTTTTGAGTTCGGGCGGCTGACCAATCCGGCTGAAGCGCTCCAGCACTTCTTTCATCCGCTCCAAATCCTTTTCCATCTCAAATATCTGCTCTCGGCTCTCTCCTCCCTGCTCCCTTATCTTCAATGTTTCGAGCCAGCCGGCAAATGACGAGAGCGGAGTTGCCAGCTGGTGCGCGGTTTCTTTTGCCAAAGTAGTCCAGATGAGTTCGTGCTCGCGCTTGTGATACATCAAAATTCCCCAGACTCCCAAAAGAATAAAGACAACCAGAAAGCCGAGCTGAAAATAAGGATACGAGCGCAAAGTTTTTGCCGAGCTCGACAAACCATAATGAATCTGTCCTAAAATCCGCACTGAATCACCTTCAGCCAGGGTTAACGGAATCGGCTCGTGCTCGGCATCGAGTTGTTTAATAATTCGTTGTAAACGGGCAGGGGTCAGGTTGCGTTCGTCAATATTGGTCAGGGTGATGAGCTCGCCGGCCGGGTCAGTAATCACGACCGGAAAGTCAATCTTCTGGATGACTTCTTCGAAAATAATATCGAGTTCAGCCGAACTGTCTTCGGTCGGCTCGGTGGCACGGCGCATATACTGGGCATAAATACGGGTGCGCACTTCAGTTTCTTTTTCGAGCTGCCGGAACAGATAACGGGTATAAAAAACACCGAAAACGACGATTATCAAAAGCCCGAACAGAAAATAATACTGCAGAAAACGATAACCAACTTTTATCTTAAACACTGATAAATATAATACCACTCATTAAAGAATAGTCAAGATAAAGCACGCATATCAATTTTCTTTCAAGGGACGCACCGATACATCTTAAATTCAAAATGCAAAACTCAAAAGTCAAAACTACAAGTCAAAAATCAAAATTACCGACCACGCAATATCTGTACCTAATGTCTTTGCGAGCCGAAGGCGAAGCAATCTCATCTTTTCGCCATCGGTAAGATTGCCAGGGTCGCCAAGGGCGACAGCGCAATGACGGCACTTTTTTACTGGATTCCTGCCTGCGCAGGAGCGACATGCGGTTGATTGTCATTCCCGCGGCAACGGGAATCCAGATGTATGAAAATGTTAAATGTCAAAGCTTAAATGTCAAAACCAAAGTTCAAATGTCAAAAGTAAAAATAAAAGAGTAAGATTATCTCTTGACATTAAGTTTATTTGAAGTAAAATTTTAGTGAAGCTAAAAATACGAGTTGTGGCATAATGAAAAAGTATCCGGTGATTACAACAAAAATGTCAAAAATAATTTATAATCCATAAACATAAAGGAGGCGTTACATAGATAATAACACTATTACTTGTACTGGTGAGCCAGTCATGTGGACAGATTGTAGAAACAGTAAAATTTTTAGATACAAAATGAAGTCATTAAAAATAAATAAAAACTTTTGGAGGAATTGTGAGTAACAAAAATATGATACAAAAAGCATGCCTGTTAATTGCGGTATTGGTAACGATTGCATTTGCCCAGCCCTTGTTCGTAGAAAACTTTGACTATCCGTCTAATAATGTTTTGACCAATTACGGCTGGACTGCGCACAGCGGTGCCGGCACTAATTCGATTCGGGTTTATTTATATGGTCTGGTTTATGCTGGTTATGCCGGTTCTAATATCGGTCTTTCGGCAAAAGTCGATACTGCCGGTGAAGATATTAACAAGACTTTTACAACTACCAACAGCGGTACGGTATATACTGCATTTATGCTCAATGTCCAGAAAGCAATGCTCAATGGCGATTATTGCTTTCATCTCTCGACATCGCCGTTAAACAGTTATGAATATGGCAGCCGTTTTCATGTCAAACGCAATGCGGCAGGCGATATTGCGTTTGGTCTGGGTAAAAAACATCTTGACACTGCCTTTACCACTTTTTCCTATGCGCTTAATACGACTTATCTGGTCGTCTTAAAATACGAGTTTGTTGCTGGTGACAGTAATGATGTGCTCAGCATGTTTGTCTTTTCGAGCGGCGTGCCGGCAACCGAACCGACCACGCCGACAGTCGGTCCGAATACGCCGGCGGGCGCAGATTTTCCGCACATCGGCTCGGCGATTTTACGGCAGGGCACAGCGGCAAACGCACCGCGGGTTATAATTGACGGCATCCGCATTGCGACCAGCTGGTCGGTTGCCTTGACTGGTATCGAAGAAAGCAGTGCTTTGCCACCGGCATCAAATCGCCTGGCGCTGAGCGTGAATCCGAATCCGTTCCGCGATTTTACCAATATCAGTTTTAATGTAAACCCACAGAGCGTTGAGCAAATCAGGATTTACGATGTAACCGGTAATTTGGTGCAGACTCTTGCAAAACCGAGTTCGAACCAGATTGTCTGGAACGGACGCAATGCAAGCAACGATTTAGTCGCACCGGGCATATATTTCATTACTCTGGAAACGAACAAAGGGAATACAACGGCAAAAATAATGCTATCACGGTAGCAAGTTGAGAGTTTTAGAGTTTAAGAGTTATGAGTTTTGGAGTTATAGAGTTATGAGTTGAAGAGTTATTTTATGGCGAAAATCGAAAGATTTGAAGACATTGAAGCGTGGAAAAAAGCACGGGTGTTAACTAATAAAATCTATGGCATTTGTCGAACCGACAATTTTAGAAAAGATTATGATTTGATTAATCAAATGAAACGTGCATCAGTATCGGTAATGGCAAATATTGCCGAAGGATTTGCCCGGCGAACTAATAAAGAACTCATTAATTTTCTTGGCATGGCTCATGGCTCGGTCGCTGAACTTCAATCTCACCTGTATGTTGCATTAGACCAAAAATATCTTGCTCGCAAAGATTTTAGTATACTTTATGACGAAGCGAACGGGGTTTCAAAACTTATTCAGGGATTTGTAAACTACTTGAAAAAATTTCAAACCCAAAAACTCCTAACCCCCAACCCCAAAACTCCTAAACTCTCCAACTCCCTAAACCCTCAAACTCTAAAACAATGATATGATTTTTGCCTTTTGAATTAATGATGTATAGTACAAAGCCCTTTTTAGTTGAAGATGGCAACTGAAAAATTTGAGGGTAAAACAACCATCAAAAGTGGAAAATGGGGGAATAAAATGAGTAAAAAAACAAAACTCTTAGTGTTAGTTATGCTCTTAACGCTAAGCACAACTGCCTTCGGCGTATTGCTGATGGAAGAAAACTTTAACTACACGGCTGGCACGGCGCTGACCGCAACAGGCAACTGGACTGCGCATAGTGGTGCTGGTGCAAATGCCATCTTAGTTACTACACCCGGATTGACCTATTCTGGATATGTTGCTTCTGGTATTGGCGAAGCCGCAAAGATAGATACTGCCGGTGAAGATGTAAATAGAACATTTACTTCTCAAACGAGCGGAACGGTTTATGTCTCTTTTATGGTAAAAGTTGACACTGCTAAAATAGCAGGTGATTATTTCTTACACTTTAGTTCCAATCCGTTAAGTACATCTTATTTTAATGGTAGAGTTTTTGCAAAAAAAGATGGTTCTGATAATATTGCATTTGGTCTTGGTAGAAATCGTGAGGATACTACATTCACTGATTATAGTTATGCATTAAATACGACTTACTTATTTATACTGAAATATGAAATAGTAGATGGTGCGGCGAATGATATTGCCAGTCTTTTTATCCTTACATCAGGAATACCAACTTCTGAACCAGGAACCCCGACAATTGGTCCTCTGCAACCAACAACAGGCACAGATGTATCAAATATCGGTTCGATTGCACTTCGGCAAGGTACTGCTGCAAATGCACCGCGTGTTATCGTTGATGGTATTCGGATTGGACAGACATGGAATGACCTTTTCCCGACTTCTAATAATCTACCGCCAGCAATTCTCAATGTTACGAGAACACCGCAATTTCCCGGTGCCGGCGTGCCGGTCGTGATTTCAGCGACAATCACTGATGATTATTGTCCATTGGCAAATATTGCCGACAGTCTATTCTATGCGGTTAATGATTCGTCAACCTGGACTGCGGTAACTCATGACAGCGTCAATGTCGCTACTTCTACTTTCTATTATTCAATAGCCGGACAACCAGTTTATACCAAAATTCATTATTATATCTGGGCAAAAGACGATTCGGGCGCATCGAGCCGGATTTCGACAATCACTTATGAAATTCCTGGTAATCAACCGCCAATCATCTCGGCATTATCCAGAATTCCATTCACACCTGAACCAGACCAGGCATTTGTAATACGGACAAAAGTGACCGATGATTTTACGCCAACCGCAGCACTTTTATGCAGTCTGAAATATGCGGCAAATCCGGGTGCCGGTGACACAACCTGGACCGTGGTAGGTAAAGACAGTCTTAAGACCGATACTTTCTTTTTTACGATTCCCGGACAATCACTGGGCACGACTATTCATTATCATGTCTGGGCACAAGACGATTCAGGCGCATCATCGCGAACAGCGACTTATAATTATCTGATAACCGCAGAGCCGATAATCCGGATTTTGAACCGTCCCCGATATATTGAAGGCGGCGCGACCAGCGGAACACCTGGCACAGGCACGCCTTTTGCAGTTTATGCGGGTGTCAAACCCGGTGCGCCTAATGATACATTTTATTATAAAGGAAGAATCGGCACTCGCGGTTTAACCTGGAATGACACGGCTGATGTCTGGGCAGCAGACGGCGCGACTTGGACAACATTATCAACTGTTGCCTGCGGTGAGGTAACTGATACGGTTAAACTCTGGATTGTTATGAAAGCAATACCAAGCGCGACAGTCGATACTTTTGTAACCGTGCGTATGCGGCGGTTAGGTACAACCACAAATCGCGATTCAGATACTCTGCCCATAAAAGTAATGGATATGACATCAACCGGTGATGGCGGCTGGCTCTATGGTCATATTTATGAATCAGACGGCGGTCCAGCCAGAGAAAATGCGGTTGTTTTAGCATATCAAGGCGGAGTGGTTGTCGGTGCTTATATCACAGAAAACAACAACATCGATGAAACATATACATCGACTGATGCCGGATATATCCGGATGGCAGTCAAAAGCGGTATTATCGATTCTTTGCAGGTTCGCAACCGGTTTACCAATGAAATACTCTCATTTTATACAATCGCACCCAAACCCTGGCTTGTTAATGCTGGTGACAGCACAGATATTGATGATTATGTCGCATTGCTCGATGTCGGCGTGATTGAAGTTCTTGCGCCAGCCGGCAATATTGTGCAGGGCAGTCTGGTCGTACCACAAGCCAAAGTCAAGAATTTTGGCAATCAGCCAGCACCGGCATTCGATGTCGTGTTCACGATTTCACAAATGAAAGAGAACGGATACAGCGATACGGTTAATGTGCCGGGCTTGGCAGTTGGCGAAGAAATAACCGTCTCGTTCGAATCTTATCATGTGGTAGGCGATATTGGTAATATTTACGGCACAGAAGCAAAAACCGAACTGGTCGGCGATATGTATGCTCCGAATAATTCATTGTACGGCGACGGCTTTGAAATAATCGAACAAGTCGCAGCAATCTGGACACCAAAGGAAGAATTTGGCGAGATTATTAAAAACGGCGGTGCTTTGGTCGGCGTGCCAGGCAGTGGTAAAGACGGTTCAATGCTGTATGCGTTTGCCGGCACTAAAACCGGGCGCTTTTATAAGTATGATATGACCGCCTGGACTTATAATGACAACGACTCGATTCTCTACGGATTTAAATATAAACCGTCAACCGCTGTTTTCGATACCCTGAAACTCAATAAGAAATATCCGGCAAAAGGCGCGGCACTCTGTTATGACGGTGATAACACCATCTATGCGGTTAAAGGTAATGGCACCAATGAATTCTGGGCTTATGATTTGAGCTCAGATGCGGGCTGGACTCTTAAAGCATATGTGCCGAGCCCTAAAGGTCTGAAAGGCGGCACCTCGATTCTGGCGTATAACGGAAAAGTCTATCTTTTAGCTGGCGCCCAGAAAAAAGACCCGAGTATTGATAACTTCTATGAATACGACCCGACTGAGAATTTCTGGACTCCGCTGGCAAAACTCGAACTCGGCGTGAATAATAAACCGTGGAAAGACGGCAGCAGTATTAGCTTACTCGACGGCACGATATATGCGCTCAAAGGCGGCGACAAGGCAAATTTTTTCTATGCCTATAACTGGGGAACTCAGACTTGGGAAGCCAAACAAGAATTGCCAATCGAAGATACTGTGTTTGACAAGTACAAGAAAAAGGTCTTGGTCAAAGACGGCGGAGCAACCGCAAGCGGTGACGGTGCGATTTACGCAATCAAAGGCGGCGCGACCAATACATTCTGGAAATACACGCCCGATTCTGAACCCGGCTGGGAATGGCTGGGATTGATACAATTCGCTAACAAGAAAGAGGCGCCGAAAACCGGTGCTGCTATGGCATATCTTGACAATAAAATCTGGCTTTTGGTTGGTAACAAGACCAAACATTTCTGGTCTTACACGCCCGGCACAAAAGCAATTGCTCGGGTAATGCCTTCAACAATCGCTTCGACTTTGGCAGATATCACGACAACACCAGTCGGCAAGTTCACGGCAACGGCTTTCTCAAAAACCATCATTTATACGATTCCGGCTTCTGGCAAAGTCAGCTTGAAACTTTACAATGCATCGGGTCGTCTGGTCCAAACTCTGGTTAATGAGTATAAGAATGCTGGTTCCTATTCATTCGATATTAGAAATTCGACATCCCCAATTCCCAATGGCGTTTACTTCCTTAAATACAATGACGGTTTGAATACTGCGGAAGCGAAGATTATAATTCAGTAAAACTAACCCCTCATCCTAACCCTTTTCCGTAAAGGCAGAGGGTAGTGAGGACACAAAGGGACGCACCCATAAAACTGGGAGCGTCCCTTTTCTTTATGGGTGCGACCCATCAAACTGGGGAGCACCCATTTTCTCTGGATTCCCGCTAGAGTTTATCCCGCACATCGATGCGGGACGGGAATGACAGACGGCTCAATTTGTCATTCCGGACTTGATCCGGAATCCAGGTAAAACTCTGTGTTCTCTATCGAAGTCGAACTTCGATATTTTCATTTTTCATCCGTGGTCATCCGTGG
>JAGXRL010000086.1 GCA_018335915.1 Candidatus Latescibacterota bacterium
TCATCTTGTTCTAAACAGAGCGCGGTTTCGATCGAATCTTTTGCACCAGCCAGGGCTATTTTCTCAAGCGTATTATCAAGATAAACTTTACATTCACGCAGGAGCTTCTGTTTATGTTTTTGTTGATTTTTATTGACTCTTGACTTAGCTTTTTTATTGTTATAATCTATCATTGTTGTTCTTTCTGCCGGTATCGGTTTTTGGTTGATACCGGCGCTTTTATTATACCCATAAAAAGGCATATTTTCAATTTCCACATAATTTGATTATATCTCAAAATGCATGGAAAGTGGAAATGACCATGTCGGGCAGTGATGCTAAATCTCATTACTGGTATGCTGATGGTACTGGTACAGTGAAATACCATCAAGAAAGCATGATGATGAATTACTTGACGAAGATGTGGTATGTACTCGACGAAGCAACGATCCAATAACCAAGAAAAAAAATTAGAGGGAACAGGTATCTGTTCCCTCTTTTGTTTTATACAGACCTTTTTTTTATTGGGGTAGAATTTTTAAAAATTTTCTTTTACCTGCCTTTAAAATTTTAGGGCCGTCAATGTTAACCTCAAAATACGGGTCTAAAATCCGCTCGCCATTTAGTTCGACCGCGCCTTCTAAAATTTTACGCCGGGCTTCGCTTTTTGACGGCATCATTTTTGTGGATACTAATAGTTCTACAATATTGGTCTGATTAGACGGTACGATAAATTCTTCAATATCTTCAGGAATCTGACCCAGTTTAAACACAGATTCGAATTCCTGGCTTGCCTGGTCCGCTTCCTTTTTTGAATAATAGAGCGTAATAATTTCTTTACCAAGCCGTTCTTTAAATATTTTCGGATTTTCACCGGCTTTCATTGCTTGTTCAATTATTTTTATCTCGTTTTGGTCAAGGTCAGTGCATAACTGGAAATACTTTATAATCATCTGGTCTGGAATCGACATAGTTTTGCCAAAAATCTCTTTGGCAGGTTCAGCAATACCGATATAATTATTATAAGACTTGCTCATTTTCAGTTTTCCGTCCGTGCCTTCTAAGAGCGGCATGGTCATGACAATCTGCGGTTCCTGGTCAAATTCTCTTTGCAGTTCCCGACCGACCAGAAGATTCCAGTACTGGTCAGCGCCGCCAAGTTCAATATCAGATTTGACCGCTACTGAATCATAACCCTGGAACAACGGATATAAAATCTCATGCATATACAAAGGCACACCCTGTTTTAAGCGCTCGCTAAAATCTTCTCGTTCTAAAATTCTCGCCACAGTATATTTAGCGCCTAGGCTGATAATATCTTTACTGGTTAATGGATTTGACCATTCTGAATTACAACGGAATTCAGTCTGCTCAGGTTTGAGGATTTTAAAAACCTGTTCTTGGTACCGTGCCATATTTTCTTTAATCTGCTCATCAGTCAGTTGAGGCCTGGTTTTTGACCGGCCGGTCGGGTCGCCAATACTGCCGGTAAAATCACCGATGATTAAGACCGCCGTATGTCCTAAATCCTGAAATTGTCTCAGTTTTCTTAAGACTACGGCAAAACCAAGGTGAATATCTGGTCCGGAGGCATCAATACCGAGTTTGGCGCGCAAAGGTTTACCGGTCTTCTGGCTTGAAACAAGTTTTTCTAAAAGACCGTCTTCACTGATAATCCGGTCAGTACCTTTTTTTAATATCTCAAGTGTTCTTTTTGCTTGCATAATCTTCACATCTTATAATTGCCAAGTTCTTCAGGCGGAATATTGCGAATCGAATCGCGTAGTTCTGACAACCTTGCTTCGTCCTGTTCAGTCATAATAATCCCGGCTGTATTCATAACTTCATCAGCAACATAAATAGGTATTTTGGTGCGCACAGCCAGTCCGACTGAATCTGACGGACGGGCATCAACCGCCAAAATTTTTCCATTATTTTCAATGATGATTTCGGCAAAAAAAGTATCGTTTTTTAAGTTGTTAATAAGCACGCGCGTAACTTTGGCTTTTAAGCCATCAATAACCAGCTTTAAGAGGTCAATGGTCAGAGGTCGGCTCAGATTTATATTGTCCAGGGCATAAATAATTGCGGTCGCCTCAACTGGTCCAATAAAAATCGGCAGAATTTTATTGCCATCCAGTTCTTTTAAGAGCATTACCGGTGAATTGGTCTGATTATCAAACAGAACACCGGCAACTTTTACTTCAATCATTTTTTTATTCCATTATGGAATAGTTTAGAACTGGATTTATTGTTCTTTTGGTGCGACCCAGAGTTTTACCATTGCGGTTACTTCGCCTAAATGAACCGGAATGTCAAAAATACCGATTTCCTTAATTGGGTTTGGCAATTCTATCTTGTGCCGGTCAATTTCATAACCAGCTGCTTTTAACAATTCGGCAATGTCGGCATTGGTAATCGCGCCGAAAGCACGATGTTCACCCATTTTAATTTCTGTTTTTAAAGATAAAGTAGCCAGTTTTTCTGCTAATTTCTGCTGTTTTCTTAGATGCCGCTCATCTTTTTTTGCTAGTTCGGCTTTAATACTGTCAATCGAGCGGAGCCGTGCTTCAGTTCCCTGTAATGCCATTCCTTTAGGAATAAGATAATTACGAGCATAACCGTCTTTGACCGTGACTACTTCGCCTTTTTTACCAAGCCGGTCAACATCCTGAGTAAGTATGACTTTCATAGTTTAGCGGCTGGTAAACGATAAAAACCCGACATTACGGGCTAATTTTATTGCTCGTTTCAGTTTCCGTTGGTGGGTTGCGCAAGTACCAGTATAACGGGCCGGCGTAATTTTACCCTTTTCATTGATAAACCGCCTCAAATCCGGATTGTCAAAACTGATTGTCTTTTCTTTTTTCTGACAGAAGATACAACGTTTCTTTTTTATCAACATAGTATTATAGCATACTTAAAAAATTACGCCTGTCAAGACCTTATATGTCATATAACGATATTATCTCTAAAAATCAATCTGATCTAAGTTGCTATTTATTTGCTAAAGAGAACATCTTGCATCGCGTACAAACCCGGCTTTTGCTTATACATAAACCTAATCGCCTTGATAACCCCATTGGCAAACGCATTACGGCTGGTTGCATGGTGAATTAGTTCAAGCCGTTCGCCCTTGCCAGTAAACATAACCGTATGCTCACCGACAATATCCCCAGCCCGGATCGAGTGAACAGTCGGGTTATTCCCGCCTACTATGCTGATGACTTCAGCTAACTTCTTGGCAGTTCCGCTTGGTGCATCCCGCTTGGTCTTATGATGGGCTTCGATTATTTCGATATCAAAATCTTTTAATGCCTGGGCAGTTTTTTGGGTCAAATTAAATAATACGTTGACACCAAGGGAAAAGTTGGTTGAGATAAGAATCGGAATCTTATCAGCATATTGCTTGATTTTACTCAAATCTTTTAAGCCGGTCGTGCCGATAATATATGGTTTTTTCGCTTTTGCGGCAATTCTGATATTATCTAATGTTATCTCAGGTATGGCAAACTCAGCCACAACATCCGCTTCTTTTATAATTGAACTAAGATTAGCTTGGATAAAGCCTTTACCAATCGGTTGACTGATTAATGGATGTCCGACTGCCTCAATGCCGCTGACAATTTGCATATCTTGCTCTTGGTCAATTGCGGATACAACTGAACCTGACATCTTACCGCAGATTCCCACTACAATGAGATTAATCATCTGTTTTTTAATCTTTGATTTTTAATATCGGATAATCCTGAAGTGCTTGCTTAATGAGTTTCTGGTTATTCACTGTCGGTTCCACCAATGGTAATCTTACCTTACCCGACGGCATGCCTAATACGGACATCGCATATTTTATTGGTGAAGGATTAGTTTCTATAAACATTGCTTTGCTTAACGCAAACAATTTTTTATTCAACTCAACTACTTTTTTATTCTCACCCTTAAAATAATATTCAATCATCTCTGCTATTGCTTTTGGTACGATGTTGGCAATAACTGAAATCACACCTTTGCCGCCGACTGATAAGATTGGTAAAGTTAAAGAATCGTCACCCGACAGCACGATAAAACCTTTGCCACAGCGTCTAATAATTTCAGTGACCTGGTCTAAACTACCGGATGCTTCTTTGACGCCAATGATTATTTTGGGAAATTCTCTATGTAACCGAGTTATAGTTTCGGGCAACATATTGACGGCAGTGCGTCCGACAATATTATAAATAATAATCGGTAGATTTACAGCTCGCGCAATTGCCCGATAGTGCTGGTATAAACCTTCCTGGGTCGGTTTGTTATAATAAGGCGTCACGACCAACGCTGCATCTGCACCCAAATCTTGTGCTTTTTGAGTCAGTTTAATGGTCTTATCAGTACTATTCGTACCAGTGCCAGGAATTACCGGTTTTTTACCTTTGACTGTATTGACGGTTATCTTGACAACTTCGGTCCATTCTGGTTCTGATAATGTTGGTGATTCACCAGTCGTGCCACACGGTACAAAACCGCTGGTTTTATTATCAAGTTGGAAGACGATATTCTGTTTTAAACCTTCAAGATTCAATTCGTTCTTTTTTGTAAAGGGAGTTACCAATGCAACTAAAGAACCCAGTAATTTCATATTATTTTGCTTCTGTTGCTGGCTCTGTGCTAATACCAATGATTTCATCTATCTCTTTACCGTCAAGAATTTCTTTTTCCAAGAGTTTTTGGGCTAAGGATTTTAGTTTATCAAAATTATCTTTGAGCAGTCTCTTCGCATTTTTATAGGCATCATCAACAAATTTCTTGATTTCCGAGTCGATTAATTGCGCTGTTTCATTAGAAAAATTACGATGCAGACCCATTTCCCGACCTAAAAAGATTTCTTCATCCTGTTTACCCAAAGTTACAGGACCCATTTTTGTACTCATACCCCACTCGCAGACCATTTTCCTTGCCAGTATAGTTGCCCGGTTTATATCATCACGAGCACCAGTTGAAGTATCATTAAACTGGAGTTCTTCGGCTGCTCTGCCACCGAGCATAACAGTCAGCTGATTGACACAATAAGTTTTTGGATAGATTTTTCGGTCATCAATCGGTAGTTGCTGGGTAACTCCCAGTGCCTGTCCACGTGGAATGATTGTTACTTTATGAATCGGGTCAGTACCTGGTACCAGTTTTGAAACCAAGGTATGACCTGCTTCATGATAGGCAATCCAGGTCTTTTCCTGCTCAGAAATGAACAGACTCTTCCGTTCCACGCCCATTAATACTTTATCTTTGGCATCTTCGAAATCTTTCATTTCAACACTAACTTTATTCCGCCGGGCGGCAAGCAAAGCTGCTTCATTGACCATATTTGCCAGGTCAGCGCCGGAAAATCCTGGCGTACCCCGGGCTAATATTTTCAGGTCAATGTTTTTCGCAACCGGAATCTTGCGGGTGTGAACTTTTAAAATACCTTCCCGACCAATCACGTCTGGACGGTCAACCATAATCTGGCGGTCAAACCGGCCTGGTCTGAGTAATGCCTGGTCTAAAATATCCGGTCGGTTAGTTGCGGCCATTATAATAACACCTTCCTGAGTATCAAAACCGTCCATCTCAACCAGTAACTGGTTGAGAGTTTGTTCTCGTTCATCATGACCGCCACCTAAACCAGCACCACGCTGGCGACCAACCGCATCAATTTCATCGATAAAGATAATACAGGGAGCATTGCGTTTACCCTGTTCAAATAAATCTCTTACCCGTGCCGCACCAACACCGACAAACATCTCGACAAAATCCGAACCAGAAATCGATAAAAACGGCACGCCCGCTTCACCCGCAACTGCCCGTGCCAACAGAGTTTTACCGGTGCCGGTCGGGCCGACTAAAAGGACCCCTTTGGGAATCTTACCACCCAGCTTCTGGAATTTTTGCGGTGCTTTTAAAAACTCGATAACTTCTTTTAACTCTTCTTTAGCTTCATCAACACCGGCCACATCTTCAAAAGTGGTTTTGGGTCGGTCCGTAGCCAACAATCGAGCCCGGCTTTTACCAAAACTGAATGCCTGGTTCGAACCTTGAGACATCCGTCTAATGAAAAAAATCCAGATACCGATAAACAAGAGCCAGGGAATCGCGGACACCAGAATCGAGGTCCAGGGCGATGATGGTTTGGCAAGCACCGCAACATTTTGTCCAAGTAAACGGTTTATCAGGTCCGGGTCTTCAAACGGAATATAGGTTTTAAAATCTTTATACGGTTTTTTCTCGCCAGGCAGGGTCGCTTCCTGATTCAGAGTACCAGTAATCTCTTTTTCAGAAATCGTCACTGATTTGATATTGTTATCATCGAGTTCTTTAATAAACTGAGAATATTCTATAGCCGCCTTAGTACCGCGTCGGACCACTAAAAAATTCCAGGCGGTCCAGGCAACCAAGAAAATCAGAATCCAGATTATAAAATTACTTAGCATCGGTTTTTTTACGGGTTGTTTTGTCATATTAATTTAATACCTTCACTTCTATAATTTCTTTCGTTTTACTATTAATTAGACCAATATTTGAGCGCCGGGAACCAATAACCCAGAGAATATTTTGCTGGTCACATAACAAAGGAAGCCGGTTCCGTGCTCGTACAGGTATCTTATCGTTTATCAAAACATCTTTAAGTTTAGTCTCTTTACCTTTATATGGAATAAAGCGGTCACCCGGTCTTCGCAAACGCACATACAATGGTGAGAGAACTGCTGATTTGTCAAAGTACGAGCACATTTGATTCTTGATCTGCTTTTTATTCATTTTGCTGCTAAACCGATGTTGCTTTGCATATAGAACCAGATTCAGCTCAGAAATCTTTGTCTCTTTATTAATGTCCACTGGCCAGATCTGCTCACTTATATTTGTCTGCTTATCTTTACGTCCAATGATAATTTTGTCATATTCTTTCCAGGCAACGTAGTCTTTGGTTAAATCAACACTCTTGCCAGCTGGTTTTTGGATAAGAGTCATAACCTTATTGACTGAATCAAAATCAAGCCTGGGAAGCATGGTTTTTATAATCTCGCGTCTAATTAACATATTATAGGATAAAAATTTTCTCGTGTCAATCAGATAACGGCTGGTAACTCTTTTTCTGGTTTTTGGTTTTAACAGTACTTCTTTTCGAGCACTCGCGACCATTGCTACAATATTATTTTGCGTATCCCTGAGAATTTCTGAAGTGCGGCTTAGGGTTTTAATCAGATTCGGATTGATTTGTAATAACATGGGCACGATTTTATGACGGATATAATTTCTGCGATAACCCAATTCCATATTAGACAGGTCATTACAATATTTAATTTTACAGTCAAGAAGATATTTTAAGATTTCATCGCGGGTTTGTTCAATTAAAGGTCGGATAATAATGTTTCGTTTCGGCGGAATCCCAGCCAATCCGGCTAAGCCGGTGCCCCGGATCAGATTCATAATCACGGTTTCAGTATTATCATTCGCATTATGACCAAGCGCAATCTTTTGGCATTTTTTTTGTTTTGCGAGCTTAATCAATTCCTGATAGCGTAAAACCCGGGCTGTCTCTTCGACTGACAGTTTATGTTTTAAGGCATACTTTTTCACATCTACCCGGCATACCTTAATCGGCACCCCAATCTTTTTGCAGACTTGCAAGCAGAACTTTTCATCTTTTAAAGCTGCTTTAGCGCGCAATTGATGATTAATATGCGCCGCTGAAAGTCGGATACCCAATATTTTTTTGATGTGATACAAAACCGCCAAAAGCGCCATTGAATCAGGCCCACCGGAAAAACCGATTAAGACTTTATCACTCGGCTCGAGCATCTGATACTTTTGAATCGTGTGAAAAACGTCTTTTTCGAACTTATTGTTCACAAACTTTATCCCGCACCTATTCTCAACACTGTTCAGTTTCATCCAGAAATATTTTCACCTGACCTATACATTCTGATGAATAGGTACGGGGTTAATTAAAATGATTTGAGTACTGATTCAAAAATATCGAGCGCAGTATGGGCTTCTTCTTGAGTAACCACCAGGGGTGGTGAAAAACGGATTGATGAGTTGCCGCAACCTTGCATTAACAGACCTTTTTCAAAACACTTAAACACAATACTATTCCGTTTTTCCGGAATCGATTTTTTGGTAATCGAATCTTCGACCAATTCCATACCGATCATGAGACCCTTGCCGCGGACATCGCCGATAAAAGGATATTTGGCTTGGATTGTTTCCAGCCGTTTCATTATCACGGCACCGACTTTATTAGCATTGTCAATCAGACCGTTTTCCAGAAGTTTGATTGTTGCCATGGCTGAAGCACAGCAGACCGGATTACCGCCAAAAGTTGAAGCGTGCGCACCCGATGGCCAGCTCATCAGACCGGCACTGGCAACAAACGCACCAATCGGCATACCTGAAGCAATACCTTTGGCAACACAATAAATATCCGCCATCGCGTCATAGTGCTCCATTGCAAACATCTTGCCGCTTCGTCCCATGCCAGACTGAACCTCATCCGCGATTAACAAAATTCCGTACTTATCGCATAATGCTTTTAGGCGTTTAAAATAACCTTTAGGTGGAATCACATACCCACCTTCACCCTGAATCGGCTCGATAAAAATTCCGCAGACCTCTTCTGGCGGCACGGTCTTCTTAAATAAAGTATCTTCAATATGTTTAATACAGGCAAAATCACAGCCTGGGTATTCCAGATTATAAGCACAGCGGTAACAATAAGCATATGGAACATGATGCACGCCGGCAATCAAAGGACCAAAACCCTGACGCTGGGTAACTTTACTGCCGGTTAAAGACAAAGCACCCATAGTCCGGCCGTGGAACGCGCCCCAGAAAGCAATTGCATATTGCCGTTTGGTCATATACCGGGCTAATTTAAAAGCGCCTTCGACCGATTCGGCGCCGGAATTACAGAAAAATGCCCGCTTATTCATGCCGCCAGGCGTGATTTCTGCTAACTTTTCTGCTAACTCGGTCTGCAAAGGATAATAATAATCAGTACCCGACATATGGATTAAAGTTTCGGCTTGTTTCTGGATTGCTTTGACTACTTCATGATGACAATGACCAGTAGAACAGACCGCAATCCCGGCATTGAAATCCAAAAACTTATTACCATCAACATCCCAGACCCAGCATCCTTGACCGCGTTCAATCACGGCCGGATAACTTCGGGTATAAGATGGCGAAATAAATTTCTTGTCCTTGCGCAGTAATTTCTGTGCTTTGGGACCAGGTAATTTTGTAACAATTTTAGGTTTCTGCATTTAAAACTCCTATCTGATGAAAATTCGAAATTCGAAATTCGAAATTCGAAATTGATTTTTATTAAGTTATCTTTATAAAAATATAATTAATTTTGCCAAAGAACAGTAACAAATAAGTCTTATATTATATCTGAAACTGACATAAAGGTCAACCCCGTACCTATTTATACTTAAAATTAAATATAAAAAATCAACAACATATATGAAATATCAAATAGATTAAGAAGCAAATGCAATAGATGTCATTTCGAACTTGATTCAGCTTCTAAAAATGCAGGGCAAACCTTTAGGTTTGCTTTCTTTTTCGCAC
>JAGXRL010000087.1 GCA_018335915.1 Candidatus Latescibacterota bacterium
GATATCAACAGCACCCCGTCTCGATTCGGCGAAGCGGGCAAGTAAAAATCAAATTGCGCGCCATTGCTAAATTAGTCATTAATATTGATGGTTCTTCACAGGGCAATCCGGGTCCGTCTGGTGTTGGCGTTTATTTTGAATCCGGAGACAGACAAAAACTTATTGAAAAAAGCAGGTATATCGGCGTGCGAACCAATAATCAAGCAGAATATGAAGCACTGCTTGATGCATTGAAAACGCTCAAAACAACGGATAGGAATTGGCAGTTAGCTGACCAGTCAGAGATTGAAATCAGAACCGATTCTGAGCTTTTATACTGCCAGATTACCGGTGTTTATAAGGTGCGCGATTTCAGCATTAAGAAATTATATTCTGAAGCGGTTAGATTAATGAAAGAACTGCCGAAAATTAAAATGGCATTAATACCAAGAGAAGAAAACCGGATTTGCGACCGCCTGGCAAAAAAAGCCATTAATGAAATGATTAAATCAGGTAAAGTCAAGCGGGTTTCTAACCAGCCGAAAATCAGGAGTTTATTTACTGAATGATAACCGTTAAATTTATCAAACTCAAACCGACTCTGACACCAGTATATCAGACACTGGATGCGTCAGGAATTGACTTGCATGCGGCACAAAATTATACGCTCAAAAAAGGCGAGTTTAAAATGATTGATACGGGTATTGCGATTGAAATGCCCAAAGGACTGGAGGCGCAGGTCAGACCGCGATCAGGTCTGGCAGCAAAATTCGGCATTGGCGTTCTGAACAGTCCGGGTACGATTGATGCTGATTATCGGGGAGAAATAAAAGTTATACTATTTAACTTCAGTAAAAAAGATTTCAAGATAAAAAAAGGTGACCGTATTGCTCAGCTCGTCTTTGCAAAAATCACCAGAGTAAACTTAAAAGAATATAAACGGTTATCCAAGACCAAAAGGGGGCATGGCGGTTTTGGACATACTGGATAGTCCTGCTTACATTGAAATACTTAAGGGGCCGTTCCTTAAGAAGCTGAGATAAAACAAGGACGCTCCCGTCAAACTGGGAACGACTCTTTGTTAGTTTTGTATTTCAACTCCAATAAAAATCGTGCGCAGGGGACGGGGATAATCTTTGTCAGTGATACTGTTGCCAAATTGTTCGGCATAGCGGGTGTTAAAGATGTTTTCTGTTTTAAGAACCAGTTTGATTTGTTTGTGAATTTGTTGAGTAATCGCACTCGAGCATATCAAATGAGCAGGTAATTTTTTGGTTAGCATCGAGATATCAGGCAGGGTTGAATAGTCAGTATAATAATTGAGCCGAGTACCAGTATAATTTGCTAAGAAAATAATATCTGTATTGGGAGATATCTTATAACCAATATTTAATGATAAAAGCAAATCGGGCAAAAATGCCTGTTGTCTTTTAGTGTATTCATATCGTGTTGTCTGGGTTTGCCAATCATCATAAACGAGTTCTTTTCTGGTCTGGGCTGCATTTTGCCAGGTGCCACTGATACTTATCGGCAGGTTTTGGGTGAGTTGTATCTTAGTCTGAAATTCAAGACCGAAGATTTCGGAAGAGTCAATATTGGTTGGCCGCCAGATATTGGCAGTGTCAGGCAGCCAGCTGATAAGATTTTTGGTTTTACGGGTAAAACCGGTTAGTGATAAAGAGAATTGCGGATGGGGAAGATAATCGAGTCCGATTTGATAAGCAGTGCCGATTTCAGGTTTAATCGCAGGATTGCCAGAAACCGGCCAGTATAAATCATTCAGGGTCGGTGCGCGAAATGCCTTGCCAAGATGGGTGCGCAATTTAAGATTGGGCGTGATGGCGGTGTTAAATCCGATTGCCGGACTGATAAAGTTCCCAAATCCAGAATTATGGTCAAATCTGATACTGACAAAAGTGTTAAGTTTGTTCTTATATTCATGTGAACCTTCAGCAAAGACACCGAATTTATTAATAACCGGATGCCAGCTCGTATCAGACGGGTATTGAGCAAAAGCAGAAAAACGATTGTTTTCAAAATCCGCGCCAAGAGCAATCCTGCCAAATCGGGCATATTGATAATGGTTGATAAGATTGATAATAAAGGTTCTTGACTGGTATTGGTCTTGGTATAATGAAGTGTCCTGAGTCCACTGGTCAACCCATTTGAAATCTGAATTGTTAACAAGATAATGCGAGTTTAGTATTAAATTCCAATTTGGATTAATTGCTAAATCGACCGAAGGTTTTATTAGAAACAGGATGTCTTTTTGCCGGTCATATCTGGAAAAGGATGTTGCGTCTCCATATCTCGGATATTGAGAGGTGTCTGGTAATGGACCGGGTAAGCCGAGTTGTTTTGAGTTAATAGTCATATTAACACGCATCTTATTTAAAGAGTCAAACTGATAGCCGCTTGTTAAATTAATGCTTTCAAACAATATGTCGTCATTAGTGCGCATACCGTCTGATTTAGTGTGCAGATAATTGACAATCGTGTTCAGGTTTTTTATCCGGTCAGTAAAAGAAAACTGCGAGGTGTTGTATGAGCCGTATTTATAACTTATTTGATATGATGGCGATATTAAAATATCGAACGGAGTTTGAGTAATTAGATTAACCACACCGCCCAGGGCATTGGCGCCATACAGGCTTGAAAAGGGTCCTTTGACAATTTCGATGCGGTCAAGATTGGTAATCGGAATCAGACCCAAATCAGGCATACCCGTGGAAGCCGAATTAACGGGCAGACCATCGAGCAGAACCAGAACTTGCTGGCTGGTTGAACCAAAAAGACTGATTGAAGAAGCACTGTTGACGAGCGAATAATTTCTGATATCAAGACCGGCAGTACCGGATAAAGCCGATGCAATATCCCGGTCTGATTTGTTTTGAATGTCTGTGTGCAGGATGAGACTGGTGCTGATAGGCAGGTTAAAGATTCGGGTCCGTACTCTTGTTGCCGAGACAAATATCGTATCGACCGGAGAGGTCGTGATGTACTGGATATCAGATACTGGTTTGCTTTGAGCAAAAGCCGCTGTAACGAGTGTCAGAAAACTGATGATCGTAAAGGTTTTTTTAAGCATAAATCTATCCTTTCCGCGCAAGGCGATTTTTCTTTGGCTGATGGCTAATAGCAATTAGCTGTTTGCTATACGCCAGCATCTGAAAGACAGGTCTCCTGACTTACAGCCATCTACGCTTTTACCTTCCCATTTTTTACAACAGTGGCACAACAAAAGTTTCGTTACTGCTCACAGTGGGTGGGACCGTGGTTGATTTTCACAACCTTCCCTGTACAATTCTTTTTAAAGAACTGAATCCGATTTAACGGACTTCTTTCATTCGTTTTATTATAGACAAAGGAAACAGACTGTCAAGCAGGAATTAATCAGCGCAGAACGGATTTTCACAGCAGTGGCGGCAGTTTCTAATAATTTCATCTTTTTTCCCCTGATATAAATCAGTGGAAAAGTAGCGTTCGGAACGGTCAGGCAGAACTGTTACCACGGTTTTATCTTTTCCGATTTTGTTTAAAACATTGATAGTTGCCAAAATATTGGCACCGGATGAGACACCGACCATCATACCGAGTTTACGGCTGATTTGGCGGGTGATGGCAAGCGCGTCCTGGCTGGGTATTGGTTCGCACCAGTCGATTTGACTGGTATCGATTAACGCCGGAATAAAACCGGCACCAATGCCAGGAATCTGGTGCGATTCAGGATTTTTACATCCGTTGAGGACTGCTGATTCTTTGGGTTCAACGGCAATCGCTTTACAGTCCGGATATGCTTGTCTGAGTCTTTTAATAACGCCCATCAAGGTCGCGCCAGTACCGATGCCGGCAACAAAAGCATCGATTTTTATTTGCGGCATCTGTTCGATAATTTCCTGACC
Organism: Candidatus Latescibacterota bacterium; assembly: GCA_018335915.1. Taxonomy (GTDB): domain Bacteria; phylum Hydrothermota; class Tepidihabitantia; order Tepidihabitantales; family CAIPLT01; genus JAGXRL01. Next base: position 3,882 of record JAGXRL010000087.1, read on the forward strand.
CGTGGTCTGATGATGGCACTGCACATCATCCGGATTTTCAAACTGACGGGGGAGAAATACTTTGGGATTTAATTTCGACATCTGCCGGGTTCGTTGCATCGCACCCTGATAAAATTCATTTTGAGGGGTTAAGCAAATTTCCGCCCCAAACATAGTGATGATTTTCTGGCGTTCGACGCTCATATTTTCGGGCATGACAATAATACAGCGATAACCTTTGACCGCACAAACCATAGCAAAACTGATGCCGGTATTGCCGCTGGTTGCTTCAATAATAATCGAGTCGGGTTTGATTTCACGGTTGTGCTCGGCAAGTTCGAGCACATGTTTGGCAATCCGGTCTTTGATACTGCCCGATGGATTTAAGAATTCAAGTTTGGCATAAAAGTGCCAGTTTTCGTCATTATATTCAAGATTCATTTCCAAAAGCGGAGTGTTACCGATGGAATCGAGAATCGAGCGATTCAGAAAATTGATGGGCAGCATGAATAGAGTATATTTAAGAAATGAGCATAGTCAAGCATTGTTGATTGAGTGTTGTAATTACATATTTACGGATATGTAACGAGCAAATTAAGCTGCTGAGTTGCTTGACATAGCGTAAAAATTGAGTATTATAACATTATAAAAAATTAACTGTTTGTCATAGAAAAAAGAAATTATGAAAGAAATCAAAGAAAGAGAAGATATTGTCAAAGTTTATATTGAAGACGAAGTAAAAAAATCTTATCTGGATTATGCGATGTCGGTGATTGTCGGCCGCGCTTTGCCAGATGTCAGGGACGGCTTAAAACCGGCCCAGCGCAGAATTTTGTATTCGATGAATGAGCTCGGTCTGGCGCATAATAAAGCATACAAGAAATCAGCAACCGTGGTCGGTGATGTGCTCGGTAAATACCATCCGCACGGCGATTTGGCAGTGTATGACACAATGGTGCGCATGGCGCAAAACTTTTCGCTCCGTTATCCGTTAATCGACGGTCAGGGTAATTTTGGCTCGATTGACGGTGACGCCGCGGCAGCGTATCGTTATACTGAAGCAAGACTGACTGAACTTGCCGGCGAGTTATTGCGCGATTTGGAAAAGAACACGGTTGATTTCACGCCCAATTTTGACGGTCGGCTCAAAGAGCCAAAAGTATTGCCAGCCGCATTTCCAAATCTTTTGGTTAATGGTGCATCAGGTATTGCAGTCGGTATGGCGACCAATATTCCACCGCATAATTTTTCAGAACTGGTTGACGGGCTGGTGGCATTGATTGACAATCCGGATTTAACGAGCGAAGGTCTGATGAAATATATCTTGGGACCGGATTTTCCGACCGGCGGCGTGATTGTTGGTAAAGAAGGAATTATCGAAGCGTATA
>JAGXRL010000088.1 GCA_018335915.1 Candidatus Latescibacterota bacterium
CGATTCGTTTATGATAAGTTTATTAATTAAATACATTTACTATAATTGAATATTACGAAATCAAAAAGAAAATTCGGTTTTCATTGTGATTTGGTTTTGAATCTGTCTAAATGTTAGAGTCTTTGCCGTATTACAGACCGTTGCTAATCCTGGTTATTTTATAATAGCGTAAAATCAGATTTCGGCTTAATCATAAACTATTCATACAACCAGCATGATTGTCATTCATATCTGAGTATTTATACCATATTTTTCATGGATAACAATGGGTTAACCAATAAGCGACTTTATATGACGCCTACCGGTTAATATTGGCTTAGCTTGTCCCTGATTATTACAAAACCTTGTGCTGGGATTATGGCCGTTGCCTGTACAACTCCCCCTGCCCAATCAGATTTTATCGTTCTCTTTACTTATTGTGTATGATTTTCAGCAGATAATCAATGATTCTGCTCTTGTTGCTTGAAATTTCGTCGCTCATTTCCATACCCATCAGAAATGATTTGGGCTGGATGCCAAGCAAAGAAATCCGGCATTTGTGCTGTTGCTTAATAAGTTCAATGGTTAAGGTTAATGGTAAGGTATGGGTTGATAACAAACCATAGGAAATATCCTGAATCTCTGATTCTTCAAATAATTTGAATTCACCGGGTTGTGCTTTAAAATTGCAGGCATCAATAAATATCACCCAGTCTGGTTTGGCTTGGACTATTTTATCAATATAGTTTTCTGGTGACGATTCGGCATCATAGACGAGAATGTTATCCGGAAGATGAGACATTAATTCAGACGCAATAATACTGCCGATTCCATCATCCGCCCGCATCCGGTTGCCAACCCCTAATATGACTATCGTCATTGATAAATTAAATATTAAAAATTAAATATCAAAAACACAAACAATAAAATGCAAAAACTTCTATTCGTTCCTATAATTTTTAAGTTTTTAATTTGTGTTTTTTATTTTTAGTTTTTAATTTTTAATATTATTTCTGTGTTTATCAGTGTTCATCCGTGGCTTATTTAATTAATGCGATGGCTTCGATTTCAATACAGGCACCTTTCGGCAACGCCGCTACTTGGATTGTGGCACGGGCAGGATAATCTTTAGTAAAATACTCATTGTAGATATTATTCATCTCGGCAAATTTACTCAAATCGGTCATATATACGGTCGTCTTAACAATATTATCCAGTGACAGATTCGCGCTTTCCAGAACTGCTTTAAGATTAACAAAGACCTGTCTGGTTTCAGGTCCAATACCACCCTCAACTAAATTACCGGTTTCCAATAAAATACCAAGCGTACCTGATATAAAGACAAAATTATCAACCATTACGGCTTGGTTATACGGTCCGATTGGTTTTGGTGCTTTATCGGAAAATATTATCTTTTTCATAATTTTTCTCCTTTTGATAACAGATTACACTGATTTTATTCTTTATCCGTGATCATCAGTGGCTTCTGTTCATGAAACTAAGTTACCTAATGCTATTGAATATAATTTGGTATCTTTGGTATCAGAACGGGACAGCATTACGACCGGTTTTTTAGCACCGACAATAATCCCGCAGATTTTCGTATTACCGAGATACTGCAGTCCTTTGCACATAATATTGCCGGTCGCAATACTCGGTACCATTAAAATATCAACATCACCTGAGATTTTGGTTTTGACATTTTTAACTTTTGCTGCATAAGGCGAGAACGTTACATCCAGGGCTAATGGCCCTTCAATCATCACATCACCAAATGCGCCTTCGTCACCCATGCGTGTAATCACGGCCCAATCGAGCGTCTCTTCCATTCCTAAAGTAACCCGCTCAATCGCTGAGAGTAGAGCGATTTTCGGTGACTTTAATCCGAGTGAAGCAACGAGACTCACTACATTTTTTACAATATCAATCTTCTTTTTCAAATCCAGATCAATATTTATTCCGCCATCTGATACAAAAAGTATCTTGTGATATAATGCCGGCTCTAATAAAGCAACATGACTTAAGAGCCGCTCACCCCGGAGTCCCAGTTTTTCATCGAGCACGCCCCGCAAGAAATTAGAAGTCGTGACCTGCCCTTTCATCAGAAAATCGCCATTGGCACCGACTTCTTTTACCGCACTGTCGATTGCTTCTTTCTCAGTAGCGCAGTCAACGATTTCAAATTCATTTGCCGGCACATCCAGTTTTTTCATAATACTCAAGATTCCTATTTTCTCTCCGAAAAGAATACCGGTCGCAATACCTTCTTTTTTCGCATCGTATAAAGCTTCAATGGTCGGTTCGTCTTCAGCGCAGGCAACCACGCATCGCCGCGGTCCCCGTGCTTTGGTCATCTCTATCATCTCAGCAAATTTCTTAAACATATATAATTGAGAATACTCATATTTTAATATATGTCAAGAGAGCGAGTTTTTCCGAAATCTCTCCTGCTTGACTAATGATTAATATATTATACAATACACTTATGTTATCAAAACATATCTCGTATTGGAGGCAACTTGAAAAATATATTGTATTTGTTAATAATGTTACCATTACTTTTGACCTGTAAAATGTCATCCAATCCAAAACCGACTAAACCTAATTTCTGGCATAAAGACGGTTATTGCAAACAGACCAATATTGATATGAAAGATTATGACAAAGGTATTATCCGAGCCCGGGTTGAAGGACGCTGGCAGGATTTCGAAATCCATGAGCTGCCCGATGCGTTTATGAAATGGAGTATTAGCCACCGCTTGGAAACACTGAAACGGATTCGCACCAAAGGAATGCCTGAATTGGCCGGTTCCCATAATGGCATGGTCGCATCGCACGGTTTAAGACGAGACGATGCTCAGTTCTCTATTAATTGCGCAGTTAAAGGAATGGGCTTCTTGCCGAAACCCGACAAAATCGAAGAAATCTTAAATCTCTTAAAATCGTCTTTTGACAATCCGCTCGAGCAAAAACTATTCTTTTTAGAGAGTCTTTATCAAAACAGTGAAAATATTTTTGACCGTACAAAACAGACATCATTGGAATTATACGCAACTCCGGAATTCGAAACCCATACTTTCTTGAATCAGATGACTGACCCGGGTGTTGCGATTGTCTTTCTCGATTTTCCCTCGTATGAATTACGGGCGATTACTCAATTAATTCATCCCCTTGACCCGACTCTGACATCTTATGAAAAAAATATCGTTGATTATATCAATACGATTCACGACTACTTTCATTCAAAATCACCCCGTCCCTCAATCGGCGTTGTCTATCATGTCATCGAAGTGTTTGACAATACCCCGGGTAAAGCGCGCGGTAAAAGAATTATGCCGCCGTTGCCTTAATACATTAAAAAAGATTGTTTAACTCTGTGTTTCAGTAACCCTGTGGTAAATTTGTATGGAAGAAGTCGGTAAAATCATCGAGCTGGTTAATGATAAAGCCCGCATCGAAATCACACCATCCGGTGGCTGTAATCATTGCACCCAGGCGCACATCTGCAATCCGTTTGGCAAGAATAAAAAAATTATTGAACTACCCAATTCAATCAATGCACAGGTTAATGATTTAGTTAAGATTGAAATCAAAGACAAAAACCGGTTTCTTTCTATCCTCTTGGTTTTGGGTCTGCCGATTTTATTGTTTTTAATCGGTATAATAATTGGTAATCGTATTTCTGGCGACGCTCTGGCGGCGTTATTTGGTGGAATCGGGCTATTGCTCGCTTTTATAATTGTTAAAATAGTTAACAATTATTTACTGCGCACCAATAAAAATCTTGCTTGCATTAAAGAAAAAATTGAATCAAATACTGACTGACCAAATCCTAAACAATCAGATGTTGGTTCTGTTCTCTTCGGTTCGGAAATCTTTCCAGATTTTTACTAATTCTTTAAGTCGTTTATCAACCAGATAATTAATACTGTCTTTTGGATAAGCGCCTTTCGCATCTTTTTCCCCGGCTTCAATACTGGTTAATAATTCAATTCCTTGGTTAATTGTCTTTACAGCATAAATATGGAATTTACCCTGTTTTGCTGATTCAATCACATCATTTTTAAGCATCAAATCTTCAATGTTAGCGTGGGGAATCAAAACACCCTGATTGCCGGTTAAACCTTTGGCTTTACAGACCGTAAAAAATCCTTCGATTTTCTGATTCACGCCGCCAATCGGTTGCACCTCACCTTTCTGATTTACTGAACCGGTTACGGCCAAATCCTGACGAAGCGGAATATTAGCCAAACTTGAAAGCAATGCATAGAGTTCAGCTGATGAGGCGCTATCACCCTCAACTCCGCCATAAGACTGTTCAAAACATAAACTTGCGCTCAATGCCATGGGTTTATCCTGAGCATACTTATCCCGAAGATAACCAGACAGAATATACACACCCTTGCTGTGAATCGGACCAGACAATTCTGCTTCCCGTTCGATATTTATCACACCCGAAGCACCAACACCAGTCCGGGCAGTTATTCGTGACGGTTTACCAAATGAGTATTCACCGGTATCATAGACTGAAAGACCATTAACCTGTCCGACCACACTGCCTTCAGTATCGATAAAAATCGTACCTTGCTCAATCATCTCTTGAATTTTCTCTTCGATTAACTTAACCCGTTCAATCCGTTCTTCAATTGCTTTTTCGACGTACTTTTTTGTGACAATTTTAGCTTTATCTTTAATAGCCCAGTAATTCGCTTCTTTTAAAACATCAGTGATAATATTAAATTGAGTGGACAGCCGGTTTTGCCGTTCTGCTATGCGAATCCCGTTTTCAATAATTGCGGCTATCGCAGTTTTGTCAAATGGTTGTAATTTCTCTTTTTCTGTAATCGCTTTGATAACTTTGGCATACTGTTTTATCGTATCACTCGATAATGGCATCACCCAATCAAAATCCGCGCGTACTTTAAATACTTTTTTAAAATCTTCATCATGTTCATACAGGATATTATAGACATAAGTATCGCCAATCATAATCACTTTGAGATTAATTGGAATTGGCTCTGGTTTAAGCCCGGAAATAGACATCATTGATACCGGGTCAAAAGCAGAAATCTCCAATAAACGATTTCTTAGAGTTCGCTTTAAAGTTGTCCATACCCCAGGTTCAAGTACCGCATCCAGAGCATTAATTACTAAAAATCCACCGTCGGCTTTAAGTAAAGAACCGGCTTTAATCTTTGTAAAATCCGTGCGCCATTGACCGCGCCGGTCCCAGACCCGTTCAATCGTACCGAAAATATTTTTGTAAGTCGGCGTGTTTTCAAATATCACCGGTGCATTTTTTCCCTTTGAATTATCAACCAGCACATTAACCCTAAATTCCAGATATGGGTCAAAGTCGCTTATGCTTGGTTTTTTCTCCTGGGGAATAAATCTTTCAATTCCAGCTTTAATCGCTTTTTCTACTTCAACCAGATACTGGATTATTTTCGGATTATCAAATATGTCTTTTATCTCTTTAATACGATCACTCACAACCGGCTTAATGGTTTTATCGTCTAACTTTACCAGGGCTTCGCGGGTCTCTTTTTCAACCTGTTTAATTTTCTTAAACACTTCATCCAATTGCTCTAAGAACTTATAATATTTATCTCTGGTCTGCTCATACTGCTCTTTGGTGATTTTTTTCTCTTCCAAAAGACTTGCCAGACCGACCAAATCATATTGCTGTTCACTAAAGATATAAACAAGCTGGGGTCTGCCAATCGGTGATTGGGCCAGACCAAATCCTTCTGCCTGCACCTGTTTCTCAAACTCACGGGCAATTGTCTGTGACTTTTCTTTAAAACTCTCAACTATTTTGTTCTTACGGCGCTGATATTCGTCGCTCTCCATTATCTGCGGAATATTCTTTATTAAATAGTCAATCAGTTCATTCATTGTGCGCTGGAATTCATCGCCGCGACCAGCCGGCAAACGGATTAAAATCGGAGCGTCCGGGTCGTCAAAATTATTAACATATAAAATATCGTCTGGTACCTGCTTATCTTTTTCCAGCTCGTCTA
>JAGXRL010000089.1 GCA_018335915.1 Candidatus Latescibacterota bacterium
AGAATTCCGTCGTGAAGACGGTTCTTATATTCGGTTTGATGACAATGCCTGTGTTCTGATTGATGAAAAAGGCGAACCCAAAGGCACCCGCGTGTTTGGTCCGGTTGCTCGGGAAATCCGGGAACGTGCCTATACAAAAATTGTATCATTAGCAGCAGAGGTTGTATGAAATTTAAAAAAGGCGATTTAGTTGAAGTTCTAAGCGGTGAAAGTAAAGGCAGACGAGGCAAGATACTTGAAATAACAGTTAATAAAAAGAAGAATCTAACCCGGGCTGTGGTTGAAGGCGTTAATCTGGCAAAAAAACATAAGAAAACAGCACGAGCTGACCGTCCCGGCGGAATTATTGATTTGCCAAACCCGTTGAGCGTATCCAAACTCGGACTTTTGTGTTCCAAGTGCGGTAAAATCACCAAAGTGAGACGTGAAAAGATCGAAGAACGCCGTCGCCGAATCTGTAAATTATGTCAGGAGTTAATCGATTAATGGCAAGCAGACTTAAAGAGTTATATCAGACTAAAATTATAAAGAATTTACAACAGCGATTCGGTCTTAAAAACGTGCACCAGGTTCCCAGACTGCTCAAAGTTGTTATTAATGTCGGAGTTGGTGAAGCGATTCAAGACCCGAAAATATTAGAGGTAATCTCAGATGATATCGGTACGATTACTGGTCAGAAACCGATAATCACCCGTGCCCGCAGAGCAATCTCGGCATTTAAACTTAGGCAGGGACTGCCAATTGGTGTCAAAGTGACATTACGCGGTAATCATATGTATGAGTTTTTAGACCGGTTGTTTAATTTTGCCGCGCCACGGATTCGTGACTTTCATGGTTTTCCGGCTGATTCGTTTGACGGACGGGGCGGTTATACAATGGGGCTGTCAGAACAGATTATTTTTCCGGAACTGGAAGTATCCAAAGTGAAAAAAGTCTTTGGTATGGATATCACGATCCTCACCAATGCGAAACACGATGACGAAGCCAAAGCATTATTAGAAGAACTGGGCATGCCGTTTGAGAAAGGTAAATAATGCGCAGAGATTATACAGATTATTATAAAGGTTCACACAGAATTGAGACAAAACAAATGGAGAAGAGAGCATAATGGCAAGAAGATGTTTAATTGTTAAATCACAGCGAGAACCAAAATTCAAAGTGCGAAAATATAACCGTTGCCAGCGGTGTTTTCGGCAGCGCGCCCATTACCGTAAATTCGGATTGTGTCGTTTATGTTTCCGCGAATTGGCTTTACGCGGCGAAATTCCCGGTGTGCGTAAGGCAACCTGGTAGGAGGAAGAATGGATCATATTGCAGATATGTTAACCCAGATTCGGAACGCTTTACTCATCAAACATAAAGAAATTCGGATTCCTTTTTCCAAAACTAGATTTGAGATTGCTCGTATCTTACTGGAAGAAGGCTATATCAATAATTTTATTGTCGAAGGTAACGAACCGCATAAAAAGATTTTTATCCAGCTCAAATATACCGAAGATGGCAAACCGGCAATTATCGGATTGAAACGGATTTCCAAACAATCCCGACGGATTTATACGGGTGTCAATGAGATTCCCCGTGCGATTGACGGACTCGGTATTACGATCTTATCAACTTCTAAAGGTATTATCACTGACCGTGATGCCCGTAAAGAACATACTGGCGGCGAAGTTATTTGCCAGGTATGGTAAGATAAGAAATATTCGATATCAAAAATTAAATATTAAAAATTTCCATACCAACTTTAAGATAAAGAAAGACTTAAAGCTTGCTTCTATTTGTATAAAAAATCGATAAGGGAGTAAAAATGAAACAATTACTACTTTTACTTTTCGCTAGTTTGTTGGTTTTCTCAACGACTTGCGGTCCAGATGATACGAATACAATCCGTATTGGTCTGATCGTACCGATAACTGGCGATGTTAAGACTTTTGGTGAATCAGTGCGTAATGCGGTTTTAATCGCAGTTGATGAAGCAAATCAAAAAGGCGGTATCAATGGTAAAACCATCAGGGTTATTACCGCAGATGACAAGAACGACCCAACTGAAGCAGCCAATGCATGCAGTAAACTGATTAATCAGAACAAGGTTAAATTCATCATCGGTTCGGTTGCATCAAAAGCATCAATCCCGATATCAGAAATGTGTGAGCAGGCAAAAGTATTGATGATAACACCGACTTCAACCAATCCACGAGTAACGGTACGGGACAATGGCGAGCGTAAAGAATATGTGTTCCGCGCTTGTTTTATTGATCCGTTTCAGGGTACGGTCGCAGCAAAGTTCGCATCTGAAAACCTGAAGGCAAAACGGGCCGCCATCTTATATGACATATCTAATGATTATGTCAAAGGACTGGCTGAGTTTTTCAAAGAATCGTTCACACAAATGGGCGGACAGGTTACAATATATGAATCATACGGTAAAGATGATGTTGACTTTTCCGCACTCTTAACCAAAATCAAAGCAGACAACCCAGATGTTCTTTTTATTCCAGATTATTATACCAAAGTCGGACTCATTGCTAAGCAGACTCGTGCAATCGGCATCAAATCAGTCTTATTGGGTGGTGATGGCTGGGATTCACCAGAAATGACAAAAATTGCTGGCGATGCGATTAATGGCGGTTATTTTACAAATCACTATTCACCACAAGACCCGAGAGCCGAAGTTCAGGAATGGGTGAGCAAGTACGAAACTAAATTCGGTCAAAAACCTGATGCGTTGGGTACTTTGGGTTATGACGCAACGCTTTTGCTCTTGGAAGCAATGCGGAATGCTGAATCAGAAAAAGTCGAAGATGTTCGAGATGCATTGACCAAACTGACAAATTTTCAAACCGTCTCAGGTCAGATAACTTTTGATGCGTTTGGTAATCCGGTCAAAAATGCCGTGATTTTGCAATATATGGATGGCGAACAACGCTATGTAACAACAGTTCAACCATAAAGATAAAATTTATAAAATAGAGCAAGATTTTTTCTTCACATGTCCTACAAATCAATCGGACAAGGTTTAACCTTGCTTAACTCCTGATGCGCGCTTAAAATTAAATTCTCCCTTCCTTGACCAGAGCGAATAAATAGAGGGTGATGTCAATATCATTTAAACTGAGCGCTCTGCCTGACTCTCTTACTAAGCCATTAGGTTATTTAATTGGTCAACTATTTGGCGACCTGCTAGGTTGCCTACCGGCTGACCCCTCAGCTCAACTAATAGATGTCTTACCAGTTTGTTTATTAGATTTCATACTATATATAGTGCGTGGTAATTTAGTAAGATACAAAGCAAATTATTTGTTAGATTACCTATAAGATTACCAAACCGGTTTAAGAGCAGATTACCTGCTCAGTTAAACTGGCCTCAGATTATAAAGAAACTGGTCGCGCTGACGCTATTCATTTGATTTTTATACGGGTGTGACCTGTATTACCAGACTATACTTATTAAACAACCTTGATTCAATTTGAGTTAGATTTTATTTTGATGAGAGACATCGACAAAATAATAGGCAAAGGGTGGAAGGGCAAACGTTTAGGTTGATGTACTTGAGATCGCTTTGCGTAACGCTTTGCTGAATCTGCACTTTGCGTCTGCTTATCCGTAAGGTTAAAAGCTTTGTTCGATTGATAAAATAAGAAGTCTTTCCTATCTTCTTGACATCTTCTAAATATCAGATATTATCATATGATGAAAGATTTGTTATTGGAAATCGGAACGGAAGAGATACCTGCGTCATTTCTATCACCGGCAGCTGAATCATTGAAAATGATTTTCGTTAAGTTTTTTACAGAAAACCGTATTGGATTCGGTGAAATGAAATCTTTTTATACGCCGCGCCGGTTGGCATTGATTATTAAAGGAGTTGCCCAAAAACAGAAAGAAGAAATTCTCGAATTACAAGGTCCGCCGAAAAAGTATGCTTTTGATGAGCAAGGTAAACCAACAAAAGTTGCTGAGGGCTTTGCCAATACCAACAAAGTCAAGGTAAAGGATTTTTGTTTTAAGCAGACAGCTAAAGGCGAATATGTGTATGTTAAAAAACAAGCCGAACAACTTTCTTTAGAACAACTTCTCAGAGAGAATTTTGCCGAACTAGTTTTTTCTCTGCAATTTCCTAAGTCAATGCGCTGGCAGGAAAATTCACGGTTCTGTTTTGCCCGACCCGTCCGTTGGCTAACTCTTCTGTATGGCGATAAACCGATTGCAGTTGATGTTGAAGGTCTGAAATCATCTAATTTATCATTTACGCACCGGATTGCCAAAAAGCCGAAAGTTAAGATTGAGAATGCACGTCAATATGTGAGAATTTTAAAACAGTTCAATGTCATGGTAAGACCAGACGAGCGGAAAGAATATATCCGAAGACAAATCAATGTCCTGGCTCGGGAAGTAAGGGGACAGGCGGTTGAAGACCTGGAATTATTAGATGAGGCGACCAATATCTGTGAAATGCCAACTCCGATTTTATGCGAGTTTAAATCTGAATATCTAGAGTTACCACCAATCGTGCTTATTACCGCATTGAAAACCCATGCCCGTTCCTTTGCCATTAAATCAATTGCATCAGAAACACTCTTGCCGAATTTCGTCACAATCAGCAACACACCAACCAGTAATAAAAAACAGGTTGCCTACTGGTATGAAGAAGCAGTCGAGGCCCGGCTTGAAGACGCCAAGTTCTATTTTGAAGAAGATTTGAGAATCGGTTTGGAAAAACGGGTTGAAGAAGAGAAGAAAGTGGTCTGGATTGAGAATCTGGGTACTTTGTTTGACAAGACTTCACGCTTGGAAAAGATTTCTTATGTGATTGCCCAGCGTTTACCAAGTATTAATAATCATGCGCTTTTGCGAGCAGCTTACCTTTGCAAAGCCGACCTGTTGACCAATATGGTCAGGGAAAAAGAGTACACATCTCTACAAGGAATTATGGGCGGTATTTACGCAAATCAGAGTGGCGAGCAAGAACTAACCGGTCAGATTATCAGTGAACATTATCTGCCCAAATCAGCTAATGATAAACTACCGCAATCAAACGAAGCAGCGATTTTGAGTATTGCGGATAAACTGGATAATATTATCGGTGCGTTTGTGATTAATGAAATTCCATCCGGTTCCTTCGATAGATTTGGACTGCGCCGTCAAGCCAATGCTATCTTTGCAATTTGCCTGGATAAGAAACTGTTTCTTGATTTAGGTTCGGTGATTGAAATTCATTTTACTTATTTTAATAAACCAGATGATACAAATCTGCTCAAGCGAGCCAGAGAATTTTTTACCGAGCGGTTGAACAGCATCTTGTTGGACCGCGGGATAAAGTATGACATTGCAAATGCGGTGCTGGTATCAGGAAAAATCAATGGATTGGATTTGTTTGACCGGGCACAGGCATTGACTGAGTTACGGCGGGCAGAACAGTTTGAAGCCCTGGTTATTGGTCAGAAAAGAGTTAATAATATTCTTAAAGGTATTAAGAATGTATATGTGATTATCCAAGAAATGTTTAAGGAGCATGCGGAGACCGAATTATATATCAAGGCTAAGGGTATTGAAAATGAATTGAATGAGTTGGTTGCAAATCATAATTATAAGGATGCTTTGAACCTGCTTTTATCTTTACGTCCGTTTATCGATACTTTTTTTGATAAGGTACTGGTAATGACTGAAGACGAGCATCTGCGTAATAACCGGCTTGGTCTTTTACAGTATCTTAAAACCCTGTTTTTAAAGGTTGCTGATTTATCCGAAATTGTCATTCAGTAAATGTCAGGTAAGGTGAAAATCTACAATACGATATTAAACATTCTATTTTACCATATGTTTATTACTATTATTTTTGCTCAATGTTTTCCTGGCTGTGGCAAACCAAAATCGGCACAAGTTGAGCAGATTGCTTCTGATCAGAAAAATAAGATGGTGCTTTTAATAAATGATAAAGAGATTAAAGTTGAAGTAGTATCATCAACAGAAGAACGGGCATTGGGGCTGATGTTTCGTCAGTTATTGAAAGAGAATGAAGGGATGTTATTTGTGTTTGAAGAGGAAGGAATTTATCCGTTCTGGATGAAAGATACGAGAATTGCTTTAAGTATAGCATTTATTGATGAACAATTTGTGATAATTGATATTCAAGAGATGGTTCCCAATCAGGAAGCGATACAC
>JAGXRL010000090.1 GCA_018335915.1 Candidatus Latescibacterota bacterium
CCATGTAGAAGTGGGAGAACCGCTCACTTATCCATCTAATCCGCCTGCAGGAGGCAGGCATTATGCTCAGAGCTTGCCAGCTGGCTTTTATGATGAAGACAACCTTCCAAATCTGCCCGGCGACCTGGAAGGATATATTGTTCATAGCCTGGAACACGGCTATATAATCTTCTGGTACAACTGTTCCCTGCTCAATGAAACTGCCTGCACCGAACTCAAGACAGAGATACAATCTGTCATGGACTCGCGTAATAATTTCAAATTGATAGCCTTCCCTTGGAATTCCATCGACGTTCCACTGGTAATGACATCCTGGGGCCGTCTGCAACAATTTGAGCAATTTAATTCCGCCCTTGCGCTTAATTTCATTGACGCCAATCGAAACAAATCTCCCGAACCAAATGCTCCATAATATGCTCAATTCACCTGCCCGTTCACAACTTCCTGCTTGGTTCATCCTGTTTTTGGTTCTGATGGGTTTGTTTATTATCCTTCCATTCTTGGCCCCATTTTTTATGTTCATTGGCTGGGAGTGGGGTGGTAAAGCTATTTACCTTGTTTATACATTGTTCTGCCATCAATTGCCTCAGCGTTCTTATTTTCTATTTGGCCCAGAGTGGACCTATTCTCTGGTGGAAATCCAAGCGGTTTGGCAACCAACTACTAATCCAATGATATTACGCCAGTTTATCGGCAATTCTGAAATGGGCTGGAAGGTAGCCTGGTCAGACCGAATGATCTCAATGTATGGCAGTATTTGGCTCTTTGGCCTGCTCTGGTATCCCCTTCGGAAACAAATACGAAACCTGCCGCTTTGGGGCTTGATTCTTTTTATCCTGCCAATGGCGATAGATGGGACAACGCATCTCATTAGCGATTTCTGGGGTATTGGCCTGGGATTTCGTGACACCAACTTGTGGCTGGCAAACCTGACTAGACATTCTCTGCCTGCTGCTTTTTACACAGGAGATGCTTGGGGGTCGTTCAACTCTATTATGCGTCTGTCAAGTGGTCTACTGTTCGGGTGGGGATTCGTCTGGTTTGCATTTCCGTTCATCCACCCATCTTTGCCCGAATCACAGATTCCTTCATCTTATTGATTGGTACAGAAGTGATGTACCAATCTCCGATTTATCAGCAGAAATTACTCTCGCTAACCGTAGATTAATTGCTTTGCCGATCTTGTTACAATGACACCAAACCTATGATTTGCTGAAGTTAGTCGCTTTTTAGCATATAGATTATTGCTTCAACGCGCCAGGTGCATTTTTTCTCTCAATATTTCCGCCCTGAGATTTAACGATCACGGTGGGAACGGCTGGCACATACCATAATTCTATGCCGTTGACGCGGAAAGATGACGAACCGAGAAACTTTCGCTTTTCTGCATCATTGTCATCGAATCCTCTGACCAGTATTACCGTTTCCTCGATTTGTTCGGCAAACAAGACTGTTTGCAGGTTGCGCAGTCCATCCTGCCATGAAGGACAACCATCAAAATAGAGCTGTTCAATTTTCAGCGACATCTTTTTGTAAAATATACAAAGCAGGGCTTGTGCGGACAGCCCGTCGCTTGACGGGCTGTCCATTCAGGGGAGAAGATGTCAAAATTAACCTGCGCGGCGGTACATCGGCAGGAATGAGAGCGAAATGCCCAGTCCAAAGATGATGTGACCCATCAGGCTGAACCACTGCATCTCGCCAATCATAAATACCATCTGCGGCATTCCGAGCAGGATGGGCATCAAAACCAGTGCGCCCAATACCCACCAGGCAACTCCATAAATCATACCCGCAAAAAAGGCTGTGCGCCAATTTTGGGGCAGCAAAGGCGCAAAGAAACCATACATCGCGCCAGTGACAATACTTATAACCATGTGGACGCCGAAACCAACGAAGGCGTCCTCCACGCGCACCAGCATCCCGACCATTGGCAGCATGCCCATCATGCCCATCAACATCCCGAACGGAATGCCGCCAATGATACCTGCGATTGCGCCCAACCATAGCCCACGCAGGTTTAGTTTGTTGAGTGAAAAAGTTGTTGTAGTCATTTTTTTCTCCTTTGGTAGAAAATGTTGTCTTACTTACTTGGATGTCCAACTCAACCAAATTCTTACAAATTCGACCTTGCAGTAATAAAAAGTGGACAAAGGACATCTGTATTATCAAAGGAGATTGAATCATGAACCTAAATCCACCACTTGTCGTTGCCCTGTTACTTGCCACCCTTCTTCTATCTGCCTGTTCCCCCGGGCAGGCCCCACTTCCCAACCCATCCCTGGCGCCGGAGCAGGCTGCTGAATCTGCGACCTTCCCACCTGCCGAACCACCGGCCTTACTCGAAAGCGATGAGCCGCCTCCTATCGGAGCGCAGTCTGAGTTCAAGACCGACTTCAGCAAACACACCGTGCCCTACAGCGAGATTCTCTCCGGCGGCCCGCCCAAAGACGGCATTCCTTCTATCGACTCGCCGCAATACGTCAGCGTAAGCGAAGCCGATGCGTGGCTCGCACCTGTCGAACCGGTGGTGCTGGTGCGGGTGGGAGCCGAAGCGCGGGCGTATCCCATCCAGATTTTGATGTGGCATGAAATTGTAAACGACACGCTGAACGGCAAGCCCCTGCTGGTCACGTTCTGCCCGCTCTGCAATACCGCCATCGCCTTCGAGCGTGTCTTTGATGGTCAGACTTTCGACTTCGGTACCACCGGGCGCCTGCGCTACAGCAATCTCATCATGTACGACCGCCAGACAGAAACTTGGTGGCAGCAAGCCACCGGCGACGCCATAGCCGGTGAGTACGCCGGGGCGCAATTGCCGTTTTACCCGGCTTCCATCGTCTCGTGGGCTGATTTCAAGGCCGCCTACCCCAATGGCACGGTGCTTTCACGCGAGACCGGGCACAACCGCAGTTACGGCCGCAACCCTTACCTGGGCTATGATGATGTCAACCAGTCGCCTTTCCTGTATCGCGGCCAGCCCACACCGGGGCAACTCGTGCCGATGGCGCGCGTGCTGACCCTGGAACTCGGCGGTGAAGCGGTTGCTTACCCGTACGACATTCTTTCCAGCCTGGGCGTGATCAATGACACGGTGGGCGGGCAACGGGTGGTGGTGTTCTGGGTAGAAGGAACGGCCTCAGCGCTGGATTCGGCCCAAATCCCTGATGGCCGCGATGTCGGCGCGACGGTTGCCTATTCCGCCGAAGTGGACGGGCAAACGCTGACTTTTGAGCTGGCAGATGGCGTTTTCCGCGACAAAGAGACGGCCAGTGAATGGGATATTTTTGGCCGCGCGGTTTCGGGCAAACTGCAAGGAGCGCAATTGACCGAACTGCCCGCCATCAATCATTTCTGGTTTTCGTGGGCCGCCTTCCGACCCGAGACTCGCATTTATCAACCCTGAGAGGAGAGACGATGAGCAAAACTCAACTTTTTGCATCCGCGCTCGGTAATGTGGCTTTTACCGATAACAACGGCGTGGGACTTCCGGTGATTTTTATGCACGGCCTGCCCACCTCGAAAGAACTATGGAGTCCGGTGCTGGCAGACCTGCCCGCCGAATGGCGTTTGATTACATTTGATCTGCTCGATTACGGTGAGTCAGAAAAAATAGCGCGGCCTACCAACCACAAGGAACGCGCTGACACCCTCGACGAACTGCGTGCCCACCTGGGCTTGGAAAAATTTGTGCTGGTGGCGCACGACCTGGGTTCGTCGGTAGCAATTGACTACATGGGCAAGTATGCCGCGCATGTTGAAAAACTGGTGTTGATAAGTCCACCGGTTTATCCCGATTTCGTCGAACCGTTCATCGTCAAGTTGGTGCGCCTACCAGGGTTGGGCGAGGCGCTGGTGACTATCATTAAACCACTCTTGTTTCGGGTCGGCATGGCTCAAGGCATGGTTCACAAAGATAACCTGACCCCCGAGGTCTTGAAGGCCATCTCAGGCGGGTTCAAGGGCGCAGATGGCAACGCCGCCCTGCTGCGCGTCCTGCGCTGGGGGCGACCCATTAGCATGTTTGCCGACTACCCGACCATCATTGCTTCGATTTGCGCCCCAACGCTGGTTATCCAAGGGCGGTGCGACCCATACATCCCTGAAAACCAGGTCACGCGCCTGCGCGATACCATCCCCGGCTGCAAACTGGTTTTCATCGAGGATGGCGCGCACTTCCTGCCGCTCGATACGCCGCAGGTGGCGGCACGGGAAATCAACGATTTTTTATCGGGGTAGTTTGTTACATAGCAAAAACGCCGCCTTTTGAGCAAGGCGGCGTTTTTGCACGAATGATGCGCTAGAAAATTTTCGAGATCATTTCTTCCACCACTTGCGGGAGTTGCTCTGACGGTGGCAAATGGCCTTGGAATTGAGCGTGCCTGCTGACAACTTGCTGTGCGGGTTCAAGAAATTGTTCCGTCTCTTGTAAGTGGGCAGGGTGCCGCAGAATATAAGCAACGCAAAAAACAGCGGGTTCGTATTCCTGACGGGCGATAAAGATGTAGACTAGCCCCGCCAGCGTGTCGAGCATATCTGGAACCAGGTCGGCGATTTTAGCGCATTCCACCGCGCGCGCGTAGTGATATTTGGCTGTGGAAAAATCCTGCATTTTGGCATGAATGTGTCCCAGGTTGTTTTCAGCAATGCACATACCGCGGTGCATTCCAAGTGAGGCAAATAGGGCGCTGGACTCGTAATACAATGGGCGCGCCTCTTGCGGGTTATCTTGCAGTCGTTTAATCTCGCCGAGGTTAAGCAATGCGCCTGCCATCGCATGCCGATCGCCGAGTTCTTTGGCAATTCGTAAACTTTCCTGCAAGTATTTTTCGGCTTCACCGTATTGTGCATTCATGGTGGCAATCGTCCCCAGGCGGTTGGATGAAATCGCAATGCCGCGGTGGTCATCCAACTTGTGATAAACCTGGTATGCTTCGTAAAAGTGCTGGCGGGCGGTCTCATAATCCCCCAAAGACATATTGTTCAAACCGCTCCAAATGTACAGACGCGCCGATACTTCCTTGTCTTGTTGGGGGGTTGTGTCCAACCTTTCACGCGCTTCAACCAGTTTTGAAAGCGCGCTGCGAAAATTTCCTTGGGCGCGGTGAATATCGGCCATCAAGCCCAATGCCAGGGCTTGCCTGCTGTGAGATGCCAGTTTTTGAGCCGACTGCAAGGCCATCTCGAGCAGACGCTGCGCATCGGCATACTGTCCTTTGGCGTTCAAGATTTCTCCGGCTTGCAAAAGCGCATCGGTGCGGGCGGATGCTTCGGCGGGAAGCGCGCCCTCAAAGGCGGCCAGCAAAGGTGGAAAATCATCCGCTTTTTCAAGCAGTTCGAGTTGTTTTAGAATGTCTTGTGCATTATCGGTCATATTTTCTCTTTTATATGCTGGCGGTTGAAACTTTTGTGAGATTTTTCCCAACGAAGGGTTTTTCGACAGTCTCGTTAGGCTGGATGTTGGATTACATTCATCAAGGATTCATATTCTTCGCGGCAATCGCCACAAATTTCGAGATGAAGTTCTACCAATGGCATTAATTCAGATACATTCTCTCCGCGTGCTGTCATCTCGGCAAACTGGTCGAGCAAGGCAAAAACTTCGTCACAAGTCAATTCCTCTTCCTGAGTTTTCTCCAGCATCCCAAGGATTTTCTGCGCCATCTTCGGGTTTGCGGCCTGCATAGCCATACCAGCAGACCTTGTTGGAGGTTGTTGCCAAGAAAAAAGTTGTTTGATTTTTCTAAAGAGATTCATACTTTTACCTTCTTTGTTTAGAAGTTTTTGCCTCGTATTTCCTTACCCTACACTTTTTGCAAAAACAGCCAGTATTTCGTCTGGAAACATACCCTCGGCTTCCATGCGGCGTTTCAAGCGCAGACGGGTATCATGCATAAGTTTGTACATCGCATTGCGATTTGTGCCCATTTTTTGAGCAACTTCTTCGAGTGGCATTTCCTGCATTACGACGGACATTAATGCCAGGCGTTGCTTTTCGGTTAGTTCTTCGCTGATAATCCGTTGAATCCTCATCATCACATCATTGCGCTCTGCCATTATCTCAGGGCTCGGCTGTTCGTCAGCCAGTTCACGTGGCATGATATCGGAGTCATCATTCATTTCCATTTCGGGCAGGGGAACATCCCTCCAGCGGCGGCGACGCAGTTCACCCAATGCCTGGCGCACGGCAATTTTGTGAACCCAGGTTGTGAACAGACTGCGCCCCTCGAAA
This sequence comes from Candidatus Latescibacterota bacterium, assembly GCA_018335915.1. Lineage (GTDB taxonomy): Bacteria > Hydrothermota > Tepidihabitantia > Tepidihabitantales > CAIPLT01 > JAGXRL01. The sequence goes on from JAGXRL010000090.1 coordinate 6,233, forward strand.
GTATCCAGGTGTTCCAGCACCTTGAGCAATGTTTCCTGCGCCACTTCTTCTGCAAGAGATTCAAACTCAGGGCTGTTAGGGTTAAGTTTTCCAGACAACGCATAGGGTAAGCTGCGCAATATCAAAGCGCGCAAATCAGATAGAGCGGCATCGCGCATATCGCCTTTGGCCCGCAAATCAGCAAGCCATTGTTCATTGGTACGTTGATTCATGCTCAAAAGATTATCCTTCACGCTGCACTGTTTTTGAAAACCAGCCATCCAACCGTAACCGCCGCTTCAGACGCAATCGTGCATCGTGTATCATTTTGAAATAATCATCCCGTTCCATACCAAGACAGCGCGCCACTTCTTCTTTAGGCATGCGGTGCATCACCATTGCGCGGATGGCGACTCGTTGGGGTTCGGTCAGTTCTTCTCGGAAGATGGCATGAATTTTTCGCAAAAGTGGATTGAACGCCAGGATAACATGCAGCCAGCGCGGGGTTTCGGGCAGGTTGCGTACCAGATGAGCGGATTGGAATTTTCGCTGGCGAATTTCCAGCAACGCCATACGAACCGCAATTTTAAGCACCCAGGTGCTAAAGGCGCTTTGCCCGTCAAACTCGGACAGGTTTTCCTGTGCATAAATTAGGGTGTATGTGATGGTCGCTTCCAGCACATCGTGAAAGGCCGGGCTGTCTTCTTCCAACTTTGATTTGAGTATGACCGGCAAACGGCTGGCAAGCAGCGCGCGCAAATCTTCCAGCGCTCGCATTTGGCGCGCATCTTCGGCGCGTAAATCGTCCAGCCATTCGGCATTGGTGCGTTCAGACATGAAACGATTATAACCTTCCCAAACGTAAGATTCCCGCCTGATTTTTCATCAATAAAATACTTGACATTCCAGTTGCTGGAAGGTGTAAACTGGTTTTAACTTGCAAGGAGCGACAATGAAAATTCTCGAACTTTCACAAAAAACGGGCATCAGCGCCAAAGCCATCCGTTACTATGAGCAAATTGGCATCCTGCCGCCGCCCCTGCGCGCCGTAAACGGCTACCGGCAGTATAGCCAGCCGGACATCGAGCGATTGCAATTGGTAGCGGGCGCGCGCCGCCTCGACCTGCCGCTGGACGAGATTCGTG
>JAGXRL010000091.1 GCA_018335915.1 Candidatus Latescibacterota bacterium
CCGGCGCAACTTTATATGCGACTCATTCACCCTGTATTACCTGTGCCAAGATGCTGATTAATGCCGGCATCAAACGGATTGTCACGAAAAAACCGTATCCGGATACTTTTGCCAAAAAAATATTTGCCGAAGCAGAAATCAAGGTTGAAGTCGTAAGATAAACATTCCTCGAATTACATAAATCCGCCGTGCATTAATATTATTTTGCATGAGTTTGTGTCTTGACTTATTTGGTAAATTAATATAAGATTAATCAAATAATGATTGAAGTTAAACCATGTTAGATTTTTTAAAGCCATCCAGTCGTGACATTATTGATATTATTATTGTCGCGATAATCTTTTTTTATTTTTTAAGGTTGCTTAAAGGCACCCGGGCATTGCGCATGATGTATGCCCTGCTTTTTATTTTTATCGGTTCGTTTATTGCATCCTGGCTCGATTTAAAGGCATTATCATTGATTGTTGACTCTTTGAAAACGGTCTGGGTCGTGGTCTTTGTGATTCTTTTTCAGCCGGAAATCCGCAACGCTTTAGCCCGGTTTGGCCGGGCACGGCCCTTAAGATTCTTATTAAAACCGGCAACTGAAGAGGATGTAATCAATGAAATAGTCAATGGCGCGATCATCTTAAAAGAGCGGAATTACGGCGGTTTGATTGTGATTGAGCGGCAGATCGGTTTGCGGGATATTATCGAGACCGGCACCAGGATTGAAGCGCGGGTTTCGGCATCGCTTTTGGTTTCGATTTTCACACCAGCTTCGCCATTACACGACGGCGCCTGCATTATCAGCGGTGACCAGGTCATGGCGGCAGCGTGCACTTTGCCATTGAGCGAAATCGGCGAAGACGGCAAATACTGGGGCATGCGGCACCGGGCCGGCATCGGCATCACGGTCGTGACCGATGCGATTTCGGTAATTGTTTCAGAACGGAGCGGACGGATTTCCTATGCGGAAAAAGGCCGGATTCTGAGCGATTTGACTTCTGCCGAACTGCGCTATAATTTAACCAATGTCTTGCTTAAAAAATAGCCGATGTGTTATAATATTATATCGGATTTTGGATATGAATTAATTTAAGGAGAAAAAATTATGAGAGAACGATACATTAAACTGATTATTGCAGTCGGTATCATCGCAGTCGTGCTCGGCGTCTATATTTATTCAATGGCGCCGACCGCGTCTTTCTGGGATTGCGGTGAATTGATTGCCTGTTCTTATATTCTGGGCATACCGCATCCGCCCGGCACGCCGTTATATGTTATGCTGGGCAGAATATTTTCTTTGATTCCGTTTGCCCGGGAAGTCGCGTTTCGGGTCAATTTCCTGACCGCTTTGTTCGGCGCGATATCCAGTGCCTTAATCTACATTGTCGTGCTCAAACTTATTTCGCTTCAGAAAAGCACCCAGTCGTTTCGGCAGCGGTTTCCGTTCATCCCCCACTTAGCCGGTATTGCCGGCGCTTTTTCGCTTGCCTTTGCGTTTTCGTTCTGGGATAATTGCGTTGAAGCCGAAGTTTATACGCCGTGCGTGGTTGCGGCATTACTGGTCATATATCTGGCATTAATCTGGCGGGACAAAGTCGAACAGGGGGTGGGTGACAACCGGATTGTCTTGTTCGCAATCTATCTCTTGTTCCTGTCCGCAGGCATACATTTTACGCCGCTCATGATTCTTTTCCCGCTTTTGGTTTTTGCGTTTATGGTTGACCGCAAGTCAATTCTGCAGCTGCATATAATCGAGTTAATCATCTTGTTTTTAGTCATCATTGCGGTGGCTGGATTGGACCTGGTCGATTATTTTGTCTTGTTTCTGGCATCGCCGCCGGTTGCGATTCTGCGCATTTTCCACTCGAACCTGTTATTGTTTATCGTGCTGGTCGCGATTTTTGCCGGTTACCTGTATTATCTGCGTTCGAAAAAGAAGATGGATTCGCGCTATGTATTCTGGGGATTGGTTCTCATATTTTTAGCCGGCACCGTGCAATTCTATCTCTTGGTCCGGTCAAAATTAGGGCCGTCAATCAATGAGGTTAATCCTTCGACCTGGGAAGATTTTGTGAGCGTCTTGAAACGGGAGCAGTATGACCCGATGCGATTATATCCGAGAAAAACCCAGTTCTTGACCGAAGGCGATTATCGTAATTTTCCGAACAGTTATCCGGCATTCAGTCTGATTACCGGTTATTTTGAACAGCTCAAATTTTATATCCGTTATTTCCTATGGCAGTGGGGCAGTGCGAGTAATTTTGATATTTTCTATCGTATCGGCTGGCAGGCGATTATCGGCATTATTCCGGTGATACTCGGATTTTTCGGGATGTTTACCCATTTTCGCAGGGATAAAAAATCCTGGTGGCTGGTCTTTTTATGTTTTCTGATTGCCTCGGTCGGTCTGATTACTTATCTGAATCTGAAATATTCGCCGTCTGACCCGCGCTCCCATTTGCGGTTTCGCGAGGTGCGCGAGCGTGATTATTTCTATGCCTTCTCGTATGTCTTCTTTACGATATTTATCGGGGTCGGCGTTTTCTCGTTTTTGAACTGGATCGTCCCGAAATTGAAGCTGAAGCGACTCTACACAATCGGAGTTTCGGTATTGTGCGTGATAGTTATGGTGGTTCCGATTTTCTTCAATTACAAAGGCGTGACCCGGCGCAATAACTGGATTCCGGCTGAATACGGTTATAATATGCTGGTTTCGTGCCGGGGTGATAAAGCGATTCTGTTTACGAACGGCGATAACGACACTTTTCCGTTATGGTTTGTGCAGGAAGTGCCGAACCGTCCGTCAAATTATGACCCGACTTTTGGCAAAAACATTGCGGTTGCCAATCTTTCCCTGCTCAACACGACCTGGTATGTCAAACAGTTAAAAGAATGGGGCGCGCCGATTTCGTTCAGCCTGGCTGAGATTGACCGGTTACCGCAGGGACTGCGTGGTGCCGGCAACCGGATTTTCCTGTTAAAAGACATTATGATTCGGGATATTATCGCAACCAATGCCGGTATCAAACTCAAATGGCCTGATGAATATATTTCTCCGGCCAAAGATTTTATGACCAAAGTGCTGGATAATTACAAAGAGGGCATGATAGCCGTCTATTTTGCGACGACCGTTGACCGGGGTGAAAATCTGGCTGATGTCGAACCATACCTGCGCTTAGAAGGTCTGGTCAACCGGGTTACCAGTGTCAATTCACCAAACCAGGTTGATGTGGCACGGACCCAGGAGTTGTTCGATATGTACAAAATGAACAGCATGAAGGATAAGAATGTGGTCAAAGACGATAATACCAGAGGTCTGTTTATGAATTATATTGCCAGTTATGCGGCTCTGTCACAAGAATATCAGCGTATGGGCAGGCTGGATATGGCAATCTCGACTTTGAAGAGAACTCTGGCATTTGATATTGACCCGACCCGTAAAGTGCCGATTTATTATAACTTATCGGTCTATGCTTTATTAGGCCAGGATTATGACAATGCGATTGCGTATCTTGATTCAGTGGATGCCCTGGGTTATCAGGACCCGGATTTATTGGTAAGGCGGGGCTGGATTTACCAGTCGCAAGGCAATTATCCGATGGCAGAACAGGCATATCAGAATGCACGAGAAATGGCGCCAAACCGTCCTGAAGCGATTCAGAGTCTGGTCAGTTTATACACTGAAAATATGAATGATACCTCAAAAGCGATTGCAATACTGCAGGATTGGCTGAGACGCAATCCGCGGGATAATAATGCCCAGCAAATGCTGCAGAGTTTACAGCCAAGAAGGTAAAATAAGTTATCAAGGGACGCTCCCGGTTTGATGGGTGCGTCCCTTGTGATTCAAGACGGGTGCGTCCCTTGAGAACATGCACGAGTTATCTATAACCCAGAGTATTTTTAGCCAGGCATTAGCCGAAGCCAAAAAACACAAAGCAAAACGAATCAAGAAAATCAAATTACAGGTCGGCGAAGGAGCAGGAATCGTACCCGACTGCGTCCGGTTTTATTATGATACCCTGAAAAAAGGCACCATTGCCGAGCCGAGCGTGCTTGAATTTGAAATCGTGCCATTGAAATTAAGATGCCCGCAATGTCATAAAGAGGTTAAAATGCCAGAAATATCAGATATTGATTTAAATTCATATAAAATTTCCTGTGACTGTAATAAAGGAGTCGAAATCATATCTGGTAATGACATGATTATTGAGTATATCGATATCGAATGAAAGACTAAATGGCACGGGTGCGAGCATTGTGAAAATTACCCCTCACCCAATCCCTCTCCCACAAGGGGCGAGGGATTATTTGATGAAGCTACGGTTCGCAATGACAAAAGTGATATGTCTTTGCGAAGGAACGAAGTGACTGAAGCAATCTCATCTTTTACCGTATGTAAGATTGCCACGACTGCTTCGCAGTCTCGCAATGACAATTCCCCATTGTCTTT
>JAGXRL010000092.1 GCA_018335915.1 Candidatus Latescibacterota bacterium
CTGTCCCGCTCAACGGCCAAAGCCGCCACTTGCGTATTCAGGCCGTCGCGCTCAAGGGTCAGCGCCGCCAGTTGTTCTTCAGGTTTTGGCATGTCGTCGTTCTCCGATTGGGGAAGGGGTAAAGAAAAGCGTTTGGAAAGGGTGGCCAGTTCGCCCGCGTCTAAACTGTCCAGGCCGTCTAAGGCCGGGGTATTGGTCAGCGCTACCGAAATCACATCCACCACGTCGCCGGATGCGGTGTAATAAAACACCGCGCTGATGTAGCGGTACTCGCGTTCGGTAATGTGGCGCTTGGCCGCAGCGGTCCACTCAATACCGGTGGCATACAAGCCACGACCTTCGCGAAATTCCATGTCATGAAACCAGCCGGCCGCCACTACAGGCTTGCCGTTGCTTTGGCTGCGCAGGGATTGATGTTCGTAATCGATCAGGGTGTCGTTCTTGCGGCTGCGTAACCGCTCGATGACACGTTGCGCCGTCAGCGCGTCCAGCTTCCAGCTGTCAATGTCATCAGGCCTGCCGTCTTCGGCACGAAAGGTGCCAGGGGGTAATAAATGTGCTTCGTTGGGCACACTGTCGCTCGGGGCAATCTCGAACGCCAACGAAGCAAAACGGGGCAAAGGTTTGGGCATAGCGACCTCAAAAAATCTGTTGAGGCCAGTATCTAAAAATCAGAGGAATAAAACGACGCTGGAAACGTTTCCAGCTCGGAGGGGGTGCGATTGAATCTAAGGCGATTTAAGGCGCGCTTGAGACGGTGGCGCTACATTGATACAAAAAAAAATCTTTGAACGTTTTTAGGGTATTTTCGTACACGATTTTAGGCGGAATGGCGACTTATTTTAGGTGAACGGCGCAGAGTTGCGCCTCCCAAGGGATTTAGGGGGTAACGAAACGTTACCCCCCTTCAATGTAGCTAAGCGGGAATTCCCGCTATCAAAAGATGCTGCCGGAATTCCGGCAACTTAAGATGGGGTAGCAAATCGCTACCCCATCTGGTCTACAGTAACGGGATATTGCTGGGTACTGACGGGCACGTTAAAACCGCAGTCATTCAGCAAGGCCACATCACTGCGAATGGTGGACTCATTCACTTTCAGCATGCGGGCGATCTTGCGTCTGCCGTAGCCGACGTGGGTTAATTTAAACACATCTTGCAAACGCGGGCGACTTTTTAACAGCTCGGCTTGCAAGCGGGTGATGACCGTCGGCTTGGCTATGGGTTCAGGCTTAGACAACGGCGCGGCGTGTAATTGTTCGGACATCCAGTTGAAGGCTTGGATATAACGCTCTTTCCAGGCAGCGGCTTGTTTACCGGTAAAACCCATCACTAGAAAGGCAAAGCCGTCTTTGGTCATCTCAACCATCGGCCTAGCCTTGTTCTGGCTGTCATTGTAGGAGGTGCCCTTAAAATTGAGGGCTCTAAACTCTTGAGAACATTCAAGGTTTTCGATAGCCTGCAAAATGTTGTAATGCTGCTTGCCAAAGCGGTTGGACACCTCTAACGAGGTAACAAACAGACGGTCACCGTCACGGTGAATCAGTTTTGAAAAATCGATTGGGGTAATGTTGGTCATAATAAGCTCCTAGGCTTGTTGGTGGGTGGTTGGGTACAGCGGGGTATTAGCAGCTTTGACGCGGGCGAGGGCTTCGCGGTCGCGTTTTTCCAGGCCGGCAACAATGACATCCAGGCTGTCTTGCAGGCCCCACAACGCGGTATGCAGGTCTTTGCAGTCCAGATGCCGGTCAGATTTGGCCAGGCCGGTTAAATCGGTGAGCACGGTTAACAGGCCGTGGACCTGGATCAGACGGGTGTAATCGTCGTCAGAGAGTTTGTAGGGAAATTGCGGGTCGAACGAAGGGGAATTGGGGCTCATATGAGACTCCTTGGTAGTGGTTTAAGTACCACTACCCGCCGCGACGCGGGTGAGTGGAACCGAGCGGGTTCGCGGACCGGACCAAGGAGCCGGCAGGGCATGAGCCCTCCCACTCGATTCCACCCATAACGGCAGAACTCGAGCTGTGCGCACAAAAAAACCGCGTCCCAAGGGGAGTAGCGGCTCTTGTGAGCCTTGGTGTTATCCGGGCCGCGACGCCCGTTGCTGCATGTGGCAGCCCGGATAGATTTACAAAAATTCGTGGACATTGCAAGTAATACTTAAAAAAGTGACGCCCTACTGGCGGCAATCATCGTTCAGCAGTCATAGCGCAAATTGGTGTACACGCGGCGGGCTTTGGCTTGGGTAGCCGCTGGGCGTTGGCTGATAAAATGCAGCGCCATCGTGTCAACCACTGCGTCGGTCTGCTGTAACCGCCTCAGCCTAAATGCCTCGCGTATTGCCGCTTTGACATCGCGGTCCTTTGCCCACGCCAAAACCTCTTGGGGGCAAAAGACCAGAATCCCCGTAGCATTTTTGGGCGGGGGAAATGCCGCGATATATTTCCTCGCACTGTGCAGGTCGCGCTCTTTAACGCCCAGCAGATCGGCTATTTTTGAGAGCCTTAGCAAGGACTGCGCGGGTTCATTTTCATTACAAGGGTTGCTTTTAATCATTGTCCGTCCTCCTGTTCAAACGCCACCACGCCCGGCCCGGTAATCCGGTACTGATGGCCCTCGCGTTTAACCTGGCCGATTTCCACCAGCACGGCTAAGGCAAACTCGCAGTTGCCCAGCGCTTCGGTAAACTCGCGGCCATACACCCAGCCGGTTTCCGGATCTTTGGCGCGGGCGGTGTACAGCATTTTTAAAGCCTTGCGGCGTAATTGTTGGTGTTCGGTAGTGGTCATGGTTTGTCTCCTAAGTTAAAAATAGCCCCGTCTCGTGGGGCCAGTCCGGTCAATGCACCGGCAAGAGTGATCCGGATTGACTGCGGGTGTTTTTGGAGCTGGCTCACCGCCCGCTGGAGCCGCTGCCCTCTGAGGGCTTGAAAATTAAACCGTCAATCAAATAAATCCGCCTGCAAGCCGGTGTCGGCTTCGCGGCGGATGTTTTGGATTTGCCGACTGCTCAGGCCGTAAATCCGTGCTTGTTTGGCTATGCTTTCGCGGTGCATGTTGGCAACGATGGCATAGTTGCGGGGGATCGCCATCAGCTTGTCGGCTTTAGGACAGGTAAAACGGCCACTGGCGTCCATGTGCGGCGCCAACGTCACGCGCAGCCGGGCCAGCTCGTCGTCTCCTAAGCCTAACGCGGGTGATTTGTGCACCGGCACATGGATATTGACGCCGCCATGATCACGCAGCCATTCCTGGGCGCGAACAAACCCGAGCGCACGCACCACGGCCCGCAACACGGGCGGCAGAGCGGCTAACAGTTCGGGGGCGACGTCGGGGAATTCCATTTACCGAGCCATCCAGGCTTTCAATGCTTCGATAATCGCCTGGCCTTCCTCAGTGGTCAGACTGTCCAGGTCGGGGACGTTTTTACCGGTTTGGCGGGCGCAAAAGGCCAGCAGCGCCGAGCGGCCCGCGTTGTTGACTTTACCGGCCTGACCCAGCTTGCCCCACAGTTTGACGATGTGGCTGATTTGCGGGGATACGGTCTTGGCCAGATACGCCCCTTTGGGGGTATAGGTTTTACGCCGAGGCCAGCCACGCGCGGTGTAATCCTCCAGCACCGCCGACAATTGCGGCAG
>JAGXRL010000093.1 GCA_018335915.1 Candidatus Latescibacterota bacterium
GCTCGTCAAAATCGAGCACAAAATCGGCTTTGGGCGGCTGCATTTCACGGCCTGAAACCGGGTCCACGCCATACGCATACCGTTCATAATAATACTCATAACCGTACGAAGCCGTGCCTTTGGCAAACGACAAACCATAACTAAGACGGCCAGACCAATAATCAGACAACTGCTTGATAAGGCCGACTTCGAATCCGCGCACATTACCATAATCATCGTTCTGAATCGGATAATAGCCGGTCGGCACAGCCGGAATAAACCGAATCCCGATTAAATCATAAATATCCTTATAATACGCAGTAAAATCAGCGGCTAAAATCGGAGTCAAAAGCACTTCTGAGCCGATTTCATAAGCAATCGTCTGCTGGGCGCGCAAATCCGGGTCGGCAATAATCTGATTACCGCGCCGGTACGCGGCATCACCAATATTATCATACAGATAACGGAACGCCGGAGTCTGGAAAAAATGTCCGTACGAAAAACGGAACTTTGCCTGTTCGCCGATAGGAAACGAAACGCCGAGACGCGGGGATAACTTGAATTTTTGCAGAGCCGCAATCTTAGAAGTATCTTCAATATTGGTCGGATTAGCACGCTTATAAGCGTTCGGGTCTAAAAAATCAAAACGCAGACCAGCCCGGATAACCAAATCTTCAAAGTCCATCCGGTTCTGCACATAAGCGGCAATATTCAACGGGTCGAAATCATAAGAATCAAAAAACGGATTCGGGTCCCAGGGCAGAGAATTATTCCGTCGAAACACCGAATTCAATTTAAATTCCAGACCGGATTTCAATTCGTGTATCTTACCGATATTATGAGTCAAATCGCCTTTCAAAGTATGCACTTGAGAACCGTGATACAAAAACACCCGATAATCGCCGATACCGTAAAACAAATTATTCACGCCAAACGGATTATTCACGACATTATTCCGCTGCTGCTCATAACCGGGCAAAATACCCGAGATAATACTCGGGTCGGCTTTTACTGCGTCCAATGCCTTGAACTGATAATTCTGCCAGAATCGCCAGCCAAAAGAATAACCCAGTTCTTTCTCCTTATCCAGATCACGCACTGCCAGAACCCGTTCATCCCAAAAATAACCATAACGCACCGTATAAAAAGTATTACTCGAGAGCATATGATTAGCAGAAAGACCGGCTTTGCGCACCTGTTCCTGACGGGATAAAAATCTATCCAGATGATATTTAAAACCGATATGATTCAAAGCGCCCGAACCATCCCGTTCATACGGATGCAATTCCCATTGCTCGCGGGCAAAAAAACCGTCACCGGTCAATTTCAGACCTGCGGCAACAGGCAGGGAATAAGTAATTTTACCGGTTAATTTATAATCTTCGCGATTCTGATGGGGCAGTTTATGTTTACGCGGAGCATGATCTTCGGCAATAAAGATTTCACCAGACAGGAAGTATCGCAGTTTATCAACTGGCGTTGGACCACCGATTGACATCTCAGTGCGATGGTAGCCAAAGTTAAGCGATTTAGGCATTAAGGCATCGGTCGTATATTTTAAGCGGGCAGAAAGTTTTTCCCGACCTTCTTTAGTAATAACCTGTATAATACCAGACATGGCTTCACCATATTCAGCATCAAATCCACCGGAAATAATTAACACTTCTGCAGTCGCCTGCGGGTTGATCCGTGCGGCTGAATAGCCATATAAAGGGTCTGAAGTCGAAATACCGTCAACAAAATAAACGACTTCATCAGGCCTGCCACCGCGAATATGAGTACCAAAAGCAGGACTGGTAACAACACCGGCAGACAGATTGACAATTGCGCCTAATGATGCGACCGGTAATTTGTCAAACTGGTCTGTTGTAATGACGCGCTGGGTTGATGCCTGAGTTCGGACTATTAAAGGTCGCTCTGCAGAAATCTCAACCGCTCCAACCGGAATGACCGTCGAGCGCAGATTAAAGTTGATGGTAACGGTCTGGTCTGATATAACTAACACGCCAGACATTCTGACCGGTTCATACCCAACATAAGATGCGGTTAAAACTTGATTGCCGGCTGGGACATTGGAAATTAAATAATTGCCGCCATTATCAGTCGCAGCACCGAGTGTGGTACCTTCAACAATGATATTAACACCAGGTAAGGGTTCTTTCGTATCCATGTCAGTAATTTTACCGATAACTCTGCCAGTTTCACCCGCGTATAACGGAAAAACGATTACCACGAATAACACGAATAGCACGAAGAGATTTTTGAATTTATTTTCGTTTAATGTTCTTTTCATTTTTTCCTCCATTATGTTTATGGATTAACCCGAACTGGTAATGCCCAGATTGTGGTTTTCCATTGGGCATCAGGATAGAATAATGCAGATGAGGGGATGACTTCGATGTATAAATGAGATAAGCCAGTTTGTGTAAAGCTCATTGTGGATGTTGCGGTGTTTGTCGTTACCGGGATATTGTGTTTTGTCAAGACATCAGGCATACCCTGGCTCAGGAATACATAATTATCAACTGTACTTGCGGCTAATACAATCCGTATATCAATTATCTCATCCAAGTCAAGCGTGTATAAAGAGTCTTTGTCTTTAAGATTTAAGAGTCCTTTGCCATCAGCACGCGGGCTATATCGGAAAGTATCGCGCTGGCCAGTTTGTTTGCTCAAGACAATATAAGAGATTGTGGGTGCCAGGGCATTGTCAGGAATGTATGTGCCAAATCCGGACAGGTGTTTGAACCGATAGTTTAATGCGGCGCTGTCTTTTTTGAGTTCCAGGTATCGACTTGCCATATAGTCATAATTGTTTTCTCCTTCAAGCGGTGTGTAATAGGTTTTGGTAATGTTAGCAGTTCGATAGGTGATGGTCGTTTCCGCCGGTGTTGCTAAAGTATCAATGGTCGTATCCGGATAAAAGGTAATTGTCCAGATGCTGTCAAATTGGAGCGTCACGATTACATCTGACGAGTCGATGTATTTGACATAGCAGAAAGTGTCCCGAGTCATTATCGTGTCGTTTTTTCTGCCAAAGGTGTATTCGGTCTTGAGGGGGCGCTGGGTGACATAATAGTCGAATCCTTGTAAGTTAGCAATTTTTACGAGTTGTTCGATATGAGCGGAACGCGGCGCAGTGTCAGCAAGTGTTATGGGTACGCTCATCGGGCAGGGATAGGACTGGTCAAGGATAACATTGTATCCGCTGATAGTATCCCGCCATAATGCGAGTTCCTGGTCAACTGCAAGCGTATCAGCGCGAGTCCACCAGGGC
>JAGXRL010000094.1 GCA_018335915.1 Candidatus Latescibacterota bacterium
TATTATTTAGATAATTTTAAAATTAATAAAAGCGCTTGTAATGGAAAGATTTCTTTAGAAAAGGGATGTATTTTATTAAATGACACTAAGAACAAAAATTATCTTTATAATTCGGTTGCTACTTATTATAAGAGCCAAGATTTAAAAGGAGAACTAATTGTTCCGCTTTCTTGTGATGAAAGTGCTCGGCCGTTTATCATTTCTCAACAAACAGAACCAGGCGAGCCGATTGATCAAGGAGAGTCTTTATTTTGTAATGAGAATAAATATAAAAACACTGATTATTGTAAATATTGCGTTAAATACAATCAAACAAAAAATAACAGTAATTTAATTATTAAAGTTTCGCCAACTCGGGTTTGTTCAGAGTGGTTGCATTGTTTAGATAAAACAAAAATTTGGCAAAAAGAAATGAATAATTATGTTGAAGTTTGTAATAACATTGTTCGTTGCCAACAGCAAACAGGCGAAGGCGATGGGGCAGTTTGTATTAAAGAGATTGTTCCTGAAAATAGAGTTTTAAGTCTAGTTAGTTATAAACAACGAGATGCGTCTTGGTTTGGCCAAGAACCAGGCGGTTATTCTTTATATAATTGGCGGCCAATTGAATTATTAAGAACAAAATTTTCTGATATTAGTTCTTCTATTACCAATCAAGTTTTTTTAACTTCATATAGTTTCAAAGTGCCAGATGCGGTCATGTTGTGTCAAAGCAATAAAGATTGTCCTCAGTCAGAAGTTTGTTATAATCGCAAGTGCGTTAGTTGGAATTTAGAGGATGAGTTAGGAATTAGCGAAATTGGATGTGACAGAAGTAACCCATGTCCAATGGGTTCTTTTTGCCAGATAGACCAGACAGGCCAGATAGACCAGACGGGCCGCCAGATAGATCAAACAGCTAAATGTTTGGTTAATTTAACGCCCCAAGCATTTCCAGAAAAAGATTCGCCATTTAATTCAGCGTTAGCTAGTAGCCTTAGTAATCTTAATGTTTGTGAAAAAGGATTTATTGGAGATTGTAGTTTATCTACAAGTAAATTGAATTGTGAAACGAAACAATATTGCGAATGGTATGGTCCTGACCTAGATGTGCCAGGAAGTAGTCAAAAGGATTTACCTGTCGGTGCTCCCGGCCAGTGCCTTGTTAGATGTTCCTACTTTAATGGAAAAGTAACTGATTGCAATAATTTTGCAGCATCTTATGGTTGTTATAATTCTGGTAATATTTGCATGAGAATTGATTGTAGTGTTTATAACAATCATCCTGATTCTTGCATTCAAGGTCATCAAAATTTCCCTCTTCCTAATACTTGTTTTTTTGAGTTTCAAGGAGAAAAACCAACAGATGGATATTGTTATAGAAATTCATGTCGAGGATTAGAAAAAGACAATTGCTTGAAAGCTATTAACTGTACTTGGGATTATACTTTGGGTTCAAGCGGTGAGTGTCGTATTGCCTATCCAGCGCTTATGTTGAATCAAGAAGAAGATAGTGATTTCAAATATTTTTCTTGCCAATTAAATTATAAGAAATATGAATATGGTGCTGGCGGTGCTACTAAAAAATATTTTAATGTTTCTGGCAATACTGGTTGGTCTGGAGTTTGCGTGAATGGTGATAAAAATAAAATTGGCAATCCATGCAATACAAATGCAAGTTGCGGAAATAACGGAATGTGTGATTTGTTAATTAAAGAAACTACTTATTATGCTAAAAATAATTTTTGTTTAAGCTTGGATTTTTCTCGACCAGATTATCATTTAATTAAAAGTTGTTTGTTGTGGTATCCTTCAGCTAGTTTATTAATTCCAAAAGTAATAACAGGGGAGGTTAAAGAATTAGGAACTGATTTTGCTAGAGTTGAAGTAATTCTTGAAAAATTAGGAGCTGATTCTTATGCTTTGATTGGTGCTGAATATCGGAAAGAAGGAGAAAGTGCTTGGCAAACAACCACTCCTCTTGTTCAGCAAAATTTAGTGGGGGCCTTTAGTGTTAAGATTCCTGATATTACTTCGTCAATAGCTTATTTTTGGCGTGCCGTAGCTCGCAACAATCATGGGACAGCCTATGGACAAACAAAAAAACTTGTTTCTGGTCTCACTAAAAAACTTGAGGTAAATATAGATGGCACGGGTGTTGTTTTTTCTGATCCAGGAGGTGTTAATTGCTCTGGTCCAGCGACATGTTTTTATGATTTTGCCGAAGGAATGCGAGTAGTATTAAGTTATCAAGAAAATCAACAATCAGGGTATTTCTTTGAAAGTTGGTATGGGAACGATTGCGACAGCATAACTCCCGACAAAAAATGTATTGTTAAAATGGATGATGATAAAATGATTCCTGCCCGATTTGGTTTGGGGGTATTGCTTACGGTTCAAGTTAGTGGCATGGGAGATGGGGCAATTAAAGACCTTCAACAAAGAGGGGAGATAATTGGTAAAAAAATTAATTGTAGCAAGAATAGCGGGACATGTACGGCATATTATTATCCTGGAACCGAAGCTGCGCTTCAGGCCTATCCCGATACGGGTAGTGAGTTTGAATCTTGGGGGGGCGCTTGTTCTCGAACAATCGGGGATTTATGTGTTATAAGAATGAATGGAGATCAGTCAGCATCGGCTAGCTTTAAAAGGGAGCCGGCTAGCATTTTTGTTAATTCTGGAGCAGAAGAGCCTGGACAAACGTGCGCTGGTCTTTGTGCGTATCATGGAAAAACTTGTACGGGGGTTGGTTTAGATTCGGAGGCGACAGACGGAAGACATTGGGGTTGGTCTTGGAATCAATGTACCCCATTCTCATCCAATCTTAACTGTCAAAGTTATCTTTTTAAACAAAGCGTAAAAAAAGAATGTCCTTTAGGTTCGTTGCACTCTGTTGATTGGACTCAGTGTCGATGTGAATAAATTATTATTTTTTTTTAGATGAGAACCATTAAACAATAATTATGTTTTCAAATAAATTTCAACAACTGAAGAAAAAAATCTGCCAAAGATTGAAACCCAAGGCAAGAAGAGGCTCGATTGCTTGGGGATGGCTTTTTGCTATTCCTGTATTGGGGCCCGGAGCCATTGTTTTTGCTCTTGCTCCTAAAGTAGTAACCGAGTG
>JAGXRL010000095.1 GCA_018335915.1 Candidatus Latescibacterota bacterium
CCCGCCGTAACTGATGTCTGGTTTGATATTAGTCTTGTTTCGGGAATGCCGTCAATTTGTGGTTGTACAGGTATTGTGGAATGGGTGATTTGTTGATTTTCAGGTGTTGTTTGACTAATATTTAATGGTGCGTGCTGGTTGACGCGCCGGATTTTTACCTTATTACCGCTGTATTCCCATTCCAGTTCTGCCAGATTATGTTTGGAAGATAATTCCAGAAGTTCGCGGATAATATCCAGCCCTTGTTTATCTTCTTGTTTCATTGCTCTTTCCTCTTCTTTTTCTTCCCTGACAAATTTCTCGGGATTTTCCCGAGTTTCGAAAAACTTCAATGCCTGTTCTGGAAACAAAGCATAAGTTATATAATCTTCCTCTTTTTTTACATACTTCAAATCTAATTCCTGTTTCACTTTTACCATGACCGGTTCTAATAAATCAGCGGGCCGGATTGTAATCGGTCGCTCACTGCCTAATATCTTGCGGCGGATTGCGTCTTTAATCGGTACTGGTGGTTTACCGTATAAACCGCGGACATATTCTTTTATCTCATTGGGAATAATTTTATACCGCTCACCTGCCAACACATTGAATACTGCCTGCACCCCGACAATCTGGCTGGTTGGTGTTACTAATGGCGGATAACCCATATCTTTTCTTACTTTGGGAACTTCTGCTAACACCTCCTGCAATTTATCGGCTGCATTCTGTTGTTGGAGTTGGGAGATTAAATTTGAAGCCATACCGCCTGGAATCTGATGAATCACCACCATCTCGTCAATTAGTTTATCGTATTTAATGCACCGCTCGGTCTTCATCTGGTCAAAATAATTGGATACCTGTTCGACCATTTCAGTATTAAGCTGAGGATTATACTGGCTATTAGTAAGCATGGCAATAATTGATTCGACTGCCGGCTGTGAAGTGCCGAATGCCAGCGGCGCATGTGCAGTATCAATTATATCAACACCAGCCTCAACTGCTTTTAAATAACTGGCAACTGCCATACCGCTTGATGAATGGGTATGTAGCTGGACCGGCAGTTTAATCTCTTCTTTTAAACGCTTGACCAGTTCATAGGAAATATCTGGGGCAATTATCCCAGCCATGTCTTTGATACAGATACTATCAATACCCAAATCTGCCTGTTTTTGAGCAACCTCTAAAAAATAATCTATTGTATGTACCGGACTGACTGTATAACAGAGTGTTCCCTGAGCGTGTTTCTTATATTTCTTTACACATTCAATTGCTTTTTGGATGTTACGCACATCATTCAAGGCATCAAAAATACGGAAAATATCCATGCCTCGTTCAGCGGTTTTTTCAATAAACGCTTCGAGCAGGTCATCCGGATAATTTCGATAACCGACAATATTCTGCCCGCGCAAGAGCATCTGTATTTTAGTCTTTTTAATCTGCTTGCGGACCGATGATAGTCTCTCCCATGGGTCTTCGTTCAAAAATCGCATTGCCACATCAAAAGTTGCGCCGCCCCACATCTCTAATGACCAGTAACCAACCGCATCCAGTTTTTCCAAAATCGGTAACATCTCAGCGGTCTTCATCCGGGTTGCCCATAATGACTGATGACCGTCACGAAGTGTAGTATCAGTAATCTTAACTGGTTTTGGTTTTGCAATCATAATATTCCTTTAATTTATTTATTATCTTTTCCAATTTCATAGCTCTGGAGCCTTTAATAAGTATTTTATCGTTAATCTTGATAATGTCAACCAATTTATTTGCTGCTTCTTCTGCATCAGCAAACGATAATATCTGCTCGATTTTTTTGGCATATTTGGCTTGCTGGGCAATAAACTTTGCCCCTTTACCAACAGTCACAAGCAGATTCATGCCATCGGGCAGATTTTTCCCGACATTTTTATGCAGTTCTTTACTCTTTTTACCGAGCTCGAGCATATCTCCCAAGATGAGAACTTTCCTTTCCTGACTTGGAAACTGGGCAAAAGTCTGTAAAGATGCAAGCATGGATTGAGGATTGGCATTATAAGCATCATTGATTATTTCAATACCATGTATGTTCAATCTTTCCATACGCATTGAGGTTAATTTAAATGATGTCAATAAACTGACAATCTCTTCATAACCGATATCAAAAATACGAGCAACACCCACCGCGGCTAAAGCATTATAAATATTATAAATTCCTGGAACGCTTAACCGAACCGGATATTTTCCGCACAATTTGAATTCAGTGCCGCTCTCATAAAGATTCTTAATATCACTGGCATAAATATTGGCATGGTCACCCAACCCATAGGTTATCTTGTCTTTATATTCGTATTTATCACCAATCTGCATAACCAGCTCGTCATCCGCATTCAGAACTGCGGTGCCGAATAGGGCAATCGATTCGAGCAGTTCGGATTTTTCCTGCGCCACGCCATCACGGTCTTTTAAGAATTCGAGGTGGGTATCGCCAATATTAGTTACAACACCTATTTGCGGTAAAGCAATATCACAAAGTCTTCTAATTCCACCCAGTTCATTCATCTCCATTTCCAGAATTAATGCCTGAGTATGGCTGTCGATATTTAATACTGTTAAAGGTACGCCAATATCATTATTAAAACTGTTTGGTGCTTTGACTGTCTTTAATTTATTGTGCAGGATATGTCCAATCATTTCTTTGGTTGTTGTCTTGCCATTACTGCCGGTTATCGCAACCACCCGGGGTGTAAATTTTCTCCGGTAATAAAGCGCAATATCACCCAATGCTCGTGTTGTATTCTTCACTTTGATTAGATTATTGACCGGTGACAGTACTTCTAATAATTGATGAGCGATAATAGTTGTCGCACCCTTTTCGATTGCCTCATATCCAAAATTATGACCATTGAGCGTCTTGCCAACAATTGCAATATAACAGTCGTCTTTTTTAACTATTCGTGAATCAATTGTAATATTGCTAACCAGATGCTCACGGTTACCTTTAATCAGCTCGCCTTTGGCCGCATCAATAATTTCGCCGATTGTCAAAAATTCCATTTTCTCTTTTTTAACCACAGATTTAACGGATTTCCACGGATTTCTTTTTTAATCCGTCTAATCAGTGTAATCCGTGGTTTCATGATTTAATAAATAAACATCGCATCGCCAAAACTATAAAATCTGAACTTGTTCTTAATCGCATATTCATAGGCATTAAAGATATTCTCTTTAGATGAGAATGCCGACACCAGCATTAATAGCGTTGATTTTGGTAAATGAAAATTTGTAATCATCGCGTCCACAATTTTAAACCCATAACCAGGATAAATATACAGATTGGTCAAACCCCTCATCGGTTTAATCTGGCTCATACCCTGCTCATTGATTATGGCTTGTGATTCCAGTGCCCGCACCACAGTTGTGCCGCAGGCAATGATTCTTCGGTTTTCTTGTTTTACCTGGTTAATTTTCTGTGCATTCTGGTCTGTTATCTCGAATTCTTCATAATACATTGTATGCTTTTCCACTGTGTCAACTTGCACTGGTCTGAATGTACCCAGACCTGCGTGAAGTACAATTTTTTCAATCTCAATACCTTTTGCCCTGATTTTATCAAGTAACTCGGGCGTAAAATGTAATCCGGCAGTTGGTGCGGCAATTGCGCCCGGGTTTTGAGCATAAACAGTCTGATAGCGCTCAAAATCTCTGACTTCAGATTTGATATAGGGTGGTAGGGCAATTTCACCCTGTTCAGACATCAATTCACCGACACTCTTACCTGAAAACTCAACAATTCTGACACCAGACTCTTTGCGCTCGACGATTTTTGCCGATGCGCCCTCAAAATTGACCATTACCCCGACTTTCAATTTTCGTGCCGGTCTGGATAATGCTTCCCAGGTATTGTTTTTAATATTTCTTAATAATAACAGCTCTACCCTTTTATTGGTTGTTGCTAAATTACCATAAATCCGTGCCGGAATTACTCTGGTCTGATTCAGCACCAGCAAATCACCTAGCTTTAAATAATCAATAATATCCTTAAATATGATTTCGCTTATTTTGCCTGAGTATCTTTGGAGCATTAATAAACGCGACTGTTCCCGATGTTCGAGCGGCTGCTGTGCAATCATTTCTTGAGGAAGATTATAATCAAATTCTTTGACTAACATTGTAAAATAGACTAAAATAAAAAGCCCGTATAGTCAAGTCTAACTATACGAGCTTTTATATCTATATGTGCTTTATTATTGAATATTTAATGAATAACCATACCAATATCCAGTATAACCTTCATCCGCACCGTCTGCATCTTCAGCAATCCAGAGCATATTATTACAATAGGATAATGAAAAACTTAATCCTGACCTGGGCAGTTCAAATGATGTAACATATCTGCCTTTGAGGTCAAGCACCACGATTTCCGAACCTAATGCACCCCAGATAAAGAAATATTTATCTGATGCTGCCATGCTTGTGGCAAACCCGTGTTCATCAGTATAGGTCGTGATTTTTATCTGTTTTTCGAACTTACCATTATTTAGATTAATAAATCGGATATAACCGGTTTCAGTCAATTCATAAGCATATTTGCCGTCTGGTGCAAAAGCGACTGAACTGTTGTCGTATTCGAATACATCCGTATATAAAAGATTTGCCTGGTCTTCATTAAGCTTCAATTCGTATAAACCGGTGCCATATAGTTTGCCAAGCAGCCGACTTTTCTTGGCGTCATAAAATATGGTGCGTCCATCAATACCCAGGTCAAAATCATATAGCCATTCTCCATCATCTTCATAAGTATTGATGATACAATAATCGTCATTACCGCCATTCATTGTTATATATTGAGAACCGTCATAAGCAATCGACATATTATGATAATAAACCCAGTCTTCGATCTCAATCTCTTCATACGGCGTGATTGTCACCGGCTTTGGTTTACCGCAAGTCGCCTGTATCATAAATATTGCAATCATAACAACGGCCATTACTTTTACTATATCTTTCATATAGCCTCCGTTCTTTAAATTTACGCATAATTTACCCAAAGATTCGGTTTTTGTCAATAACCAATTTAACATTTTTACTTCAGTGCCTTGTCGAATAGTGTTTGCTTGGAACAAGCAAGCAGGATTGACTTTACTCTTAATCTTAAATATAATAAAAAATTATGAATATTGCAGTTATTCTGGCTGCCGGCAAAGGAAAGCGGTTTGGTCAGGCAAAACAATTTGTCTTAATCAAAGACAAGCCAGTAATTATCTATTCATTAGAAAAATTCAACCAGTCAGAATTAATTGACCGCATTGTCGTCGTTACGACTAAAAACAAAGTCGCTCATGTCCAACAATTAATCAAAACTTATCACTTATCTAAAATTACTGATATCATTGTCGGCGGTAAAGAGCGTCAGGATTCAATCTTTAATGCGCTCAAAATCCTGCCTGATACCGGTTATGTAGCGATTCATGATTCTGCCCGTCCGCTGTTCAATCCTGATTTAATTGCGCAAGGTTTCAAACAAGTAAAAAAACATCAGGCATGCATTCCCGTATTGCCAGTGGCAGATACAATCAAACAGGTCAAGCTCAATAAAATTGTTCAGACCCTTGACCGCGCTGATTTATATTATGCCCAGACCCCGCAGTTTTTTTCTCTCAAACTCATCAAAAAAGCATATCATAAAGCATATCAGGAAAAATATTATGCGACTGATGATGCTGGTTTAGTTGAGCGAACCCGACAAAAGATATACGCAATCACTGGTCATAAACAGAATATAAAAATCACTGAACCGAGTGACTTGGATTTGATTGAGAATTATCTATGAAAAAAATTGCGGTTTTCGGTTCGACCGGTTCGATCGGCAGGTCATCGCTTCAAGTCATTGGGCATCTTAAATCCCGATTTTCAGTATTTGCACTTGCCGCCAAAAACAATTTTCAATTACTCGCCGAACAAGCAAACCAGATAAGACCGCAAATCATCGTCACCCACGACGAACCGACCAAAACCCGGCTCTATCAATTATTAAATAAAACCATGCGTCGTAAGTTTATAATTCTTACTGGTGAACAAGGACTGACAGAAATCGCGGTGCACAAACAGGTCGATACGCTGATTATGGCAATGTCTGGTACGATGGGAATCATACCCCTGCTCAAAGCCATTAAGCAACAAAAACAGATTGCCCTGTCCACCAAAGAACTGCTGGTCGGTTTTGGCGCAATTATTATGCAGCAGGCAAAAAGATATCAAGCGCAAATTCTGCCGATTGACTCAGAATTAGCCGGTCTTCACCAATGCCTGGATAATCGGCACTTATCTGAAATCAAACGGGTCATCATCACTGCTTCAGGCGGACCGTTTTACCATCGTAAAGATTTGCACAACATAACTGTCAAAGATGCTTTACAACATCCGGTCTGGAAAATGGGCAAAAAAATCACGATTGACTCGGCAACCCTTGCCAACAAAGGTCTGGAAGTAATTGAAACCGCCCGGCTCTTTTCTCTACCCCAGGAAAAAATCAGTGTCCTGATTCATCCTCAGAGCGTGATTCACGCGATGATTGAATTGAATGACAATTCGGTTTTGGCGCAGCTGGCACAGCCGGATATGCGTGCCTGCATTCAATATGCTTTGACTTATCCCAAACGCTTACCGACATTAATCAAACCGCTCGATTTGACCACCTACCAGAAACTGGAATTTTACCGGCCCGACCCGCACCGTTTTCCGGCATTAAAACTCGCTTACCAATCATTACAAACCGGCGGCATTGCACCTTGCGTGTATAATACTGCTAATGAAATTGCGGTCAGTAAATTTTTAGCCAAAAAAATTGATTTCAATATTATTCCCAGTATAATCAGAAAGACATTAGAGCATATGCCAAAAATAAAAAACCCGAAATTAACTGATTTATTAAAATATGAAAAAATTGCCCGGGCTTTTGCTCAGCAAATAAAATGAACCTGAACACGAATAAGATCCCTTGCTTAGAAAAACATTTATGCGATGTACGGATAAGAAAAGTTCGTGTTCAATTACAGTGTAAAGGATTAACATGATATCACCAATATTGTTAGTTGCCGTTGTCATCGGTTCGTTAATAATTATTCACGAATTCGGACATTTGATTATTGCCAAGTTATGTCGGATTCAGGTCGAAACCTTTTCGGTCGGCTTTGGTCCGGTCATCTTAAGAAAAAAACTCGGCTCGACTGAATACCGGCTCTCTTTGATTCCTTTGGGCGGTTATATTAAAATGGCGGGTGACGAACTCGATGCCACCACTGGATTTAATGCTGCTTCTTTCGGAAAAAAAACGGCTGTGATTTTGGCTGGCCCGGCATCCAATTTTTTATTAGGCATTATATTGACGGTAATCTTATTTGCCGGATTTGGTTTCACGACCATCGCGCCGAAAATCATTCCTCAACCACAAGCAATCCAGGCCGGATTTGAATTTGGTGACGAAATAATCAGCATCAATCAAGATACGATTCGTGACTGGCAAGATATTGAAAACCAGTTTGAAAACTTAATCAACCAGACTGCAATTTTTCAGGTTAAACGCGATAACAAAGTCGTAGAGATAAATTATCCGATAACTTCAGACACCTTGCCATTTTCTGCGTATGTCGTTCCCATCATCGACCGGGTTAAAAAATCGAGCCCGGCTCATAAAATCGGGCTTCAGAAAGGCGACCAGATTATCCAGATTGATACCTTTCCGGTTAAAGAATGGAGCGAGTTTGTCGAATTAATTCGGGATGTTACAATCCCAACTCGCTATCTTAGATGGCAGCGCGGAGATCAGATATTGGACGATTCGATTACCATCACGATTACCAAAGACGAACTCACGCAAAAGAAAATCGGTGCGGTTGGGGTCTGGGTCAGACTCCCGGAAAAACCGATGCCGGCTATCAATGCAATCACGACTTCAATCAGCCGTTCCTTTTATGTCGCAGTTCAGACCTTTGTCATTATCTACAAAGTCATTACCGGCGAGATTCCTAAATCAGCGATTGGCGGACCGGTTATGGTCGGCAAGCTCACTTATGAAGGTGCCCAATGGGGCATCAAATATCTGCTCGGCTTATGGGCAATACTATCGATTAACTTATGCGTAATAAATCTATTTCCCGTGCCGATTTTAGACGGCGGCAGAGTATTACTCTATGCAATTGAAAGTGCGATTGGTAAAAAATTTACCAAAAAACAATGGGAAATCGCATTCTATATCGGATATGCTTTAATCGCCTTATTGCTCATCTTTGCCCTGTCCAATGATATTACACGACTAATCCGACGATAAAACTAATTCAATCATTAGGTGCGAGCCTTAACCAGCTCGCACCTTTATAGTTTTTAACCTATCTAAATCATACTCTTCACAAAACCATTTTCATCACAAGACAACTCGACACAACAAAATCATCTGAACTCAACATTTGAATAAATATCCTATGGTTTTTCCTGTTCGGTTCGGTTGTCTCAAATGTTGTCTGATTTGATGACCAATGAACAGATACCACAAACCGAAATTTTGAATTAAGATAGCCACGGATTTGTCAGAGAATTTTGAATTTTGAATTTTGAATTTTTATTCAATCGTATCTCCACATATCTCAATCATATCTCAATTGTATCTTCCAATTTCCGTTTTTTAACCCCGTATCCGCTCCCTTATTCGGTCTTGACCTATCTTCCTACTTAGGTTCCGTAGTCGCGTCCGTATGCGCTTTTCAGTTTATGCGATTCTCAAAAACACAAAACCTACCATATAATTATCAAACATCTCTACTATGAACTTTACGCCACAGGTTATCAAGTTCTTACCTTTGAACCTTTGAACCTTTCTGTCTTGTCTTCCTGCTCGACCCAGGGGATAGCTCCCCTTGGAAGAGAGTAAAACAGCATAACAGTATATAGAATATAGGGTTAGAAGAAAAAACAGCCCAAAATAAATTCTACCTGCAGGTAGAATTTATTAGTGTACTATTTTTATCTTCTCACGATTGGATTCTGAGATTGAAAGATCCTAAGATTGAAAAATATTCTAATCTGAAATCTTGGAATTGCTCAGATTAACAGGACTCATCTCGTCGTTAGCAAAAGTGTTTACAAGTTGTCTTATTGAATTATCTATCTGAAATCAAATCTGACTTTAATGGATATTTGCTGCTTTTGGTCTGCCCGGTCCGGAAAAGAACATCTTTCTCTTTAAAATTCTTTCTATATTCATGTTGAAACTGTAATGTTCCTAATGGTTTACCTTGATGAGTCATTTGACGGAAAAATCAATGTCATTCTGATTTTCATCGTCATTAATACAACTCCTATTAATTAATTGGGATGTGTCCCGAATTTTTAGTTTTAGTAATCTGAAGTAACCATTAGTGATTTGTTTAAATCTTTGCGAACAATCGCTTGAGATGAGTACGGCTCTCTAAACAGTCTTCGTTGTATGCGGTTCCATGTTGTATCCTCAGTGATTTTTTTCTTTCTTATTAAAGAATTTCCCGTAGTTATAGAAATTAAAATTGTCAATAATAATACTATTTTTATTAATTTCATTTTTTTACCCATTTATAGATTCTAAAACCATCTAAATTCTTTTCTTCTTCTGAAAGATATTTTTTGTTCTCAAAAGATTTTTGCCATCCACTTACAGGTTCGCCTTTACTACTTAATACATCTATCATCTTTTGTATAGATTTTCTGTCATCTTCTTCAATATCTTTATATTTTGAAAATACCTGATAAATATTACCTTTATCATCTACGATTGGGTCTCCAACACGGCAGCCAATAATATCTACGGATTTCACTTCTATTTCACTTAAGAGATTTAACTCGTTATCAAACTTCTTAATTTTTCTTTCGCCATCAAAAACATAAATTTTCCCTTCTTTATCTATGCAAGGAAGATTATAAGGGAAATCTATTTCCCATATCTCAGATTTAGGGAAATCACCTTTCTCCAGCTTTCCTAAACAAGCGAGTATACGATTATTTTGCTTTGGTTCATATTTATAAATATAAACATTTTCCTGAGGGTCTTCTAAAATATATTCTTTTCCCGCTTTTCCCCAATAAACAAGTTTACCATCTTCATCCAATACTAAGTTTATACCAGATTCTATATACATATAACCGCTATTCCCGATTCTGAAATTAATAATTTGCCATGGAAAATATTTATAGTCTGACCCAGCTATTTTTTCAATAGCATAAATTTTAGGATACAAAGGGCTATTTTTATCTTCGCCATCCCATTCTGCAAGTAAATTCCAATTCCTATCATATTTACGAATTACCCCCACTTCAATATATTTCCTGCCGTAAATTCGCTTATCTACCTTAATATCCTTAGAAGAAATTGTATATATATTTCCTTTGTTATCAAAATGCATCTTCCCAATATATCCTAAAGGTAATGTTTTAGCGAACTTACCGCTTGAATCAAAAACCTGAATCCTATCCCAAAACCAATCTCTGATGTAAATATCGCCTGTGATTGGGTCAATACAGAAATCTCTTGGACCCGAACCTGGTGGGTCTGTAGAAAATCCGAACAATCCTTCTGTTTCTTGTGGATAGACTTTTTTCCAAGTGCCTTCAACTAAAATTTTTTGTTCATATTCCTCTGCATATAAAAGAAGTATTAAAATACTTATTAAAAAAAGCAGAATTTTTCTTATCATGTTACCCTCCTAATTTTTAATTTATTATAAACCATAAAAGCGTCTTACTTCACGGAAAGTTCCAAAACTACTTTGTCGTATATTAATATCTTCTCGTACACTTCTCTTATCCCAACCCAGAGCTCCACATGCATGAATCATCCATGCGGATGTTGAACTTGTCCCAACGAAACTTATAATTCCAATATGATGTGCATAAATTACAATGTCGCCTACTTTTACATTAGTAGACCAATTGATTGTACTTGTATCTACAGGATTAGTATATTTCGTAATTGAGTCAATTGACAGTTCTCCTTTTATATAATTAAATTCTCCATTGCCAATATTTCCCCAATAATATACATCATTAAACCAAAAACCAGCTGCATAAGCACATCTTTGCACAAGCCCATTACAATCTATACCAGCCCATAAATATATAGAGCGCCACATATTATTACTATTATAATAGTTATATTCATCTCGGTGAAGGCCGGGTTTAAATGCATTATACACAGCCCAATTACAGTTTTTCACATTTGGATTTTTCATTGCAGAATCAAGTTCTGCTCAAAATGAGTAGGCGTATCTTTATTTCCATAACTATAAGCAACTCCCTTCCTATTAGGATACGTTGATGAACAAACTGGCCAACACGCACAAAGACCCATTCCAGGATCACAACACGAACCGCCCGTTCGAGGATTAGGCGAAGTGTACAATGAACGTCTACCATACCAAAGTTTTGTGTCATAGTCTTTATATTTTATTGCTTCATTCACAATCTTTTGTCCTGTTGTTTGTTCTGAGCCTGCACCTATATCACAACCTTGATAAGCTACTATTATAATTATATATACAAAAATTGAAAAGAAAAATATATAAATTCCTTTCATATTATCTTTTTCCTCACTACCCATATCTTAACAAAACATTTCTTTTTTTCAAGCAAAATCTTCATAAACCCATTACCTATAAATAATTGATATATGTATATATATTACTACAATCTTTTCCTCGTGATTTTATTCGTAAGGGGGTATAAGATATTACTAAATGTTTCTTGGTGATTTTTTTTTTATCTCACAAATCTTTTTACAAGTAAAGTGTAATTCTGAACCCCATTCGATTGCCAACACCGAATTCAAAATTCAAAGGCAGTTAGGACGCAGATTTGCGCTTCGCGGGTTCTTCGAACGCGCAGATATGCGCAGATTTCAGATCTGCGTTAATCCATATCATCTGCGTTTTTCTGCGTTCTATTCTTTTAATGACAATTTTTATTTATTCTGTGTCACTAAATATAAAATTTCAGCACGGGTCGCACCCATAAAAAACAAAACGCTTATCTCGGGTGCGACTCGAACTATTTTAATCTATTCTTTCTTAATCTATTGTTTTGGTTTGGTTTTACCAAATTTTGCCACAAGCAGGCCCAGAACAAATCCGATTCCGGTCATAATCACGAGCAATAGTATCAATGGCATGTGCACTGAGATAAAAAGAATATTGGTTTGTACCGGCGCGTGATTCTGGATAATCAGGACGATAAGAATAATTACCAAAATAATTATCCCGATCAATTTCTTTGTGTTCATAATATCTCTCCTTTTTTATAATGTTTTATTATAAACCTCATATAATATAATACTAATCTTGTACGCCTCTTTGTCAAGCTTGTTTATTAAATAAAATCAGCAGTAATGACACCAGCCAGGGGATGGATTTGTCTGACTTTGATTTTAACCAGTAGTCTTCTGAAACATTTGATAAGAAACTCAGTATACGCAGGAAAATCGGTCTCGCCGCCATCATAATTAACTTCTTTAAATCGGTCTTGATATTTCTTCGGATTATCAAAAAACATCATATCCCCTATTACAATCCGACCTGGACGATGCAGGAATTTTGATATCGTAACAATCGCTTCTTTTTTTAACTCGTCCGGCAAGTGATGAAATGAATACAAAACCAGTATCTTATTTATCGGATACAGGTGTAAATCGAGTATTTTGCATGGTTCTTCGAACGAACCAAACGAAAATATGATATTATTGACTTTCTCTTTACGGGCATTTTGGGCTGCCCGCTCCAGACTTTTCCTGCTGATGTCAATACCAATTACATTCTGGCAAATCTTTGCGGCTTGAATTGCCCATTTACCCGTGCCAGTACCAACATCGAGTAAAGTATCATTCGGTTTCAAACGCAAGCTGTCAAATGCGGTCTGTTTGACTAATGTGGTTATTTTATTAGTAATCAGCACTGATTTTCCAGTCACGCATTCATCAAATAACCGGGCAACTCTTTTTTGACTGTATTTCATCGTATGTTTTATTGTATTTTAATTATCAAGTCTGTCAACCCCGCACCTATTCTTAAATACCGTAAGAAAAATTTCCTTGACTCTTATTAACAGTTAATGATAATAATATTAATGCTGATTAAGTCTTTTAATTTTAGTGTGCTTGAAACGATCTGTTATCTGGTTGCAGATGAGAAATCTTACGAAGCGTTGGTGATTGATTGTAATATCCGAACCCAAAAAGAAAAAGAGTTACTGTATAAAGAAATCAGGGAGCATAATCTACAATTAAAATACATTATTAATACCCATCATCATATTGACCATACCAGCGGTAATGCTCTTCTTAAAAAAGAATTTGGCGCACAGATATTAATACACGAACTGGATGCCCTTGTCTTGCCTGAACAATGGCAATGGTTTGAAAAAACTCATAATATAATGGGAGAACCTCTCTGCGATAATTGTAAAGACGTAAAACTGAATCTTAAAATAATGCCCGAGCAAAAGAAAGTAATTATATATTGTGATAAGTGCGGGTTTAAATACGAAATTTTTCCTTCTCCCCCGGCTGACCGTTTACTTCGTAATAATAATATTATTAAACTCGGTGATATTGAATTTAAGGTTATGCATACGCCTGGTCATAGTCCGGGCGGAATTTGTCTGTATTCAGAAAAAGAGCATGTGCTCTTTTCTGGTGATACCTTATTCGCTCTGTCAAAAGGAAGAACTGATATGTTTGACGGTTCTGAACAAGATATGAAAAAATCCCTTAAAGAGCTAATGAAACTGCCTGAAGATACTGTGGTCTATCCCGGACATATGGGGCTTTCTACAATCGGTAAAGAAAAAAAAGAAAATCCATATGTGTTGGGGATAAAATAGATTTTTATTAAAATTAACCTACACACCGATTCTTAAATACCGCCTGTCATTCCTGTGTAGACGGGAATCCAGATTATTATTTCTTTTTCTTCTTTAAATTGAACAAGACCGCATACACATCTTTGATTGTCTTAACATATTTGAAAACGAGTCGCTTTTTTACTTTATCCGGAATCTCAACTAAGTCTTTTTTATTCTCGAGCGGCAGTAAAACTGTCTTGATACCAGCCCGATTAGCAGCAATGATTTTTTCTTTAATGCCGCCAACTGGTAAGACACGACCAGTTAGCGTGATTTCACCGGTCATTGCAATGTGCGGGTCAACCGATTTGTTTTTCAGTAAAGATAATAATGCAACGGACAGCGCCACACCTGCGGACGGACCGTCTTTAGGAGTTGCTCCGGCCGGAATATGTATATGCACATCAGAGTTGGTAAAAAAGTCTTCATCGATTTCAAATAATTTACCATTACTGCGGATAAAGGATAGAGCCGCCTGGGCTGATTCTTTCATCACATCACCTAATGAGCCGGTCAAGAGCAGACCCTTTTGTCCTTTCATCTTTGTTGCTTCGATAAAAAGAATCTCACCGCCAAATGGCGTCACGGCCAGACCAGTTGAAACACCGATTGTACCTTGTCGTGCCGCGACCTCAGAAAAGTATTTTTGTGGTCCTAAATATTTACTGACGCTCTTATCCGATACCAATACTTTCTTTTTATTATTCCCTTCAGCATACTTGCGGGCAATTTTACGAATTATCGAACCGATTTCTCGTTCCAGATTACGCACCCCGGCTTCACGCGTATAGTCACTGATAATTTTCAGAATTGACTTGTCACTAAACTGGATATGCTTGCTGGTTAAACCAGCTTCTTTTAACTGCCGTTCAATCAGAAAATTCTTGGCAATAAGCATCTTTTCTTCGTCGATATAACCGGGCAGTTCAATAATCTCCATCCGGTCTTTCAAAGCCGGAATAATCGTATCCGTCATATTTGCGGTCGTAATGAACATCACTTTTGACAAATCAAACGGCACTTCCAGATAATGGTCTGAAAACGAAAAGTTCTGTTCCGGGTCTAAAACTTCAAGCAGGGCTGATGATGGGTCGCCTCGAAAATCAGAACCGACCTTATCAATCTCATCCAGCATGAATAATGGATTATTCGTACCCGCATTTCTAATGCCCTGGATAATCCGACCCGGCAGGGCACCGACATAAGTCCTGCGATGACCGCGGATTTCTGCTTCATCTCGGATTCCGCCTAATGAGAAACGGATAAATTTTCTGCCCATGGCTCGGGCAATCGAACGACCAAGACTGGTCTTACCAACCCCTGGCGGTCCGACAAAACATAAGATTGGTCCTTTAGAATCTTTACGCAGTTTTTTAACTGATAGATATTCCAAGATACGCTCTTTGACCTTGGTCAGGTTATAATGGTCTTGGTCTAAGATTTGCTTGACCCGCTTGATATCCAGGTTATCTTCACTTGCAACTGACCAGGGCAGATGAACCAGCCAGTCCAGATAAGTCCTCACCACCGTATATTCAGCTGCCTGGGGTGACATTCTTGAGAGCCGTGAGATTTCTTTGTTGGTCACCTCAAGCACCTTTTCCGGCATTTTTGCCTTATCTATCTTGGCTTTGAGTTCGTTAATCTCAGCGGTCAGGTCATCAGTCTCGCCAAGTTCTTTCTGGATTGCTTTAAGTTGTTCCCGCAAAACATAATCGCGCTGATTCTTATCTAATTCGCCTTTAACTTTATCACGGATTTTAGCGCTCAGTTCAAGAATCGAAATCTCTTTATTTAAGAGCGGCACCAGCTCTGACAACCGCGTAATCGGGTCAATCATCTCAAGTAATTTTTGTTTTTCTTCCAAAGTTATGTTCAGATAATGGGCGATAAAATCAGCCAGTCTGGATGGTGATTCGATATTTAAGATGACCGTATTAAGTTCATCGGGCAAATATTGAGCAAGGTCAGACAGTTTCTGAAACATATTCAATACGTTGCGCATGATTGCTTCGCTTGAAACATCTTTTGTATCGGATTCAGTAATCGTGGTGATTTCTGCTTTCAAATAAGGTTCAATCTGCAGATAGGTATTGACCCGCGCCCGCTTAATGCCCTGCAATAAGATACGAATCGACCAGTCGGGAAACCGTAACATTTTCAAAATATGGGCGACCGTGCCGATTTGGTGTAAATCTTCGGGTCCGGCTTCTTCAATGTCCTGTTTTTTCTGGCTTACTGCACAAACCATCTTGTTACCAACCAGAGCGTCATCTATCAATTTCGAAGCGCGGCTCGTTGAAATAATCAAAGGCGTGATAATCCCCGGAAAAACAACTCCGCCCCGAATTGCCAGAATCGACAGTTGGTCTGGGATATTTACGTTTTTAGTGTTTTCTTCTAATCTTATTTCTTCTCGCATATTTATTCTATTTCAATTAATCTTACTGATTTTTCGTCTTTAATGAATTCCATTGTCAAAAGTCCGTCGTTAAAAGATACCTGCAATGATTTTGCCTCAATTCGGCATGGCAGATAAACCCGTTTTTTGAAATTACCATAAGGTATTTCCGAATTATAATAGATTGCGCCCGGTTTCATTAATTCGACCCTTCGCTTCACACCCTGCACAATTATCATCGTTGGTCCGACCGCGATTGATAAATTTTCTTTCGCGACACCAGGTATTTCCATAACTATATATATCTTATCCTTCAGTTCAAACAGGTCAGTAATCGGTTCAAAATAAGTTTCGTTTGTATAAAGGTTGTTCTCTTCTGAAAATATGTCATCAACCAGAGCCGAGACATCATCAAAAAATCGGATAACGTCTTTAAAAGAATCGAATTTATTTATCACAAGTATATATTTATTAGACTATTCGACTGCTGTCTTGGGTTCGATAACTTGCTGGTCAAACCGTTCAATCTGCAGCGCTTTACCGGTCGCAGTGTCAACAGTAATCATCACGCCCTGGATATGCACATTATTTTTTGCCGCTTCTAATCGTAATGGAATATTATACATCAGTTTTTTTACAGATAAATCAATCCGCATACCGAGCACTGAATCCATTGCCCCGCACATACCGGCATCGGTAATATACGCGGTGCCGTTATTTAAAATCTGTTCATCCGCAGTTTGAACATGAGTATGAGTACCGATTACAGCAGTTGCTTTATTATCCAAAAACCAGCCCATTGCTTTTTTCTCGGCAGTTGCTTCAGCATGAAAATCGACGATGATAACTGGTGTCTGCTCCTTGATTTTCTCAATCGCATTCACGGCAGTCTGAAATGGGCAATCAATCGGTTTAAGATAAACTCGGCCTAAAAGACTGAGCACGCCGATTTTTATCTCATCTTTAGCATAGACCGCATAACCATGTCCGGGCACATCATTATGAAAATTGGCTGGTCTTAACATCCGTTGTTCAGCAACGAGCATCGTCACAATATCTTTTCGGTCTAAAAAATGGTCACCTAAAGTAATACAGTCAACCCCGGCATCAAACAGTTCATTGGCAAGTTTTGGCGTAATACCATATCCATTAGCCACGTTTTCGGCTTCGGCAATCGTAAAAAATATATCCTGCTCCTGTTTGATTTGAGCAAGATTATTAATCACGGCTTGGCGCCCGACTTCTGAACAGATATCACCCAGAAATAGAATCTTTTTACTTGGCATAATCGATTGCCCGTACTTCGCGTATCACGACTACTTTTATCTGCCCCGGGTATTTCAATTCAGATTGAATCTGTTTACTTATTTTCCGGGCTAATTCATCAGCCTGGGCATCAGTAATCT
>JAGXRL010000096.1 GCA_018335915.1 Candidatus Latescibacterota bacterium
CGACAGCATTATTGCCTGGACTGATTCGACCCTGTTAATTAAATACCCGCATGTGATAATCAATCAAAGTCTGATTCCACCCAACCGATTCGCTCTGATTTTAGACCCGGAATATACCATGGTTAATCCGAGCGGCGGGGAAATACAACCGTATAATTTGCCAGACAGTCTGATAATTCTAACGGTTGGTAATACCACAATCGGTAATGAGTTGCAGACCAATGACCCGTTATTGCTTTATTCTTTTGAAGGCGACAGTTCGAGTTTTGGTACGCCGTTTAATGCCAATGATTCGTTTCCGTATGATGTCGGCGATGGAATTTCCTGGGAGCGTAAATCACCGGCACTGGTCGATTTACCCGAACATTGGATCGCTTCGCTCGACGCAAGCGGTTCAACTCCAGGACGAGCAAATAGCGTCTTATCATATTATGATTTAGCAATTATCAATATTTGTACGAAACCGGCAGGAGTATTGCCAAATTCATCAGATACAATCGGAGTTGTGGTAAAAAATGTCGGTTATCAACCCGCTTATTACTGGCATGTATTGGTATTTAATGATAAGAACCGAAATAATATTGAAGATACAGGTGAACGGTTATACTACACTTTTGGTCTGGGCCTGACAGTTGAACAGGAAACGACTGTAAGTTTTGTCTGGGAGTCAATACCAGCTGGTGAGCATAAAATCTGGGCAATAGTCAATTTTCCCGATGACATTAACTTAGATAATAACCGTTTATCAAAGATTATCAGCACATCAGCAAAGACCGGTGATTTTGGTTTAGTGAAAAACATCTTCAGTCCGGATGGAGACGGGGTTGATGACAGTCTGTTTTTTTATTATAACTTTACTGAGCCGAACGGCAAACTGACGCTTTTAGTTTATGATTTGAACGGCAAATTGATTCGAAAACTGGCTGATAAACAGACCGCCAGTCCAACCGGCATTTTCGCCTGGGATGGAAAGAACGATAAGAACCAAAATGCACCAATTGGTATTTATGTTGTTTATTTAGAATACAAGACAAACACAAAGACTATGCGCGAGAAGACTTCAGCGGTGTTGGTGAAAAAAATCTAAAAGGTCAGAGAACAGGGAGCAGGGATAGGTTAGGGAGCAGCGAGCAGGGAACAGGGATAGGTTAGGGAACAGGGAGTAGGGAACAGGGAACAGGGAAACTAAAACATTAACCACGGATTTACCCCGCACATCAAATTATCAATCAAAACTTAATTCTTCAATTCTCAAACTCCAAAATTATAGCATTGATAAATCTTTGAAAATTGGTAATTGATAATTGAAAATTTATCTGTGCCTCTGTGGCAAGAAAACAGAGAATAGGGAATAGTAAAAACTCCTCTCTCCTCTCTATCTTCTGTTAATATTTTTTAATTACAGAAACTGTATTTGAACTGCTGTTCGTGATATAGACATAATTACCATCCGGGTGCGCAACAAGACCGGTCGGATTGTTTTGGACCGGAATTGTCGCAACGACTTTATTTGCCGTCCCGGAAATTACCGAGACTTTGTTGTCGAATTGATTGGTGACATAGAGATAATTGCCATACGGATAAGTGGTAATGCCAAACGGATTGTTTAAAACCGGAATTGAAGCGGTGACAATATTATCGCTGGCGCGGATTACAGAAATAGTATTACTGCCCAAATTGGTGACATAGACATACTCACCGCTTAATGACGCAGTAATTTGAGTCGGTTGATTGTCAGGTGCAATATTGGCAATAACCGTATTGTCAGAAACACGAATCACCGTAACATTATTCTGAAAAGGCGAGGTTACATAGATATATTGATTATCCGGCAGACAAGCGATTCCATTCGGTTGACTTATATTATCAATCGTTGCAATAACAGAATGGTCTGAAGTTTGGATAACCGAGACATTGTCACTACCTAAATTCGTCACATACAGGTATTGACCATTTGGCAATACTGCGATGCCAGCAGGTATATCGCCGACCGGAATCGTATCGATTATGATATTATCAGAAGTGCGAATTACCATAATGTTATTACTGCCAGAATTAGCAACATAGACATAATTGCCGTTAACGCTTGCGGCAAGACAAGCCGGATTAAGTCCAACCGGAATTGTCGCGATAACCGAGTTGGTTGAAGCCTGGATTACCGAGACATCAGCACTGGTTTGATTTGCAACATAGAGATAATTGCCATTCGGTAAAACAGTAATGCTTGCTGGTTCAGTGCCGACCGGTATTTGCACTAAAACATAATTAGGAAAGGGACTGCCGGTGAGATTGATTTGAATATTATGGGCATAAGACCAGCCCGAAATTGCACCATTTATGTCTTGGGCTCGGGCACGAATCTGAAACAAACCTGTGTCAGGCCAGGCATATTGCATCGCAAGCGTCACACCGGCTGGTATGAAATCAGACCAGGCCGAAAACTCGCCATTTCCCCAGTCAAACTGATAAGCAATACTGTCTTCATCAGGGTCAAAGGCAGTTGTTGAGAAGGTGTAGATAATGTTTGCTGAACCAGCATAAGGACCGATCAGATTCTGAGGTGCGTTTGGCGGGCGATTGGATGAAATAATAAATTCTTTACTGAACGACCAGTCGGATAAGCGCATTGATTTGGTGCGGGCTTGGGCGCGGATTTGATAGGTGCCGGCCGCGGACCAGGAATTTGACATAACTGCTGAATTACCAGATACGACATAATCACTCCAAAAAGAAGTATCGCCATTACCCCAATCAAAACGAATCGTTACGCTATCATCATAAATATCAGTTGCAGAAGATGAAAAATAGTAACTGTAATTGATAATACCAGATGACGGACCCGAAGGAGTTGACGGCATATTAAGTTTCTTTTCACAATTTATAAAGAGAAGCGTTAATATCATGATTGATGTTAATATGTATTTCATATTTACTCCTTTTATAATAGGTTAATACAAATAAAAAGTTTGTCAAGCATAGACAAAAGACTTCTGAAGAAGTCCTGATTACACCGATTAAAAACAAGATTACACAGATTACAACCCAAGAGAGCGAGTTTTTCCGAGCTCTCACAAGAAGTCTTGGAAGAGAGCAGAGAACAGGAAGCAGGGAACAGGGAGCAGGGAATAGGGAATAGTAAAAACTCCTCACTCCTCTCTTCTCTCTCCTCTCTATCTTCTGTCTCAATTCGATTTTTTTGCTTAATGAAACAGATTAACCACAGAGACACAGAGTTATTGAGGACACAAAGATTTATCTCGGTTTTTTCTCTGTGCCTTTGTGACTCTGTGGTATTTTTTTCTTGACATATCCAAAAATCAAACTTATCTTATTTATAGTGATAATAAAAATTTTAAATATATCGGAGGAAATATGAAATTAGTTAATAAACTTATCATATTATTGTTTATATCGACAAGTGTTGTTTTTGCCCAGACTGTTATCAATGCGATTCCAGCACCTTCTTACACATCTGGTTTGTGCTGGGATGGTGCTTATTTATGGTGCGGCAGGTATGGAACTTCGGTCACTGATTCAATTTATAAAATCGACCCGACCAATGGAAATATTGTCAAGGCGATACGCTGGCGACCAGCCGGCTGGACCAGCGGTTCTTGTTATGGTCTGGCTTTTGATACGGCATATGGCGGTAGTTTATGGGTATCGACACAGGTTTCTGGCACGCCGACGCCGAACGACACAATTTTTCAGATTGATACAATCACCGGGGCACGGATTAGAGCCCTGCGTGCCCGAAAAGAATATATGGCTGGACTTGCTAATGACGGTCAGTTTCTCTGGCATTGCGTTTATTATAATCCGGATGGCGGCGTATATAAGATAGATAAAATAACCGGTGATTCGCTCGATTTTATCAGTGTGCCGGGAATTCCTCAACCCTGGAGCGCAACCTGGGATGGACAATATCTCTGGGTTGGTAATGACAGCAGTGGCACAGGCGGAACCGGTGGTCGAAGTCGGG
This sequence comes from Candidatus Latescibacterota bacterium, assembly GCA_018335915.1. Taxonomy (GTDB): domain Bacteria; phylum Hydrothermota; class Tepidihabitantia; order Tepidihabitantales; family CAIPLT01; genus JAGXRL01. Next base: position 3,983 of record JAGXRL010000096.1, read on the forward strand.
TATATAAAATTGATGTCGCACTCAGACAAATCGTGGAT
>JAGXRL010000097.1 GCA_018335915.1 Candidatus Latescibacterota bacterium
GGCACCACCGAGAAAAAGTCAACGATTTGGAGGTCGCCTCGCTTCGCTCGGCGACCAAATTATACGGAATTTTCCAGTCAAAATTTAATTTTTGATTTTGTAAAATGTGGTTCGAGCCGATATTTTTTAGAAATGTTTTCATTTCTTGATAACTTTCAGAATTCCTCAATTTTTCGGCTTGATTAAGCGATAAAATAAATTCTTGGGCCGGTTCGAGCCAAGACAACCCTTTTTGTTCAAAATCTCTAATTCTTTCTTCCAACCCTACCTTTCGGGTAAGGAGTTTTTGTTTCCAGCCGGTGTATTCTTCAGTAGAAATAACTTCCGCTAAATAGACATCAAGTAATTTTTCAAGTTTTTGTTCAATTTGGCCTAATTCTTTTTTGAGATTTTGAATGGCGTTTTTAGCTTGTTCTTCGGCTTGTTGTTCTTCTTTGTTTAATTCAAACAAAACTTTTTCTACGTCTTGGCTCGACAAAGAAACTTTTTGAAGATAATTTTTAATTTGTTCAGTTAGCTGTTCTTCTCGTAAATAATGTTTTTCCTGGCAGGGTCCTTTCTTTTTGGTGCAACGATAATAATGATGTCCTTTTTGCTTTTCAGCGGTAATTGAACAATTACAGGAACCACATTTCAGCAAGCCGAGAAAAACAAAATTGTGTTTCTTTTGTTTTTGCGGTTTTCCCCTTTGGGCTAAAACCTTTTGAACTTTATCAAAAAGTTTCTTTGAAATTAACGGCTCGTGAATTCCTTCAAAAATTTCCCCTTTATATTTCATCAAACCGATGTAGAAAATATTTTTTAAAATCCTGTGAATGTTGCTCGGCGAGATTTCTTTGTTGAGATTTCCCTTGAGATTGTTTTCTTTGCACCAATTTGCGAGAGATTTTAGATTATGTTCGCCGGTAGCATAAAGTTCAAAAAGTTTTTTGATTTTTGGCGATTTATCTTTATCAATATCAATCATTCTCGTTTTGGAATTATTAAGATAACCAACTGGCGCCCAGCCGGGCCAAACTCCATTTCTGATTTTTTGTCTTAATCCTCTTTTTACATTCTCTCGCAAATTATCTACAAAATATTTTGATTGACCGAATGCGATATTGAGCATAAATAATCCTTGTGGCGTTGGTTCAAACCAAAAAGTTGGAAATTTTAGGGATTTGATAATTCCTTTATCAATCAGATGAATTATTTTACCGCCATCAACAGAATTGCGAGCCAATCTGTCCGGGTGCCAAGAAATTATTCCGTCCGCCTTTCCGGATTCCAGAAATGACAACATTTCGGCGAACTTCGTTCGCCCGGGTTCTTTGGCAGTTTTTGCTTCCTGAAAGGAAGCGACAATTTCAAGTTTTTCTTTGGCGGCAAATTCTTTTAGCTCAACAAGTTGAGCTTCAATCGAAAGCACTTGTCGGTCATCTTCTTCGGTAGATTTTCTTGTGTAGATAAAGTATTTCATATTTTTGATAAAAATTTTCTTTTACGGTCCAAAACCAAAAATTAAATTTTGACTGGAAAATTCCGTATAATTTGGTCGCCGAGCGAAGCGAGGCGACCTCCAAATCGTTGACTTTTTCTCGGTGGTGCACTATATTAAAGATAGTTCGAACGTTTTTCGCCGCCTTCGGCGGCGATGAAGCCCCCAAAAATTCGGAGCGGCTTCGCCGCGTTCTTTATTAAAAACTGCCAAAGAACCTGTAAAAATATCGGCTCGAACCACATTTTGTAAAAGAAAATTTTTACTATACATTTAAACTTCTTGCAGTCGAGGGAAGTTAATTGAAACTTAACATTAAAAGGAAAATCTATGCGTTTACAAAACAAAATTGCAATTATCACTGGTGCTGGCTCTGGCATTGGTCAAGGCATTGCCTTGGCTTTTGTTAAAGAAGGAGCCAAAGTAGTGGTAGCTGATTGGTCAGAAGAAGGCGGGAAAGAAACAGTAGACCAAATTCGCAAAATAAAAGGGGAAGCAGTTTTCATTAAAACAGATGTTAGTAAAGCCAAAGATGTCGATGAAATGGCAAAAATTTGTCTGGACAAATTCGGCCGCATTGACATACTGGTTAACAATGCTGGTATTTATAGGGCATACAATCTTCATGAAATGTCCGAAGAAAACTGGGATGAAGTTATTAATGTTAATCTTAAAAGTGTGTTTTTGGGCAGTAAGAGAGTAATTCCAGAAATGCTCAAGCAAAGCAAGGGGAAAATCGTTAATGTTGCTTCAATTGCCGGTTTAGTCGGTTTTGCTCAAAGCGGAGCTTATTGCGCTTCCAAGGGTGGAATGATTGCTTTAACTCGAGAAATGGTTTTGGAATATGCTCCACAAAAGATTAACATCAATTGCATTGCTCCCGGTGTTATCAAAACCGCAATGACAAAAGATATGTTAGCCGACCCAGCCACAAAACAATTTTTAGAAAGTTCTACACCTTATCCTCGCTTAGGTGAACCAGAAGATATTGCTCAGGCGGCTGTTTATCTGGCTTCTGATGAATCAGATTTTGTCAATGGTGAAGTTTTGGTTGTTGATGGTGGGTGGGTGGCTAAATAATTTTAGATTAGATATGAATTTCAAAAAATATTACCCCAAGCGAGATCTATGGTCTCATAAAGGTCAATTTGGCTATGTTTTAATTATTGCTGGAAGTGAACAATATTCTGGCTCGCCGATTTTTAATGGAATAGCTGCGTTGAGAAGCGGAGCCGATTTAATTACTATTATTGGACCAAAACGGGCAATGGATATCGCAGCTTCTTTTCTACCAGATGTTATTACTTATCCATTAGATAGTGAGTTAAAATTAAAGCATATTCCAAAAATTTTAGATTTAGCGAAAAATTTTGACTCTTTAATTATTGGTTGTGGATTAAACAGGAATAAAGAAAGCTATCGGGCAATTAGAGAAATCATTAAGAATATTAATTTACCAATGGTTATTGATGCCGAAGCAATTAGAGCAATAGCTGAACAGAAAGAGGTTTTAAAGAATAAAAAGGTTATAATTACACCCCACACTGAAGAATTTAGAATTTTAACTGGTGAAAAACTGAAACCAGAAGTTGAGGACAGAAAAGAAAAAATAAAAAGGTGGGCCAATAAATTAGAAGCTACCATCTTGATTAAAGGGCATATTGATGTTATATCTGACGGGAAAAAAGTTGCCCTAAACAAAACAGGTTCTTTTTTTATGACTAAGGGTGGTTTTGGCGATACACTTAGCGGTATTTGCGGTACCTTTCTTGCGCAAGGGATAAAACCTTTTGAGGCTGCTCAAATAGCTGCTTTTATCAATGGTCGTGCCGGTGAGTTAGCTTGCAAGAAATATGGTGAAGGAGTTTTAGCTAGCGATATTTTTGAATTTATACCATCAGTAATAAATCAATAAAAAGAATTTGCCGCCAAAGAAAAACTTGAAATTGTCAAAGATCGCGGTGAAGCCGCTCCGAATTTTTGGGGGCTTCATCGCCGCCGAAGGCGGCGAAAAACGTTCGAACTATCTTTAATATAGTG
>JAGXRL010000098.1 GCA_018335915.1 Candidatus Latescibacterota bacterium
AAAATGTGAGTTTGAAAATCGAAGACGGCGAGTTTGTTGCGATTATGGGCGCGTCTGGTTCGGGTAAATCAACGCTCTTAAACATTCTCGGCTGCCTGGATGTGCCGACGAGCGGTAATTATCTGATTGACCAGATTGATGTCAGCGACTATTCAGACTCACAATTAGCGCAGATGCGCAATGAGAAAATCGGTTTTATTTTTCAGAGTTATAATTTGCTTCCCCGTTTGAGCGCGATGGCAAATGTCGAACTTCCTTTGATCTATTCCGGCGACCACAATGACCGGCACGGCAAAGTTATCAATTCCTTAAAAATGGTGAATCTGCTCGAGCGCGCCAAACACCGTCCCAGAGAGATGTCGGGCGGCGAACAGCAAAGAGTCGCGATTGCCCGCGCCCTGGCAAACGAGCCGTCAATAATTTTTGCGGACGAGCCGACCGGTAACTTAGATTCGAAAACCGGCAAAGAGATAATGTCGATCCTTGCCGAACTGCATAAAAAAGGCATTACGATTATTATAGTGACGCACGACGATGCGGTCGCGTCATCTGCCGAGCGGGTTATCCGGTTAAAAGACGGCGAGATAATTCAAGACCAGAAAAATCCGCATTCAACAAAGGCGAGCAAAACTATGACCGTTATCAATAGCAAGAAGAAACGGAGGTTTACTTTAGCCGAGGTAAAAGAAGCGGTCGGCATGGCAGTATCGTCAATCTTTGCCAATAAACTGCGCAGTTTTCTGACCATGCTCGGCATAATTGTCGGTGTCGGCGCCGTGATTGCGATGATTGCAATCGGACAGGGCGCAAGCGCGCAGATCACGCAAAGAATCGGTCAGATGGGCGCCAATCTTTTAATGGTGCAGCCGGGCGCTTTTCAGCGCGGACCGATGCGGACTGCAACCGGCGCGATTACGACGCTCACTTATGACGATGCTTTGGCAATTGCCCGGCAAACCAAATATGTCCAGAAAGTTGATGCGATGTTTTCGCGCAATGCCCAGGTTGTCTATGGTAATAAAAATACCAATACCAGTATTCAGGGCGTAACTGAAAATTATCCGGTCGTGCGAAATTTTCCTTTAGAACAGGGGCTTTTCATTACTGAAGATGATGACCGGTATATGCGACGGGTTGCGGTGCTCGGTAAAACTGTGGTCAAGAATCTGTTTGGCGAGGAAAATCCAATCGGGCAGTATATTAAAATTCAGCGGGTCATTTTTCAGGTTGTCGGCGTGATGAGCACCAAAGGTTCGAGCGGCTGGCGCGATGAAGACGATGTGGTTTTTATTCCTTTGAAAACTGCCCAAAAAAGATTATTCGGGGTTGATTATGTCTCGACCATCAATGTTATGGCAACCTCGCAAAATGAGATGGACAAAGCATCAGAAGAAATTACTGCGCTTCTGCGCGAGCGGCACCGCATCCGAGCCGGACAGGAAGACGATTTCAATATCCGTTCCCAGGCAGAAATCCTTGCCACTTTACAGGAAACGAGCCGGACTTTTACGATTCTTTTAGCCAGTATTGCAATTGTCAGTTTACTGGTCGGCGGCATCGGGATTATGAATATCATGTTTGTCTCGGTAACCGAACGGACCCGTGAAATCGGCATCCGCAAAGCAATCGGAGCCCAGAAACGGGATATTTTAGGGCAATTCTTGATTGAATCGGTCATCGTGTCATTAAGCGGCGGTCTGATCGGCATTGTACTGGGAATCGTGGCGAGCAAACTGACCAGCCAATTTGCCGGCTGGGCAACGATGGTTACGCCAGGCGCGGTCTTATTATCATTCTTCTTTGCCTTTGCAGTCGGTTTCTTTTTCGGATTCTACCCGGCGCGCAAGGCAGCTTTACTTAATCCGATTGATGCGTTGCGATACGAATAAACTAAAGAGCAGTAAATAAGATTGTCAAGGAGACGAAGCGGCAGAGACTTCGCCTCCTTTTTTAGGCACGATGCAATGAGTGAAGAAAATCCTAAATCCCAAGCACTAAATCCTAAACAATATCCAATAACCAATGACCAAAAAGATGCTGAATCAAGTTGGTATGCACCTCGATAAACGCCAGCATGACAAATTGTCTGTTTAGATTTTGGATTTTGAGATTGAAATTTGTTTGGAATTTCGATATTAGAATTTAGGATTTCCGCTCCTGCGGTTTTACGGTGTCGGCGCGGCTAAGACGAATACCGTGTTTCGGATTCGCTCAAGGATATCGCGGTCCAGACTATTCGCAACCCATTTGTTCAGGACGACATCAACTGCATTTAAGAGTTGTGCGCCCGAAAACTTTTTGGCAAGTTTTAAAACCTGCCGTCCAAAGTTTAAGTAACCAGGGTTTAAGATGGTCGGAGTTCCGGCTTCAGCCAAGATTAACTTGACTTCGTTCTCAAGCGCTTCCTGCTCAGGAAAGATTGTTGCGAGTTGTTCCCGCATTTTATCTTTATAAGCAGCAAGCTTGGTTGAGACGACATCACCGGAAAACATCGCGTCCCATTTATCCAAACGCCTCGATGCTGGTCTAACGCCCAATATAACCACCTCCTTTCTGTACCATCCATCAATACGAAACCGATTAGAAGATTTGAAGATTACAGATTCCAAGATTAATCTTCCAATCTTAGAATCTTTTAATCTTAGAATCGGTATACTGCCAGTATTGATTTTTAGGTATTGATGTTAAATTTAAAATTAATTTTACCCTTGACAATCATTGATTCTTTTGATATAACTAAAGCAATAAAAATAATTGGAGGCGATATGAATAAATATAAAATGGTGTTAGTAGTGTTAATTGCTCTCGCAGGACTCCTGCCGGCTCTCTTATTTTCACAGGTCGATACGGCCTGGGTCAGAAGATATAATGGATTAGGAAATAGTTATGATTATGCTCGTTCTCTTGCAGTAGATGGACAGGGTAATGTTTATGTGACAGGTGGAAGTTATGGCTCAGGCAATAATTGGGATTATGCGACAATTAAGTATAATTCAGTTGGTGATACAATCTGGGTTCAAAGATATAATGGACCAGGAAATGGTTGGGATGAGGCTTATTCTCTTGCAGTAGATGGACAGGGCAATGTTTATGTGACAGGTCGAAGTGTCGGCTCAGGCACTTATAGCGACTATGCAACAATTAAGTATAATACCAATGGTGTCCAGCAATGGGTTCAAAGATATAATGCACCAGGAACAGGAAACAGGTATGATTATGCTTATGCTCTTGCGCTTGATGGACAGGGAAATGTTTATGTGACAGGTTATTGTGGTACCAGCATATTCGGTTCTGATGACTATGCGACAATCAAATATAATTCTTTAGGTGTCCAAGAATGGGTTCAAACATATAATGGACCAGGAAATGATAATGATAGGGCTTATGCTCTTGCGGTTGATGTACAAGGGAATGTTTATGTGACAGGTTATAGTTGGGGCTCAGGCACTAATTATGACTATGCGACAATTAAGTATGATTCAGCTGGTGTCGAGCAATGGGTTCAAAGATATAATGGACCGGGAAATGATTATGATAATGCTCGTTCTCTTGCAGTAGATGGACAGGGTAATGTGTATGTAACCGGTGAAAGTTATGGCTCAGGCACTTCTGATGACTATGCGACAATTAAGTATAATTCAGTTGGTGATACAATCTGGGTTCAAAGATATAATGGACCAGGAAATGGTTCTGATGAGGCTTATTCTTTTGCAGTAGATGGACAGGGCAATGTTTATGTGACAGGTCGAAGTGGATACTATCCAAATTACGATTATGCGACAATCAAGTATAATTCAGCCGGTGTCGAGCAATGGGTTCAAAGATATAATGGACCGGGAGATACTGGTGATGAAGCTAAAGCTCTTGCCATTGATGCACAGGGCAATGTGTATGTAACAGGTTATAGTGCCGGTTCAGGCACATCAGATGATTATGCGACTATCAAGTATAATTCGGCAGGAGTCGAGCAATGGGTGCAAAGATATAACGGACCGGGAAATAGCAATGACCGGGCTTATGCTCTTGCCGTGGACGGACAGGGTAATGTCTATGTGACAGGTTATAGTGGCTCAGGCACTTCTGCTGACTATGCGACGATTAAATATGTGCAGACAGCAGGGATAAATGAGTTAATAGGTTCAGGAAATGGAGAGTTAAGAGTTTCTGTCTATCCGAATCCGGCAAGGAATTATTTCACTGTCCGCATACCGCAGTCCGCTGACCGTTCAGAAGTCAAGATATTTGATGTGACGGGCAAAGCAGTTAAAGAGTTGGAGAGTTTTAGAGTTGGCGAGTTAAGAGTTTCGCTGGATGGGATTAAGAACGGTATTTATTTTGTAAAAGTCAATGATGTGATGGTAAGGGAGAAGTTGGTCGTTACAAGATAATGTCAAATGTCAAAACGATATAGAATTTGGAATCTGGAATATAGAATTTAGAAGACAGAAAATCAGTGTTTTATTCGAGATTCAAGATTCGATATTCAATATTCAATTAATATTTTTCCGTATTGAATCCGTAAATTTGCCTTTCGGCAATCCGTTCGATTAAAGTATCCATTTTGTCAAAGAATAGACCGCAGAGCGGTCTTGATTACACCGATTTCTGCAGGATTACACTGATTAAGATAAAATATCTGTGTAATCGTCTGTTTTTAATCTGTGTAATCACTATGTAATATCGATTGTCCACACTTCCAGCACATCCACAAAATCCGGTACTCTTAGTCCTTTTTCCAGCTGTTGCGTTGCCCAGGATTTCACTCTTGGTCCACAGACTGATTTGATAAATAATCCGAGATTGTATTTCTGGTCAAATTGGTCAGCTTCGGCACGGTCAATGATTTTAGCGTTGATCAAGCGCTTAATCTTGAATGTGCCCTGGTCAGTCGTTATTTCGTTTAAGTTTAACTTGCGCATATCATTGGCAATTTTTTCGGCTTGATTTGCGTATAAGTCGTAAAGAATACCAGTTTCCAATTTGAGTGTATTTAACACTTCTTTAGATGACTGATAACGAGACCATGTCTCTTTCAACTTGATTAATTTAGTTTCAAGTTTTTTATTCATTGATTACTCCCATCGTTTAATTAAAAATTAAATACCAAAAACCAAAAACAAATACAGCAATATGCAAAAATCGGTACGCTCTGTCATTCTGAACGAGCAAAGCAAGTGAAGAATCTCTCGCGAGAGATCCTTCGTTACACTCAGGATGACATGTCTGTGAAATATCATTTTTATCTTTTTGCGTTTGTGTTTTTAATATTTGGTTTTTCATTTTTGGTTTTGAATCTGCCTCTGCCGTATGTTCTCAATTACATGCCAGATATTGTTGGATATTGGTTTAAATCCGCAGGAATCTTTTCTGATTGGATTAACAGGATTACGACTAAGCATATTGTCATTGCGAGGAGTAGTATGACGAAGCAATCTTACCACCGGTTGAGTCTGAGATTGCCGCGCCTTCGGCTCGCAAAGACCAATGGGTAAGTGTTTATCCGTGTTCATCCGTGGCTTTTCTGTCTGTTTGTTTTTAGAAAAAGAAGAAGAAAAAGAAATATCCTTATTATTATTCTTTTCTTTGTTTATTATTGATATCTTTGTTTTATATTGTGCTGTTATACCTGCACGAACAGGGGCTGTTATAGTTCCACGAACAGGGTCTGTTGCATTTCTTGCAACAGGCGTTCCTTTATTGTCATTGCGAGGCGTAGCCGAAGCAATCTTACCGACAGCGAAAGAATGAGATTGCCGCGGGGATTCCCTTTGGGAACCGCGCTCGTAAAGACACTCGCTTTCTGTTTTTCTTAATCGGTTGATATCGCAGTTGCGGGCAAAAATAA
>JAGXRL010000099.1 GCA_018335915.1 Candidatus Latescibacterota bacterium
GAGCCGGCCAATCCAGAACGCGATGCTTGCCCCGATAAAAATTCCCGCCAGACACAACAGGGTTCCTTTGAATGCTCCGAACAAGTATCCGGCTGCAAATCCGATTAAATGACCCGGTATTGGTGCAAAGATAATCTGAAAAACCTGCAAACCGATTAAGATAAATGGTGCTCGCACCCCATATTGCATTATATATTCACGGATTTTCGCCTGGTCAGTAAAGAATTCTAATAAGTTAGGATAACACCTTAAAAGGACAATAAAGCCGATTATAATTGCGAGCAGGAGTACTGCTAAAATTACGAGTTGTGAATATTTTCGCTTTTCTTTCACACGACAGAAAAAGATTCACCACCGAGACACAGAGACACTGAGAAAACACAAGTTAGGGAAGTTAAACTTCCATCTCCGTGACTCTGTGGTATTTTTTTCATTCTGATTCGGGTTTGTAACCAAGCCGGTGAAACGGATTGACCACTGATGATGCAACATTTTTCAGATGTGCCGAGACCCGTTTTAAGAATCGCGCCAGCAAGGCATATATGACCGCTTCTCTGCCACCCAAAGATTTATCGTTCAGAATATCTTCGATTAAGTTTTCCACTTCTGGTGCCAGCTTGGCATGAGCAGCCATTACCTGCTGTGCCGTGGTCTCGTCGGCTTCTTTGAACGCTTTGATGGTATTGATAAAAGTTTTCGTGATTTCGATTTCGAACTGTCGCACCCGGTCGCAGTATAAACCGCATAGTTTTTCCGGATACAGATGTGCCAGTTCAATCAGGTTTTTGGCATAATCACCAATCCGTTCGATATCGATAATTATCGTAACCAGAACCAAGGCGCTGGTCGTATCTTGCCGGGCATTGAGTGATAGATGTTCCAGCACTTTGCGCCGTACCGCAATCTGCATCTGGTTTAACTGCTGGTCTAATTTATAAATATCCGAGACCTCTTTCTCGTTGTCCATGAGCACCCGCAACGAGAAAACATACATGTCTTTGGTCAGCTCAAGCATTTTATTGGCGTCGTCGGTCGCTTCGTTTAAAAGCGAAGATGTTTTCCAGATCTTAAAAAAATCACCAAACATAAATCCTCCATCTAACGAGTTCATGGGTTGTTGGGTTTTTGAGTTCGGGTATTGATATTGTATCGGTTGTGACATTTCGTCGTTTTTCAACCCTTAAACTTTTCAACTCGGCAACTCTTAACTCTTTTTTCATTTTAATTTTGCTGCAAAAAATATAATTAACGGCACCACATAAAACAAGACAATAATATAGACGAGCGCGATTGCCCGGCTTTTGCCGGCAAGTTTGCCGAACAATAAAGCAATTTTTATGGGTACGATTTTTAACGGCAGCCAGATACCGGCGCCGATCAGATTAAACCCAAAATGGGCAAACGCAATCTGGATGCCCAAAGGTCCGCCGACTGCGAGCGCGGCTAAAATTGCCGTGATTGTGGTGCCCAAATTTGCGCCGACCATATACGGAAATACTTTATAGATTGTCAAAATACCGGCTCCGATTAAGGGCACGACCAGCGAGGTCGTGACTGAAGAAGACTGAATCAGTGACGTGATCATTGCGCCGATTACGAAACTCTGCACCCAGCTGCCAAAAAGATACCGGTCAATTAACAGCTCGAGCCGGCGGGTCGTAATTGCTTTCATTGAATCAACCAGAAATTTAAGCGCGACAAATAGTAAGACCAGGGCAAATATGATTAGAATCCAGCCGTGGCTGCCGAACAGTTTTATTAACTGCGTATTGACCGGAGCAATCACATATTTTAGCGGACTGGTAATACTGGTGCCGCCGACATTGGCAAAAATACCGGTCAGATACCCGGAAAAACGCTCCGGCAGGTTGAACTTGATTTCTAATGGAAAAACGACCAGCACGGTCAGCACATTAAAAAAGTCATGCAGCATTGCGGCTGGAAATGCCCGCTGAAATTCGTTCTTACGGGTAATATGGCTCATCGAAACCAGAGTGTTGGTTATGGTCGTCCCGATATTTGCACCCATAATTATCGGTATCGCATTGTTGATGCTGATAACTCCGGCAGCAACCAGACCGACCGTAATTGAAGTCGTTGCCGAAGAACTCTGCACGATTGCGGTCGTAAAAATACCGATAACCAGACCCAGAAACGGATTTGATGTCAGGCTGATCAGATTTTCAATAAATCCTTGGCCGAGCAGTTTTAATCCTTCGCCCAAAAGATTAATGCTTAACAAAAATGTGTATAGTGAACCCGCAAAGAGAACGACCCGGAATGTTTTCTTGATATTTCTATTCATAAAATCGTTTCGTGAACATGCTTCTGCGATTATATCGTATTCGTTTAATTAAATCAAGTCATAATATTACACCTGTGCGGCTGTAACCACGGCTCCGTAAATATCGCCGGCACCGTTTTCTTTTAAAGTTTTTGCCGCTTCGCTTAAAGTAGCGCCAGTCGTAATTACATCGTCAATTAAAATAACTCTGCTATCCTTAATCAGTCCCGTATATTCGGATTTCAATTTATACGCATCGCGAATATTTTTCATCCGATGTTGGTAATCGAGTTGGGTCTGTGATTTGGTGTACTTTATTCGCTTAAGACAATCGAGCAAGGTTATCCCGGAACAAAAGCTTGCTTCCTGGGCAAGGATTAATGATTGGTTATATCCCCTTTCGCGTAACCGGGCTGGGTGTAAAGGGATTGGAATGATATAACGGGCACGACTTAAGACTGGGTCAGAATTTACCAGATTTGCCAATGCCAGTCCTAAAATTTTTCCAATTTTTTTCTTTTGCTGATATTTGAAATTATGTATTAATCCAAAATAAGGCGGTGCGTATTTGCCTAGTGCCCTGATTCTTGCCAATGTGTGCGGTCTCACTCCGCTTAAAAATAATTGGTGAATACATTCTTCATTATCACTTTTGGGTAATCCGCAAACTGGACAGGTTCCTAAGGCGCCGGTGGTAACCTGAGTCAAACATTTATCACAAATTAAACCTTTATCAATTTCTTTATCACAGCCAAAACAGCGAGGCGGGAAAACAAAATCTAATATTGCACTGCTGAAAAATTTAAGATAGGCGCCTACTGAGTTAAGCAATATTTTCGGTTTTGGGTCTGCTTTTTATTCGGATAATTGTGAAAGCAAGTGCCAAGACAAAAAATCCGATCGCAATGATTTGGTTGACCCAGAAATTTGCGCTGTCTTCATAATATCTGATAAAATCGATGCCGAACCGGAACAAAGAATAGAATATCAGAATTATTCCGAACAAAACCCCGTCTTTTAAATGTTTCTTCTCTAAAATCAAAGCCATAACAAACAAGACAAAACCAGCCAGTGATGAATAAAGCTGGGTCGGGTGAATCGGAACATGAAAGGTATAACCGGCCGCAGAGTGTCGCGAGAAAATCATGCCCAAACAGGAATCGGTCGGTTTACCAAAACAGCAGCCATTCAGAAAACAGCCGATGCGGGTTAAACCTTCACCCAGCACCAGGGCGGGTGCAATCGCATCGAACATTTTATAAACCGGCATTTTTTTATGCCGCACATACAGAATACCGGCAATCATCGCAAAAATAAAACCGCCAAAAAACATGAGCCCGCCCAGACCGCCGCGCCAGAACGCAACGATTCCGATGACATCGTTTGCGAATTCTGACCAGTGAAAAATCACATACAATAATCTAGCTCCGACAATCACCGATATCAGCACTATCAATGCCAAGTTGGTTATGCTTTCTGAGCTGACCCCGAATTTTTTAGCACGAACCTCGACCAGTTTGGTGCCGATTAAGAACGATAAAAACAAAAACAGACCGTATGAATAGATTTGCAGACTGCCAATTTTAATTAAGGTTGGATGCATTTTTGTCTCCTTGTATGATTACAGAAACACGAATTGCACTTATTCGCGAATTCCACGAATCAGAATTAGATTCCCAATTCGTTATATTCGTGCTATTCGTGGTAAAATTTCTTCTCATTATTTTATGATAAACGGACTTGGTATGAATGCCAGGATTAATATTACGAGCGCGGCCAATCCCAGAATTTTATCTTTCTTGGTTAGCGGAGTAATCTCGTCTTGTGCTTTGGGGTGTTTTAATCCGAATGCAAGAATCAATAAAACCCAGAAAAACCAGCCTGGCCATAAAAGCCCCATCAGGGCGAGCGCGACAATTACGCCAATCATCACATATTTTCTTTTCCGACCGAAAATCGCATACGCAATATGCCCGCCGTCAAGCTGCCCGATCGGCAAAAGATTGATCGCGGTGACAAAAAATCCCAGCCAGCCGGCAAACGCCATCGGGTGCAGCATTATATCGTGTCCGTCCGGCAGATTCGGATGAAATATTTTATAGATTACATGAAACAGGATTGATGAACCCAGCCGAAACGCACTCGTCATCTGGGTCGTATCCACTACTTCTGAAAATTTTATACCGATGATTGTAATCGGAATTGCCAAAATAAATCCGACTAACGGACCCATTAAACCGATGCGGATCAAAGCATTCTTGTTGGGCAGGACTGATTTAATCCGGATAAACGCACCCATGGTTCCGATTAAAGGGTGCGGAATCGGCAAAAAATACGGTAAAGTTACCACGACTTTATGTTTTCGGGCAGTGAAATAATGTCCCAGTTCGTGACCGGTTAGAATCAAAAGCAGCGAGAACGAGAACGGAATCCCGAGCATAAAATCTTTGATATTTATAAACGGATTACCGCCCCGATTCAAAGAACCGATTAACAATGTTGTAAAAACGGTCGCGATGAAGAGCACGATTGAAATAATCGTCGAGCGTGATTGCGATTTCTCTGCAATCCCGGTTTGGATAACGCTTCTGCCTAAATTAATACTATGCGGGTTTTCTCTGTCATCTGTAATATCGAAAAATGCTAAATATCCCTGATTTTTAAAATAATCGCCCAGCGGCGCGATATTCTTATCCAGCGGCGTAAAGATTTTTCCCTTGATGCTCATCGGTCCGATTTTACCGATTTCCATATACCGGGACAGTTCTCTGATGTCAAACAGGTCTGATTCGTGAATTGGGTTTTGTGTATTTTCTGGCATATCTATGTATTAGGATCGTAGCTGAAATTACTTTGCCTCCTCGGCAAGTCTTTTGACTCTTTGCACATATCTTTTTAATAAAGTAATATCTTCTAAAATTGAAATCGGCTGGATAATTATTTTCCCTAAATCTTCAGAAATTTTTATGCCGAAATTTATTCGCCCTGGTTCCTGAATCCGATACGCATTGCTGTACGATTCACGGTGATACGAGTACATTTTACCGGTCGTCCGGCTCATGAACTTCGTAAAATCCTGAATAATGATTGGCATGGCGTCTTTGACTTCGATGTTTGGTTTCAGAGCCAGCACAATCGCTTCACCGCGCGTCACCCGGGCGTCTTTTAATTCAGCCGAACCGGCATCAACCACATCAATAATCGACAGCATTGTTGATTTCCTTAACCGGCTGGTCTGCTTTCCGGTTTTTCTTTTGCTTCGACTTCCATACCGGCCAGATAAGCATAGACTTTGGCATCGTTCTTCATATTATCAATCAGGCAGTATTCATTTGGTTTGTGAGCATTATCAGCAAACTTTGCCCATACTACGGCTGGAAAACCGAGCCGACGGAAAAACGCCGCGACCGTGCCGCCGCCGATTCCGCGTGGTTTGGCATTGACATTATAGACCTGTTTAATCGCTTTCTTTAATAGTTTCACGACCGGTGCGTTCACTGACGTCGGTGGGGCGGCTTGTTCGGCTTGCGGAAAATCGAGCTTTATCTGTACCCCGAATTTCTGTTCAATATTTGCGACTTCGGTTTTTATGTCTGCCAATACTTGTTGAATATCGTACTCGGGAATAACCCGGCAGTCAAAATAAAAAACATCTTCACCCGGTACGGTATTGACATTCGGCACATTGGCTTCTTTTTTGGTCGGTTCTGCAGTTGTGAACGGCGGCGAGAACAGCCGGTCTTTTTTCTTATAATTTTTCTTAAACATTTTATCCAGGGCAACGATTAAATTCGCATTTGCCCGATGCGCATTGATTCCTTTTGGTGCCGAAGCAGCATGAACCTGTTTGCCTTTGGTTGTAAACTTGACCCAGAAAATCGATTTCTCGGCAATTTCTAATAAAGTGCCGTCCTCATTGCCCGCATCCGGAATAACGTAAATATCGTCAGCCTTAAAAAGCTGCGGTGCAACCTTTAGGAGATGACCCGCGCCGTATTGACTGCCGGTCTCTTCATCTGAAACCAGAATTAAATTGACATCATAGACCGGCATAAAACCGACCGATTTTAATGCTTTGACCGCAGCAATCGATGCGACCATATCCTGCTGATTGTCTTCAGTGCCGCGGCCATAGATTTTATCGTCAATGACTGTTGCCTGATAAGGGTCGGTATTCCATAAATCTCTGGGCCCGGGCGGCACAATATCCATATGGGTCATAATCCAGATTTTGTGGGTCGGATAAATACCTTTAAAACGGGCAATAATATTGGGTCGGTTACCGGATGTAACCCTTGAATCCGGCGCATTATATTCGGAAATCTCAAGACCAAGCTCTTTTAACAACCCAATCAGATATTTGGCCCGTTCGGTTTCGCCGTCGCCGCCGCTTGAAGGTCCGATTGCCGGAATTGCGGTAATTTCGGTCTGCATTTTTATCATCTCATCACGCATTCCGTCTAACACATCACTGATTTTCTGCCATTCTCTTTGCCGCCACATAATTCCTCTTTCTATGTTTTGTATAAAATACTTCTTATGATTAATTGAAACATCAAGTTAAGTATAAATGACCTGAACTTTATTGTCAACCCCGCCCCTATCAAATAATTTTGAATTTTGAATTTATGTCACGCAGATGCTTGACTTTTTTCCGAAAATATTTTATATTAACTTATGCTTAAATTTTTACTATGGGAGGTAAAATGAATCTAAACATAACCGCTCGACATTTTGAAGTATCCGACCAATTAAAAGATTTCACCGAAAAAAAATTCCAAAAACTTGAACATTATAAAAACCTGATTGTCAAGACCGACCTTGTTTTGACCGACGAATCCGGTCTCAAAGTTGCCGAAGGAAAAATCGGTGTCCGCGGCAGCTTTCTCATTGCCAAAACCAAATCCCATGATATATATCTTGCCATCACTCAGCTTGCCGATAAATTATTAAAACAGATAAAAACCTATGATGGTAAATTAAAAAGTAAAAAAAGACTGAGCCGGGCCGGCTAAAACGATCATGCCGACCAAAAAAGAAACAAACCAGCCGCCGCTCAAATCAATCTCGGTTGGCGAACTGTATGAAGACAAAAAAGATGACTTAAAATTAGAACTGCTTGCCGGTAAAGAGGGTTTAAAATCGCGCCGGCTTATCACCGCTGATATCAACCGGCCTGGTTTGGCATTAGCCGGTTATACGGAAAAATTCTTAGCCGAGCGGGTTCAAATATTGGGCAGCACCGAATTGTCTTATTTAAAAACCCTAACCCCGGCCCAGCGCAAAAAAGCAATCAGCAGCGTCTTTTCTTTTCATCCGCCCTGTTTCATCATTGCCAAAAATATCGTGATGCCTGATGGATTTGCCAATGTTGCCAATAAACTAAAAATACCGGTTATCCGAACCTCATTAGATACGACTCCGTTTATTCATATGCTTACTGCCTATCTCGATTATAAACTGGCGCCTGAGACATATCTGCATGGTGATTTGGTTGATGTCTATGGTGTCGGTTTACTCCTGGTCGGTGAATCCGGTATTGGTAAAAGCGAATGCGCACTCGATTTGGTTGAACGCGGTCATCGCCTGGTTGCAGATGATTTAATCAAAGTCCTGCGCCGTTCTGAAGTAATTGTGATGGGACAGAGTGCGGCAAAAAGCGCCAAACTCCAACATCACATCGAAATCCGCGGTGTTGGAATTGTCGATATTTATGCTTTGTATGGGGTCCGTTCGATACGCACCCAGAAACGGATTGAAGTCCAGGTCGAACTGGTTCGCTTCACCGAAAACCTCGACTATGAGCGCATCGGTTTAGAAGACCGGTACACCGAAATTCTGGGCGTTAAAATACCTCTGGTGCAGATTCCGGTTATCCCCGGTAAAAACCTTGCCCTGGTTTGTGAAGTCATTGCTAAAAACTATCTCTTAAAACTGCTCGGTTACTCACCCGCCAAAGCATTTAACGATGAACTCCTGCGCATTATGAACAAAAACAAAAAAGCACCGACCAAAATTGACCCCTGGATTAACTATGACATCGAATAATACGACCGCCGGCATCTTAATCGGTCACGGCGAACTGCCTCTGGCAATCCAAAGAACGATTGAGAAAATTATCGGTAGCCAAGAACATTTTGAAGTTGTTTCGAATGAAAACTGCTCTGCTCCGGAACTGAAAAATCGGCTGGTCTTGGCAATGCAGAATCTGGGTAATCTCGACACGATAATTTTTGTGGATTTATACGGCGGCAGTTGCGCCAATGTTTCGACTCAGTTGTTAAAACAATCCTTCAACCAAAAACTCGCTATCATCTGCGGTGTCAATATTGCAACGCTCATAAAATTCTTCCAGTATCGCGACCGATATCAATTTTCCGAGCTTGTTTCTCTATTAGAAGATACCGGTCGAAAAGAAATCAAAACAATCATTCCATAAGTAGAAATTTTAAATAAAAAAGGGGGTAGTAAATAACCACCCCCTTTCTTATTATTACTATTACTGCACAATCAGTTTCAGTTCTGATTTCTCATGATTCGCTTCGTATTTTAAGAAGTAGACGCCTTTAGCAAGTTTTGTCGCATTAAGATTCATCGAATAGGTGCCGGCTGTCATCGTGTTATCAAGCAGAGTTTGGACTAATCGGCCAGATGCGTTATACAGTTTGAGCATTGCTTTGCCAGTTACTGGTAATGAGTAGTTGATTATCGCGGTTCTGGTTATCGGGTTGGGCATGACATTGATTGCGAAATTGAACGCGGTCAAGGTGTTTTCAGTCATGGTCGCAGTAATCGTTGAAGGTGTCGGCCTGACCATACCTTTGGCGCTAATGCCATAAACCCAGAACTCGTCTAATTTATTACCTTTCATCATATAGATTCGTCCTGGTGCATATGCCATTGCCGCGCCAGTCTTAGGCACTGATTTCTTGCCCGGCGGTGTAATCCGCGGAATCGTATCTGATTGTAATTGGACCCAGCCGGTTTCCGGTGTATAACTGAAGAAGTTGAAACTGCCGCCGCCCTTCATCGCATACAGAGCGACACCGCCGCCAGTCAATGCTGCGCCGTCTTTGAGATAGACCTTCTTGAGTTTCCACTCAGCACCGCCCCAGACGCTGTCAAATTCGGTCATGAATTCTGGTTCGCCAGCCCAGCCGACCGACGGGTCATAACTGGTAAAGTAATTCGGTTTTTCGCCGCCCTTCATCGCATATATCTTGTTGCCAAATGCGGTAATCGCACTGCCTGCTTTCCATGGTTTGGCACCGACATTAGGCGGAGTCAATGTTATCCAGGTATCAGTATCAGGAAAATACCTGAAGAAGAATTGTTCACCCAGTTTCACGCC
>JAGXRL010000100.1 GCA_018335915.1 Candidatus Latescibacterota bacterium
CCCGCACCTTTTGTTAGGTCGTAATTAGATAAATTATCATAGTTTTGTATCATCTCCGCCCCGCTTGACAAAAGGTGCGGGATGAATTTGTGGTATTTTTTTTACAGACTTAAGCCCAGCGGTTATTTTTTAAGTTCTTTAATAAAGAGTTTGGTGATGATTGCGTAGAAGAAAAAAATCGGGTAACCCAGATAAATTATCAGATAGACAATTACAAAGCAGAGCAGAAATTTCGGACGTGAAACTTGTGCCTCTTACTTTTCAAGCATATCATGCTGTGCGGTAAAAAGTTTGTCAGATAGATTTTCGGCAAATCTGCGGTCTTCGACATATAAGCCGAGCTCCTGCTGATAAGTAAAGTCATTCACACAAAAATTCGACGAGCCCAATAACACTTTTTCCCGGTCCACGATAATGAATTTGGCATGGCTGAACCGTTTGTAAAAATAGACATCGACATTCAGATGTTTAAGCAGGGGAAAGACAAATGTCGTAATCGGATTTACGACTCCGTAATTATTTTTTTTCAGGGTAAGCAGAATCAGCTTGACCTTGCCCTGCCGGGCGATTTTAATCAGATGCCGGCACAGAAAATACGGCGATGAAGTAACGATTTCCCTTTTTGCCTGCCGGATAACCTGCAAATACTTGTTTTTAATGACTTCATTACTGACAATACCCTGTTCGTTTAGATTAATGAGCTCGCCCTTAAGCGTGGCTTGAAAATCTTTGAGCAGGATTTGCGTGATATCGGGTTCGTCAAAACGAATCATAAAATCATGCCAGGCATAATTATGGTCGCTGATGTTAATCCCGCCGATATAACTGTAATCGTCGACAATGATGATTTTTTTATGGTTGCGGCAGACAAAAAAGAAATTAAATGGTCCGTAAGGACGGGTGCGCACGACCGAGATGCCCGCGTCCCGCATTCTGCGAATCATGTCTTTGGTCGCGGCGACTTCAGCGCGCACCGATTTACGGGTGTAATAGGTATCGCTCACGACAAAATCAGTAAAACAGTCAATCACGACCCGGACATCAATGCCTGTGTTCTTCAGTTCAATCAGTTTTGCGGCTAAGGTCAGACCGGCCTGGTCGCCTTCAAAGGTCATAAACTGCATATAAACCCGCTTTTTTGCCCGAGCCAGTTTTTCGAACAGGTCAACTCGAAACTGCTCGTCAACCAGAAGCTGGTATTGCATAATTCAGTGTAATGTTAGCGTCAGTTTTTTCAAGTGTCAATCCCGCACCGATCAAATAATTTCGAATTTTCATCAATCGGTAATCTGGACTCCTGGCATTAAAGTTTGTCTCATAGTTAATCAATCAGTCTTGACTTTCAGAAAATTTTAGGTATCCTATTTTTTAAGAATATCGATAAGCGAATCACGCGAATTGCAGCTAAATTAAAGGATAGAAGACAGGTTTGCTCTGATTCGATGAAATTCGTGGATTATCGGAGGACAATGTGAAAGAATATAGCAGTGATAAGATAATTAATCTCGGATTTTTTGGCCACGGCGGTTGCGGCAAAACCTCAATCGGCGAAGCGGTCTTATATTTATTAAAACAGAATACCCGGCTCGGACGGGTCGATGAAGGTTCCTCAATCTTGAATTATGACGAGGATGAAATCGCCCGTAAAATCAGTATCAATCTTGCCCTCGGTTATGGCGAATACAAAGACTATTATTTTAATATTGTCGATACCCCTGGTTATGCCGATTTTGTCGGCGAGGTCTTTTCCGGACTCAGAGCAATCGACTGCGGTGTCGTCGTGATTGATGCCAGTTCCGGCATGGAAGTCGGCACTGAAATGGTCTGGCGCTACCTGACCAAAGAACAACTGCCCCGCATTATTTTTATTAATAAACTCAAAAAAGAGCATGCCGACTTTTATAAAGTCTTAGACGAAGTCTTAAAAGAATGGGGCAGTGGTGTCTGTCCCCTATTTTTGCCAATCGGCCAGGAAACAGGTTTTGAAGGCGTAGTCGATATTCTCGAAAACAAGGGCTATACCTACAAAGACGGACAGCGTCAAGAAGTGCCGGTGCCGGCTAATCTTCAGGATAATATCGCTACTTATAAAGATAAAATTATTGAAGCCGCTTCTGAGGTTTCGGAAGAGATTATGAATAAGTTTCTCGAAGGCGGCGAGATTAGTCTGGATGAACTAAAAGTCGCGGTCAAACAAGGCGTGCGCGAGCATAAGATATTCCCGGTTCTATGCGGTGATGCCTATGATAATATCGGCATTACCGAGCTTTTGGATTTCGGCTGTGGCATGGCGAGCGGATTTGCCCTGTCCCGGGAAATTAAAGTTACCAATATCAAAAAGAACGAAACTAAGACGATTAAACCGGATCCAGCGGTAACTCCGGTTGTGTTTGTGTTCAAGACCGTTTCTGAACCGCATATCGGTGATATGAATTATGTGCGGGTCCTGTCCGGTACTTTGCAATCAGGCAGCACTTTACTCAACGCAACAGTTGAGCGTGAAGAAAAGATTAACCAGATTTACTATGTCAAAGGCAAAGAACGAAGCGAGACCAATAAACTGCGGACCGGTGAAATCGGTGCTCTGGTTAAACTCAGGCAGACCAAAACCGGCGACACCCTGACCAGCTCACAAGAACCATTAAAAGCCGCGCCCATCGAATTCCCCTTACCGTCAATGTCAGTTGCGATTGTGCCCAAGTCAAAAGGTGATGAAGAAAAAGTATCAAATGGCTTAGCCCGGCTGCACGAAGAAGACCCGACCTTTACCTACCAGTATGACGGCGAATTAAAACAGCAAATTGTTTCTGGTCTGGGAGAACTCCATCTTGATATCGTGATCGGGCGCCTGAAGCGGAAGTTTGATGTCTCGGTTGACCTGGAAAAACCGAAAACCCCTTACCGGGAGACGATTGTTAAAAAAGCCGAAGCCCAGGGTAAATACAAAAAACAGTCGGGCGGACGCGGGCAATATGGCGATGTCTGGCTGCGATTAGAACCCAAAGAACGGGGCAGTGGTTATGAATTTGCCGATGAAATCTACGGCGGTTCGGTGCCGTCCAAATATGTACCGTCAGTCGAAAAAGGCGTGGTCGAAATCATGGCGAACGGCGTGATTGCCGGTTACCGGGTGATCGATGTCAAAGCGACGATTTATGACGGTTCGTATCACGAAGTTGACTCGTCTGATATTGCCTTTAAAATTGCGGCTCAGCTCGCTTTCAAATCGGCATGCGAAAAAGCCGGTATCGCAATTTTAGAGCCGATCTGTGATGTCGAAGTAACTGTGCCGGAACAATACATCGGTGATATCATGGGTGACTTGAATGCCCGGCGCGGACGCATTATGGGCGTTGAAGCCGAAGGCAGATTACAGGTTATTAAAGCCAAAACGCCCCAGGCAGAAATGTATAAGTATTCGAATACCCTGCGCTCGGTAACCCAGGGCCGCGGATTTTTCACGATGAAGTTTTCTCACTATGAAGAAGCGCCCCGCGATGTTATGAATAAAGTCATTGAAGAAGCAAAAAAGAACAAGGAAGCCGAACAGGATAAATAAAAGAAATAAATTCGAAATCCGAAGCTCTAAATTCTAAACAATATCTAAATTCAAATGAATAAAAACAAAACAGACGAATTTTATATGCGGTTAGCGATTAAGCTGGCGGAAAGAGGCCGCGGTTGTGTCTCGCCCAATCCATTGGTCGGTGCCGTGATTGTGAAAAATAATAAAATCATTGGCCAAGGATATCACACACAATTCGGTGGCGCTCATGCAGAAGTCAACGCATTTCGAAATGCTAAACAATCAGTCAAAGGCGCCACTCTGTATGTAACCTTAGAACCCTGTAATTTTTTAGAAAAGAAAACACCGCCCTGTGTGCCGGCAATTATCAAAGCCGGCATCAAACGGGTTGTGATCGGAACTTTGGACTGTAATCCCAAGACCTGTAAAAAAGGCGTGCACGATTTACGCAAAGCCGGCATTAAAACTAAAATCGGCGTCTTAAAAAAAGAAGTCGAAAAACAGAACGAAGCTTATTTTAAACATACTCATACCGGCATACCTTTGGTCAGTTTGAAACTTGGCTTGTTTTTGGACGGTCGGATTGCGACTAAAAATGGCGAGTCCAAATGGATTACTTCACCGGCAAGCCGCCAGTTCAGCCAGCAGCTGCGACGGGAAAACGATGCGATTCTGGTCGGCATCAATACAATCCTGCGTGATGACCCGCGCCTGACCTGCCGCATTGACCGGCACAAAAAACTGACCCGGATTATTTTAGACCCGAATCTGCAGACCCCAAAGCGGTCTCAGGTTTTAAACTCAAACTACCCGACCATCATTTTTACGCGCCAAAAATCAGATGCCGCAGGTGATAATTGTCAGATAAAACTAAAAAACCTCGAAATCATTCCGGTCCGCTGTGTTGGTAATCTGTTATCCTGGTACGATATCTTAGAAGAACTGGGACAAAGAAATATCGCTTCGCTCTTAATCGAAGGCGGTGCCCAGGTTGCCAGTTCAGCTTTGCAAATGAATATTGTCGATAAAATCAGTCTTATCTATGCGCCAAAAATATTAGGCCAGGGCATTTCATTTTCCGACCATTTAAGTTTGTGCGGTCTTGAGTCGGCAATCAGGCTCAAAGATTATAATATTATAACCTGTGGCAAAGATTTTATTGTTCAGGCATATCTTCATTAAAGAGTTGACAAACAGTCGTTTTATCCGTTTAATTATTTAGATGTTTACTGGCATTATCGAATCTCTGGGTAAAATTAAAAATATCCGGTCTCAACGCAATAACCGCGTCTTATCAATCCAATCTCCTTTTACATCGGCAATAAAACTTTCAGATAGCATCTCAGTTAACGGCTGCTGTCTGACCGTTATAAAAAAAGAAAAGGACTGTTTTTTAGTTGAAGCTGTGCCTGGAACATTAAAACTGACCAATCTTGGCAAAATCAGAACTGGTCAATATGTCAATCTGGAGCGGGCGCGATTAATCGGTGACCGGCTGGACGGACATATTGTGCAAGGACATATTGATGAAGTTTCCAAGATTACCAGTCTTACAAAAAAAACAGGTTGGGTGGAAATTGAAATCGGATTGTCCAAAATAGGCAGTGCTAATATAGTTGAAAAAGGTTCGATTGCAGTGGATGGCATCAGTTTGACTATTGCTAAAATCAGAAATGTTAAGTTCACTGTTAATATCATCCCGTTCACTTATGAACACACGAACCTTAAATATAAAAGAATTGGTGATTGGGTTAACCTTGAGTTTGATTTGATTGGTAAGTATGTGCGCAAGTATCACAGTCAGGGAAATTCAGGCAAAAAGCATTCTCTGTAAATCCGGCATTCCAGGTATGTCGTACAGTGTCAACCCTTATACTGGTTGCGAACACGCCTGTATTTACTGCTATGCAACCTTTATGAAAGAATATTCCCGGCACAATGAAGCGTGGGGCGATTTTGTCGATGTCAAAGTGAACCTGCCTGATATTTTGTCAAAAGAAGTCAAAAAAAAGAAAGTTGGCAAAGTCTGTATTGGCACAGTTGCCGACCCGTACCAGCCGATTGAAAAAGAACGCAGGCTGATGCGTTCTGTCATCGAAATTCTCAAGCAAATGAATTTCCCATTTTCGATTACGACCAAATCCGGGCTGGTGCAAAGGGATATTGACTTGTTGCAAAATTATCCCAATGCATCGGTTTCAATCACCCTGACCACAATTGATGAGAAAACGAGAAAGATATTTGAACTGAATGCCGACCCTATTAATGACCGGCTTGACTGCCTTCAACAATTAATTAAAGCAAAAATTCAGACTCAGGTATTTTACGGGCCAATTCTACCCTATTTTTCAGATTCAGTTTCAGCAATCGATGCAATCTTCAGGGCTGTCAAAACAACCGGTGTCAAGCGGGTTCTGGTTGACAAGATGAACTATCTAAAAAGCAAAGTCGAGCTTATCTTGGCAAAAGTCAGCCCTCAATTTCCTGAGGCACAAAATTATTATACATATTTACTTAAACACAGTAATCAGTATAATATCTGGGTGAAGCAAAATATTCATAAGACGGCACAAAAACATAACTTAATTGCGGAGGTCTTATTTTAAATGCAATCTTAATCATAGTCTTATCGGCAAATCTTGGCGATGCGGTCAGAAATCTTGACCGTTCGATTTATCAAACCGTGAGTCAGGATTGGCACTCACCGACCATGGATAAAGCTATGAAAGTGCCTGAATATATGTCCAACCCTTTGGTTCTGGCGGCCGGCAATCTGGGTGTGTTTTATTTTGGCGGTGAATCGGAACGGCATGTGGCAAAACTTGCGGTTACTTCATGGACTGGCACTGCAATAACGACTTTTGCCTTAAAATCCGCTTTTAACCGGGAACGGCCGGCTAAAGAAAGCCCCCGTTATAATTCGTCATTTCCGTCCGGTCACACTGCAAACTGGTTTTCCTTAGCCACAGTCTATTCAGTCAAATACCCGAAATATGCAATTCCTTTGTACACTGCCGGGCTCTTGGTCGGATTATCCAGAATCTATCAGGGCGAACATTATCCGTCTGATGTTCTGGCCGGTGCGGCGATTGGCATTGGTTTTGGTTATCTGACTATAAAACTGGAAAAACACCTGCAAAAACTGCCGTTCTTCTAAAAAAATCTGCAACACACATAATTACAACAGGGGAAGTTAAACTTTCAATGGAAGTTTAACTTCGGTAATTCATAAGTCTTGACACATACTATATCGTTTATTAATATTTAGTTAGATAAAGCTGTCTGGAGGACGCCATGAACTTAAAGCGATATGGTATATGTTTAATGCTTTATGCAACATGCTTCACGCTTTATGGACAGACCTTTGCGCGAGACCGCTTAATCGTTAAATTAAAACCCGATATAGATATTTATGAGATTATACTTCCACATATAATCAAGGACATTGAACAAATTATCAAAGACCCGCATCCAAATGCACTGGCAAAAGAACTTGGTCTGCACCTGCTTTATCTTCTATATTTTGATGAAACTAAAAATATTCAGCAAGTAATAAGAGATTGTCAGGCAAGCGGTCTGTTTGAATATGTCGAGCCGGATTATGTCTATGCGATAGATTCAAACCAGAGTTTTTCTCGAGTATTTCCAATAACAAAGCAATTGAATTTAATTCCGAATGACCCGTATTATTCATCGCAATGGTATTTACAAAAAATCGGATGTCCGATGGCATGGGATTCTGTTCAGGGCAGTCCTGATTATACGGTCGCGATTATTGATTTAGGTGTTAATTATCTGCATGAAGATTTAAGTGCGACTTATGCCGGTGGATATGATTTTTACAGTAATGATACAATCCCTTTACCCAATTCACTTGACCCCTGGGCACAATGTATGCTGGCATCGCTACTGCGCATACTAATAACAATCTCGGTATTGCCGGTGTGAGCTGGGGAAGCAGATATTTGGCGTATCGATGCGGTGATAATAGCATGATTTATTTGAACATGGCAATCAGCGCGGTTGTTAATGCAGTATCTAAAAGTGCATCGGCAATCATTTTCGGTTTTGGGAGCTCAAGTTTCTCAACATCATTCAATAATACGATTCAATACGCCTGGCAGAGTGGTTGCGTCTTGATTGGTCCGGCTGGAACATATTCTTCAGGCCAGATTCGTTATCCGGCTGGTTATGACAATGTTATTGCCGTGACTGCATCAGACCAGAACGATTATCTGACCAGTAATGCCAATTATGGCGACTGGATTGACCTCGCGGCGCCGGGTTCAAATATTTTTACAACTACCATAAGCGGTTATGGTCTGGCTTATACAACCGCTGCGTCAACTGCCTGTGTTGCCGGACAAGTCCTGCTCTTAAAATCAATGTATCCAAATCTGACCAATGCGCAAATAGTTGCGAAAATCTTTGAGTCTTGCGACTCGATGCCTGACCCGTTATATGCTCAAGGTATGCTTGGTTATGGTCGAATAAATGTTTTCAAGTCGTTGCGTCAATTAAGTGGAATCGAAGACAACTCATTGCTAAATATTTCAGGTTTCACGATTTCAATTTCACCCAATCCGTTCTCATCACACACCGCAATCCGCTTTACGCTTCCCGCTTCAAACCAAGCATCACTTCAAATTTATGATGTAACCGGCAGATTAATAAAATCCTTTAGTGCGGTGAGCGATAGGCGGTCAGCGGAAAGTAGATTAGTCTGGAACGGTAAAGATAATAATGGCAATACCGTCAAATCAGGTGTTTATTTCATAACCCTGAAAACCGATGATAAATCGGTAACAAGCAGAATCATTAAAATAAATTAGTCAGGAGGTGGTTATGACCAAAATAGTGTTGTCAGTTTTATTGACAATAGTCTTAAGCAGTGGACAAATCGGCAGAACCGAGACTGTCGGTTACACGACTTATGATTGGCAATTTTGCGGTCCGGTCTATAGTTGGTGCCGGGTTGACCCGGTAAGAGAAAATATTCATGTCTATTGGTTGTATCAAGAAACTTCGACGCCGAGAAATCAAAGATATAACTTTTATAATAATTCAATTGGCATGTGGAACTGGGCTGATACCGGCATTAATGTATATACAACCCCTAGTGGTTTTGGTGGATTTGATTATCATCCGATTACTGGTGTTGGTGTTGCTGGTACTCATCAGACATATGCTGGTTATATAAGAGCAGTTATTGCAATGGATTCAGCTCCTGGCGCTGGAAATTTTCGTTATACCTACGGACCCGCGCTGTATATCCATCCACCGATTGCGGTTACTAATGATGGTGCGATTCATTGTGCATTAATCGATTACTCATCACAGGATTCGTTATTCTATGCCAGAGTTCAACCCTGGGATACTTGGTCAACACCAATAAATATTCCGCCACCGGCTCCACAACCTTTTCATCATAATCTAAATATCATCTCTTCGAAAACTTCAAATAAAGTTGTTGTGTTCTGGCATGCCGCAGATGACCCGAATCCGCAACGGGCATTTTATCGGTTATCTAATAATGGCGGCATAAATTGGCAACCCTCAACCCAACTCCCTTTTCCTCCTGCTCCTCCAGGATTTAATCCGTCATATGGCCTTTCATCGCTATTTGCAATGTTTGACCATCAGGATAATTTACATTTTATTGTTGCAGTTGCTGATTCTGGATTTATAGTTCCGGCTGCAATCTGGCACTGGTATCCGGCTAATAATCCAGAGTGGAGTCAGGTCTATTTTTATAATCCAGAAACAATTGCAGCATATTGTGCTTATAACTCGTTCTTTTCCTGCCGACCGTCAATTGTCCAGCATCCCAATAACAATTATTTATATGTTGCATGGGAACAGTTTGATTCGCTCAATTATGAACCAAGCTCTAATCGAGCTCGTGCCGATATCTGGATTGCTGAATCACCAGACAATGGTCTAACCTGGCACAATCAACGACAAATTACCTTTCCGAATACAACCGACAAAAGATATCCTTGTCTTGGCGGCATTATTGCCGACTCGCTGGTTGTTGCCTATATGATTGATTCAGTTGCTGGTTCTGGAATCCAGGGACAAGGACGCCTAACCCGTAATCCAATTGCCGTGCAGCGCATTCCGATTCCTTTAACCGGCAGTGCCGAAAATCCAATATTGCAGGTTTCAGGTTTCACGCTTTCGATTTCACCCAATCTGTTCTCATCACACACCACAATCCGCTTTACGCTTCCCGCTTCAAACCAAGCATCACTTCAAATTTATGATGTAACCGGCAGATTAATAAAATCCTTTACTGACAACCAACAACTAACGACTAACAACTATTTAGTCTGGGACGGCAAAGACAACAATGGTATGCGTGTCAAACCAGGTATCTATTTCGTATCCTTGAAAACCAGCAATCAATCCGTAACAACCCGCATCATTAAAATAAATTAAATAGGGGTATGTATGAAAAAGATAGTATTATTAATTTCATTAACAATTCTATTAAGTCAGGCACAGGTCGGTCGCACTGAAACCGTCGGTTATACGACTTATGACCGGCAATATGGTGGACCGACTGTTTCCTGGTGTCGGGTTAACCCGGTTGGCAATAATATTCTAGTCTATTGGATATATAGTGATTTAAATCCATCGATTGACCGCAATATGCGATGTAATATTTATGATTTTTCTATTAATAATTGGTATTGGCCCGAAGGTATGAATGTTTACCCGCAATACAGCGGGTTTGGTAATATTGATTATGACCCTGGGTCCGGAAAGACCATTGCAGTAACGCATCAAACCTGGAATAATGCTTTAACGCCTGTTTGTGCCCGTGAAATATCCGGCGGCTTGTTCGAATACTCAATCGGCCCTGCCAATTATGTATGGCCATTAATTTCGGTCGGTTACAATCAAGCAATCCATTGCATAATGATGCATAATATAGCTCGAGATTCATTATGGTACTCAAAAGTTCAACCCTGGAATATCTGGTCAACACCAATAAACATTAGTTCTCCAGCGCCTTCACCGAGATATCCTAATTATAATATCCACACATCTAAGATTTCAAATAAAGTCCTTATATTATGGCAGGTATGGGCAGATGACGGGCAGAACCGTGCTTTTTATCGTTTATCGAATGATGGCGGTATCAATTGGCAAGCACCAACTCAAATTCCGTTCCCGCCATCACAGGGATTAGTTCCGTCATATACTACTACCTCATTATTTGGGATGTTTGACTGTCAAGATAATTTTCACATTGTCGCTTCAGTATCAGATACTCAGCAGACAATTCCGGCTGAAATCTGGCATTATTGCCCGTCCAATACTACACCGTGGTCTTTGATTCACCATTACAATGCCCAAACACTTGCTGCTCCAGTTGGTTATAATGCGATTTTTGCGACACGCCCCTCAATTGTGCAGAATCCAACCAATCATTATTTATATGTAGTTTGGGAACAATTCGATTCGCTTAATTATGAGCCAACAACTTTTCTTGCTCGTGCCGATATCTGGATTGCCGAATCACCGGATAATGGTCTAACCTGGCGTAATCAAACTCGAATTACTCTACCAGATTCAACGAGTAAGCGTTTCCCATGTGCGGGTGGTGTTGTCGCTGACACCTTAATTTTATCCTATTTGGTTGATTCGGTCGCCGGGCAGGAATTATATATGCAAGGAAGAACAACCCGTAATCCAATTGTCGTGCAGCGCATTCCGATTCCTTTAACCGGCATTGCAGAAAATCCAATATTGCAGGTTTCAGGTTTCACGCTTTCAATTTCACCCAATCCGTTCTCATCACACACCACAATCCGCTTTACGCTTCCCGCTTCAAACCAAGCATCGCTTCAAATTTATGATGTTACTGGCAGATTAATAAAATCCTTTACTGACAACCAACAACTAACGACTAACAACTATTTAACCTGGAACGGTAAAGACAATAACAACCAATCTGTGCCCTATGGCATCTATTTCATAAAATTGGAGACCGAAAATAACCGTATAGTCCAAAAAGTAATTTATACGAAATAATTTTTATCATTTAATTTACTAACCCTATCGAATTCCCTGCTCCAGTCGGTTGTCTCATATGTTGTCTGACCTGTTGACCAATCGGCAATCAAAAAGAGCAGACCAGCGACCGAACCCGACCCCTTGTCCTTTCTTGCTCCGGACCGGCTCGCTCAAACCTTTGCCGATTTTGCCACGGATGTACACGGATTTGTCAGAGAATTTTGAATTTTTATTCAATCGTATCTCCACATATCTCAATCATATCTCAATTGTATCTTCCAATTTCCGTTTTTTAGACCCGCATCCGCTCCCGCTTTCCTACCCGATGTTCTCTCCGACCTTGGTTCCATAGTCGCGTCCGTATTTGCTTTTCAGTTTGTGCGATTGTGCATAACCCAGAACCTACCAGATAAATAACTAACATCCCTGCGAAGAACCTTTTCCAGTTTTGTATTTAACTCATAACTCCAAACTCTTTAACACTGAAACTTTGACTTCGGTCTTGAAGGAGGGG
>JAGXRL010000101.1 GCA_018335915.1 Candidatus Latescibacterota bacterium
TTCACCGGTTATCAGCGCAACCACGCAACAAGACAATAAAATCGGTACAGTCGGCAAACCATTTCCTGATGTCGAAGTGAAAATCGGTGACAATAGCGAAATCTTATCCCGAGGTCCGAACCTGATGCTCGGTTATTATAATAAACCTGAAGAAACTGCCCGGGCAATCGACCAAGACGGATGGTTTCATACTGGCGACCAGGGCAAATTTGACGAACGCGGTAATCTGGTCATTACCGGCAGAATCAAAGAATTGATTGTTACCTCTTATGGCAAAAAGATACCACCGGTTCCAATTGAGGAAAAACTGGTTAAAACCGGTTATATTGACCAGGCGATTATTTATGGCGACAACCGCAGTTATATTGTTGCCTTGATCGTGCCCAATCAAAAAGCGATTGAATATTATGCCAAAACTAACAATATAAATTATACTGATTATCCCAATTTGCTCACCCAGAATGCAATCACTGATTTCATAAAAGCAACCATTAATGAAGCCTGCAAAAATCTGGCACCCTATGAAAAAATCAAAGAATTTACTCTCTTATCTGAAGGATTTACAATTGACAATGGACTTTTAACCCCGACTTTAAAATTACGCCGGAATCGAGTCTTTGAAAAATACCAGAGTTTAATCGAAGAAATCTATGCCAGAGCAAAAAAAGAAAACTAATTAAATATTTTCTTAGTGCTTTGAAAAAAGTATTAATCATATCTTATTATACGCCGCCGCTTGGTATGAGCGGTGTCATGCGGGTTACTAAATTTGCCAAGTATCTGCCCCGTTTTGATTGGCAGCCATTGATTCTCACGACCAAACCGATTGCCTATTATCATTATGACTGTGAACTGTTAAATGATTTAAAAGATATTCCGATCTTTCGCAGTAATAATCTTGACTTGGCAAGATTATCATATCTTTTAAAAATTCCCAGGCAAGCAATTAAGAAAAGCACGGGCAAAACGAGTATGCTCTCAAATTTCCTGTTTTACCCTGATGCCAAATCGCCCTGGATTAGGTTTGCTCTTAAGCTCGGCTGTAAAATCATTAATCAACAAAAACCGGATTTAATTTTTGCCACCAGTCCGCCGTTTAGTGCCTTAATGGTCGGGATAAAACTCAAGCAGAAATTTAATTTACCATTAGTCACTGATTTTCGTGACCCCTGGCCAACTGGCTTTGTCGCACCACCACAAATCATCAGAAACCGCATAATAAAACTGCGCCAGCAAATCATAAATCAATCTGACCAGGTCACTGCCGTAAATCAGCAAACCAAAGAACAGATTGACTGTCCATCTGCAATTGTTATAGAGAATGGTTATGACCCGTCTGAATTCAATCAAGAACCGGTTAAACTCACTGGTTTTAATATTGTCCATACTGGTAATATCTGGGAGATTTTTGATAATCTCAAATTGGTAATGCAGGCAATTGCTGAGATACCGGATGTGCGATTGACTCTGGTTGGCAATTGTGATAAGCCAACTTTGCAACAGATAAAACAATATAAAAATGTTGAGTATTTGGGTACCTGCTCTCACCAGGAAACGATTTCGATTATCAAAGGCGCATCAATGCTTTTATATCTATCCAAACCAAACCAAGCGGTTGGTATCAAATTATACGAATATTTCGGTGCGCATAAACCGATTCTTGCCGTGTGTGACCAGTGCAATGAAGCAATGCGTCTGATTGAAAATCATCAAGTCGGATTGACGGTTTCTGCTCAAATACAGGAAATAAAACCGGCAATATTATCAATAAAAAATAACAAGTTGATTTTTAGCCCGCGCGGCTTAGAAAAATATAATCGAATTAATCAGACTCAACAATTAAGCGGAGTATTTAATCGGTTGGTTATTTAACTAACAATTCCAAACTTGCCCTGATTATTGCCGAAAAAATCATTATTGGATAAAGTAATAGTCTCTTGACCTGAAAAAATCCACTCTTATCATATTTTTCAAAATAATGGTACAAACTCTTATGCATAGAAAATATCATTTTACTGCGTACTTTTCTGGTACTCGAACCGCGGTCATGAATGGCATAAGAACCAGGTAGATAAAAAATATCCCAACCGGCATTGATAATCCTCTTGCACAAGTCAACATCATTATAATACATTGGAAAACTCTCGTCAAAATACCCGATTTTATCAATTACTGCTTTTCGCACCAAAAAACAGGATGTCATTGGTTGTTCGACTGCTTGCGGTTTTTCATAGTCAAAATTAGCCATGCGCCACTTGCCGAAAAATCTGTTTCGAGGTAACAATTTTGATAACCCGGTCAGTTCCCATAATAATATCGAATAATCAGGAAAACTCCGTATTGACGGCTGAATTGTCAAATCTGGATTTAAAAGTTGTGGTCCGACTGCGCCGACTAATGAACTTTCTTCAAATAACTTTATCGGCGATGAGAAAAAATCGTCGCCCAGCATTACATCCGGATTTAAAAGCAGAATATATTCACCTTGACTTGCTTTAATGCCTTGATTATTGGCAATAGCATAGCCCAGATTATTTTTATTTTTCAACAACCGAACATCTGGAAAATCCTGCTCGACGATCGCGACTGTTTTATCTTTCGAATCATTATCAACCACGATAATTTCAAAATCACTAAATCCATATTGTTTTTGTTTATTAATTGAGTTTAAGCACGGAATAATATCTTTTTCACTATTCCAGGTAACAATAACAATTGAAACCACTTTATCGTTCTGTTTTGGTTCGGTAATAATTTAAAAGGTTGGATAAGGTTTTGTAAAAACCGATTGTCGGTTTCCAGCCGGTGTCGCGCATAAACTTGCGGGCACTGCCGGTCAGCAATGCTATGTCGTTTTTCCGTACCAGTTTTTTATCAATCTTTACTTTAATCTTTTGCCGGCTCAGTTTAATTAAAAATTCAACCCCTTGCTTTATCGAATACGGTTTCTGAGCAGTAATATTATAAATCTCACCGCTTTGACATCTTCGCAATGCCAGCTCATACGCTTTAACAATATCCTGCACATCACTGTAATCACGCTTTGCCTTGATATTACCTAATTTAAGAACCGGCTTGGTCATGCCAGCTTCGATTTGGGCAATCTGTTTGGCAATGCGCGGAAAAATAAAATGTTCTGCCTGACCCGAACCAGTATGGCTGAATGGCCGCAGAATCACAATATCCAGGTTATAAGCCCGCTGATAATAAAGACAAACCTGCTCTGCACATAACTTGCTCATTGCATAAAAACTGACCGGATTGGTCTGAGATTGTTCAGTCAATTTTTTGTTACTCTGCCCATACACTTCGCAGGATGAGATATAAATAATTCGCGCCTTTATCTTAAGTTCTTTTACTGCCTCTAAGATATTGAGCGTCCCCTGGACATTGACGGCAAATGTTTGTTTAATCGTCTTCTCGCCCTGGGCGACTGAACTTTGTGCGGCTAAATGAATAATCGCATCTGGTTTTATTGTACGGATGATTTTTAATACTGCTGCATACTCCCTGATATCACATTGGTATAGTTTACCAAATCTTTTAACCGGCTGAGCAAAATAGATACCCGAAACTTTATATTTTCGGCTGTGCAGGTATTCGGCTAAATAAGTACCGACAAATCCTTCAATACCGCTGATAAGTATTTTTTTCACTAATCTGTGTTATAAATAATTTAAACTCTTTGCCGCCAGTAATCGAGCAGATCTTTCATGGTTTTTTTGAATGGTATTTCTGGTTTCCAACCGACTGCTCTCCGAACTTTACTGTTATCACCAATAAGCAATTCGACATCTGAAGGTCGTAATCGTGACGGGTCTTGTTTGGTTTTAATATTACAATCTGCCAGCGATAATAATATTTTCAGCATCTCTTTAATCTTATAACCCTTGCCTGAACTGATATTATAAACCTCACCCGGCTTGCCTTTTAAGAGTGCCATATAATATCCGCGCACCACATCACGCACATCTGTGAAATCGCGTACTGCATTTAAATTACCAACATAAATAATCGGTGCTCGTTTTCCCTTTTCAATCTCTGTAATCTGCTTGGCAAAATTAGAAGTAACAAAAACATCACCCCGTCTCGGTCCAGTGTGGTTAAAACCGCGGGTGCGGATTACTTTTAATCCATAACTCATAAAATATTGGTAACCCAATAAATCCTGAGCAACTTTACTGACACCGTACGGACTTAGAGGTCGCAGCGGATTGGTCTCTTTAATCGGCGTCTCTTTTGGCAAGACCATACCATATTCTTCACTCGAACAAGCCAGTTGCACCCGGCAGTCTTTTAATCCCAATGCCCGGATTGCTTCAAAAATATTTACCTCAGAAGTAATATTAGTAGTAAGAGTTTCATTCGGTGCAGTCCATGACATCGGTACATAACTCTGTGCCGCCAGATGAAAAATCATGTCTGGTTTAACTTGTTTGATAACTGATAAGGTTGAAGCAGCATCGCGTAAATCACATTCATAGAATTTAACTTTGTGCTTAATGTTTTCGATATTCTCGGTTCTTGAACGCCAACGATAAATCCCAAAAACCTGAATATTTTTCTGCTTTAACAAAAACTCTGCTAAATGACTACCGGCAAAACCGGTAATCCCAGTTATGAGTGCTTTCATAACGCTCCTTTATGACTTATGCTTTTTCGACTTTGCCGGAACGGATGCATCGGGTGCAGACCCAGATTTTCTTGGTTTCGCCCTCGACTTTTGCTTTAATCCGCTGCAGGTTAGGTTCCCAGCGCCTTTTCGTAACGTTATGGGCGTGACTAATATTAGAACCAACCACGCCGACTTTTCCGCATATTTCACAATGTCTTGCCATAATGGCCTCCAATTCTAAAATTCAGACAGGTTAAATCCTGAACTGATATAATATTCAAATATTCCTAATATAAAATACTGATTTTTTCCGTAGAAGTCAACTATTTTGTTTATTTTGTATATTTATATGGGGTTGACACATAAAAAATATCAAGGTAAAATCAAGAATAGAAATAGACACAGGTTTTTCTCCGTGTCTCTTTCAATAAAAATTCTTGCCGAGGTGGCGGAATTGGCAGACGCGCTAGGCTCAGGACTTAGTGGTGAAAACCATAGGGGTTCAACTCCCCTCCTCGGCATTTCATTTCATTACATACCTCGGCAACAGGGGGTTGGATTCTTACGAATAGCAACTCCCCTCCTCGGCATTTCATTTCATTACATACCTCGGCAACAGGGGGTTGGATTCTTACGAATAGCAACTCCCCTCCTCGGCACCTTCAGAATATTAGAAATCTTAATTTTGATATTTGATTTTTGATATTTAATCTTTTTTTTAAACCCGCATCCGGTCCCGCCTTTCTACCCGATGTTCTCTCCAACCTTGGTTCCGTAGTCGCGTCCGTATGCGCTTTTCAGTTTGTGCGATTCTCAATAACCCAAAACCTACCAGACAATTATCGAGCATCCCTGCGAAGAACCTTGCGAGACAGATTATCCAGTTCTTACCTTTGAACCTTTGAACCTTTCCGCCTTGTCTTCCTGCTCGACCCAGGGGATAGCTCCCCTATGTTAATATATTTTAGATGTTAGTTATTGGTTATTAGTTGATTATCTGAGATTTCCATATAAAATTAAGTTGTCATATATAGCAACTTTTATTCTACCTGCAGGTAGAATTTTCAGCTGACTTCAATACTGATTTTGATACTTAAAACAAGGTATAAAAAGAACCGTCCCTAATAATCTTTCTTGCAACTAACATACAAAATATAGATATTTTTAGGAGTTTCATTTTACTCCTCCTTGTAAACTATCTGTTTTCTTTTCTTACTTATAAGGTCTATTAACCAGATTGTTCCATATTCACCTGAACGGTCTAAATCAATAAATGCTATCTTTCTGTTATCTGGTGACCATGCAGGTTGCCCACCAGTAGTCAATTTTTTTAAGTTAGCACCTGTTGGACTTATTAGCCAGATACCACTTTCGTCTGGTCCTTCAATAGATTTATAAAAAGCAATACAATTACCATCTGAAGACCATGCTGGGTCAGTTTTCCAAGAACTATCAAATGTAAGCTGGGTAATTTGTGAATCAATGAACGAAAAAATTGCGATCTGGGGATAACCTCCCGTTGTTTCAAAAAATCCATAATATACTACCTTGTCACTATTTGGTGACCAGTCAGGGTGCCATGCATCACCCCTTGTACCTTCGATTCTTCTCTTAGCTGTTCCATATGTATCCATAACACATATACCATAAAATGTGACTATCGAATCATTTTTTGTATTTGAATCGTATACAATTGTATCGAATATCGGTGACCATTTTGGAAAATAATTTCTTCCAATTTCAGTAAGTTTTGTAATAGTTGAACCGTCGATTTTCCAATTATCTCTAACCCGCACCTTATATATATGAGTTCCTGATACAAATACCATCCACCTACCATCTGGTGAGAAATCCGGAAGTCTTGCTTCCATAGATATCCCTTCAAACATATTCCAAGTATTACCCAAAGTATCTGTTATCCAAATTTGTTGTTCTCTGCGATAAGCAATTTTAGCACCGTCGGGAGTCCAGCACGGATTTTCAGCAAATGTTTCAGGCACCCACCACCAGGGTTTTTCTTTATGACATGAAACAAAAAATAGAGAAACGAATAATAAGATATAAAATATTTTACTGGTTGTTGAAAAAATGTATTTAGTAGATAACTTTCGTGAAAAATGAATATCTAATTTGCTTTTGTGTATTTTTATATTTTTATTATCTAATAATATTTTAAATTTCATTTTCAATTCTTTACCCAAATTAATTGTAAATAATTCATCTGCTGATTAAATAAATTTCCGCAGAGGAAAAAAACATTATCAGATAAACTATCATATCTGACATTTTCTACCTCGTACCCAAATTATATAACCAAAAATATTGCTGTCAAGGTAATGTTCAAACCCGTTGTAATAACTAATTAATACATTATTCATAACCTTATCCTCGTGATTTATTCGTAAGGAATTATAAACTATCATCATTTATTCCCTCTTGATTATTTTTTATTTTTTCTTATTATTAGAATAAGTGGCGTATTTATTACAGCAGATAATTAACGGCTTGCAACTTGGTTCGGTTTATGCTCTTATCGCATTAGGTTATACTCTTGTCTATGGTATTATCCGATTAATCAATTTTGCGCATGGCGATGTTTTTATGATTGGCGCCTATCTCGGTTTTTATGCCATCTTAAGATTTAATCTGCCTTTTCCAGTTGCTCTGATTTTTGCCATGCTCGGTTGTGCCGTGATTGGCATTGTCATTGAAAAACTTGCCTACCGGCCTTTACGCAATGCACCCCGGATTGCCTGTTTGATTACTGCCCTTGGCGTGTCTCTATTTCTGGAAAACTTTACCAGTTTGAAATTCTTATTCGGTCCTAATTATCTTGCCTATCCCCGACCCTTTGCGGTTGTCAATTATAATATCGGCTCACTCACTATCTCCAATATTCAGATTCTTGTATTTGTCATTGCCATCCTCCTGATGATACTTTTACAAATCTTTGTCACCAAAACTAAAACCGGCATGGCAATGCGCGCGGTTGCCTATGATAAAAGCACCGCCCAGTTAATGGGTATTAATATCGATTATATTATTACGATTACTTTTGGTGTTGGCTCGGCATTAGCCGGTGCCGGCGGTGTTCTGTTTGGTATTGCTTATCCGCAGATTCATCCTTTTATGGGAATTATGCCTGGCTTAAAAGCATTTGTCGCTGCAGTTTTAGGCGGCATTGGTATTATTCCAGGTGCCATGCTTGGCGCTGGAATTATGGGTATGGTCGAAGTCTTAACCTCTGCTTACATCTCATCAACTATGCGTGATGCGATTGCTTTCTTAGTACTCTTGATTGTCTTATTAATTAAACCAGCCGGACTTTTAGGTAAGAGTTCGATTGAAAAAGTATGACGAGCATATCAAATATTAAAAAACAAACGTCAAAAATCAAAATCATATTATTAGTAATATTATTTTATATCGTATTGCAATTATTAATGTCTGCTCAAATCATCAATCCTTATTGGCAGCAGATAATATGTTATGCCGGAGTCATGACAATTTCCGCACTGGGCTTGAATTTAATTTATGGTTTCACGGGTCAGTTCTCTTTAGGACACGCCGCATTTTTTGGTATCGGTGCCTATACTTCGGCATTCATTATCAAAAGCGCAAATTTCTCAAACCCGCTCCTTTTGATTATCGGACTTATTGCCGGTTGTATCCTGGCTGGTATTATTGCTTTGCTCATCGGACTGCCGATTCTCCGCTTACGCAGTGATTATCTGGCTATTGCTACGCTCGGTTTTGGCATTATCGTCAAAGTCCTGTTTGACAATGCTGATGCGGTTTTTCCTGTGCTCGGTGGTTCCCGGGGCATGGTCGGTATTCCCCAGCTGACTACTTTTACCTGGGTTTTGGTCATAGTAATTTTAGCTGTACTAATCTTACGCAATCTGATTAATTCGGCACCAGGACGGGCATTAGTCTCGGTTCGCGAAGATGAAATTGCGTCTGAAGCAGTCGGTGTTAACACGACCAAATACAAGACCCTCGGCTTTGTTATCGGCTCGATGTTTGCCGGCATTGCTGGTGCACTCTATGCACACCTGTACGCTTTCTTGCATCCGCAAAACTTTGATTTCTTAAAATCGATTGATGTCTTGCTGATTGTTGTCTTAGGCGGGATGGCAAGTATTTCCGGAACCCTTATTGCCGCAGTTGTCTGGGTGCTGATTTTAGAAGGTTTACGGGTTGTCCTGCCTGAAGCAGTGCTCGACTGGCGGCTGGTAATTTATCCCTTACTTTTGATTCTGATTATGATATTCAAGCCGACCGGGATTTTTGGCGGCAAAGAATTTAAGTTTTTGCATTATGGTGATAAAAATGAATAATCAACCTGTGCTCCAAATCACGCAGCTCAGCCGTTATTTTGGCGGTCTCAAAGCGGTTTCTGATTTTGACATGGCAATTGCAAAAGGAGAACTGGTTGGTTTAATCGGTCCTAATGGCGCCGGCAAAACAACCGTCTTTAATCTTATTACCGGTATGTACAAACCGACCAGCGGCTCGATAAAATATTTAGGTGAAGAAATCTCCAATTTTAAACCTCACCAGATTGCCCAAAAAGGCATTACCCGGACTTTTCAAAATATCCGTCTTTTTGCTTCGCTTTCGGTGCTGGATAATGTCCGCATTGCTTATCATTATAAAACCGATTATGGCGTTACAGATGCGATTTTGCATTCCCGCAAATTTTCCCGTATCGAAAAATCAGTACAGGAAAAATCTATGCAGGTCTTAAAAATTTTTAATTTAGCAAACCGTGCATATGAAACTGCAAAAAATCTGCCGTATGGTGAACAGCGCCGGCTTGAAATCGCGCGTGCCTTGGTCAGTGCAGTTGAAACCAATGAAGATAAGCCGCGCCTCTTATTACTCGACGAACCAGCCGCAGGCATGAATCCATCCGAAATAAAAAACTTGATGGAATTAATCCGCTTCGTTCACGAAAAGTTTAATCTCACGATTCTTTTGATTGAACATCAAATGAAAGTTGTCATGGGTATTTGCGAGCGGGTTGTCGTGATGGATTTCGGTGAAATTATCAGTCAGGGCAAACCGGATGCAATCCAGAATGACCCGAAAGTAATTGAAGCGTACTTAGGAAAAGCAACCCGAGCATGTTAATCATATGTGGTTAAAAATTGAAAATCTATCCGTATCGTATGGCATGATTAAAGCGCTCAATAATATTTCGTTCGAGCTTAAGCAGGGTGAAATTGTGACATTGATTGGTGCCAACGGCGCCGGTAAAACCACAGTTCTCAATACGATTTCTGGTTTAATAAAACCGAATCAGGGCACGATTATTTTTAATCAAAAAAATATACTGAATTTTGCAGCGCATAAAATTGCTGGTCTTGGTATTGCGCATGTGCCTGAAGGACGCAAACCATTCCCTAATTTATCGGTCTATGAAAACCTGCGGCTTGGTGCTTATCTGTCAAATGATAAAGATTTCATTACCCAAGGATTATCCAAAGTCTTCAAATCATTCCCGCGTTTGCATGAAAGAATCAAACAACCGGCTGGTACCCTTTCTGGCGGTGAATTACAGATGCTCGCCATGGCGCGCGGTCTGGTATCCCAGCCCAACTTATTAATGCTTGATGAACCATCCATGGGTCTCTCACCAATCCTGGTTAATGAAATTTTCAATATCATCAAAGATATCAATTCAAGCGGCACAAGCATACTATTAGTTGAGCAGAATGCCAATATGGCGCTAAATATTGCGTCTCGAGCCTATGTTTTGGAAACCGGTAAAATAACGCTTGAAGGTAATGCTTGTGATTTATTAAATGACCCGCGTGTTAAATCTGCATATCTGGGCGAATAAAGTTCACCTCTGTTAACTTCTTATTTTACATATAATTATAACCCCTTATCAAAAATAAAATAAAATAATAAAAAAGAAAAAAATATTGCTCACAAGCCTTAATTTCTAAGCATTCCCAGCAATAAAAAATTTAAAAAAATTCTTGACACTACCATCCATTGTTTTATAATCTAAGCTATACTATATGAAGTGCCCTTTTTGTAATAAAGAAGAAGACCGTGTCTTAGATTCACGGGTAATTCGGGATGGCTTAGCAGTCCGTCGTCGTCGTGAATGTTTGAGTTGTAAAAAAAGGTTCACGACCTATGAATATGTCGAGCGCAGTCCTTTGATGATCATTAAAAATGACGGACAGCGCGAAGAATATGACCGCGATAAACTGATTGCTGGGATTACGCTCGCGGCAAAAAAGCGCCCGGTGAGTCGAACCACGATTGAAAAAATTGTTTCGGAAATAGAAAACGAAATTGCCGATGAATATAAACTTGAAATCGAATCAAAAGAACTTGGCGAGCGGGTTTTGGCAAAATTAATTGATATTGACCAGGTTGCTTATGTCCGATTTGCCTCGGTCTATCACGCGTTCCAAAATATCAATGAATTTGCGGAAGCTATGCAAGGAATTGATGAGATAAAACGAACTGCACTCAATAAAGAAAAAACTAAATAACCGTCCTTTCGGAGAGGAGACACTAAATGGTCGAAAAAGATAATCCTATCATGCCGACTAATGCAGATGTTATGACGCCATTGAAAGCAGTTGAACAGCTGACTGTCTTTCGATACGTGGAAAAACGAGACGGTAAAATCCACGAATTTAACAAAGAAAAAATCACTGCGGCGATTTTCAAAGCAGCCCGTTCGGTCGGTGGCGAAGACCGTAATACAGCCGCAGCTTTAGCAGAAAAAGTAATCGCTTATTTAGTTAATAAGTATCAGAATGTTGATAAAATTCCTTTTGTCGAAGAGATTCAGGATGCGATTGAAAAGATTTTAATTGAACAAGGTC
Organism: Candidatus Latescibacterota bacterium; assembly: GCA_018335915.1. GTDB lineage: Bacteria > Hydrothermota > Tepidihabitantia > Tepidihabitantales > CAIPLT01 > JAGXRL01. The sequence continues at coordinate 11,473 of JAGXRL010000101.1, forward strand.
ACGCCCAGACTGCTAAATCATTTATCTTATACCGCGAAAAAAGAACCCAGCTCCGTAAAAAACGGGTGCTTGAAAAAACTGCAACTGTCGCACCCGAAGCAACCGAATACGCGCTCTTTGTGCGCACTTCAGATGAACGAATTTTGCAGTGGGACCGGACCCGCATCGTCTCTGCCTTAATTCGAGAGGCAAATTTATCACCAAGCCTTGCCGACAAAATTTCCAATGAAGTGCAGGATGTGATTGTAAGTTCGGGTGTTAAAATGCTTACCTCCAGTTTAGTGCGGGAAGTAGTTAATGCAAAACTGATTGAAAACGGTTTAGGCGAAACCCGAAAATATCATACTCGATTAGGTGTGCCGATGTATGATGTCGAAAAAATCCTGCTCTACCGCAATAAAGAAAATGCCAACACACCACACAATCCCGAAGCGACCAATATGACTCTGGCCGAATCAATCAAAAAGCAATTTGCCTTAGCCAATGTATTTTCTGAAGATGTTGCAGAAGCACATCGCAGTGGTGATATTCACCTGCATGATTTAGGATTTATTGACCGGCCTTATTGCTCGGGTCAGTCTTTAGAATATGTTAAGAAATTTGGTCTCAGTTTACCATCTGCCCTATCCATTGCCAAACCAGCCAAACATCCGGAAACGCTTTTAGCCCATATGGTGAAATTCTCCGCAGCCCTGCAAGGGCATTTTGCCGGCGCGATTGGCTGGGACGCAGTCAATCTCTATTTTGCGCCATTCCTGACTGGCATGAGCGACCGAGACCTGCATCAGTTAGCCCAAATGCTTATCTTCGAGTATTCACAGCAGAATGTTGCCCGTGGTGGTCAGGCAATATTTTCTGATATCAATCTCTATTGGGAAGTACCCAAGCATTTTGAAAACACACCAGCCGTCGGACCGGGTGGTGAGTTGACCGGTAAAAAATATATCGACTACCTGCCCGAGGCACAAAGATTTGTCAAAGCAATCTTTGATGTTTATTTAGATGGCGATGGTACTGGCCGTCCGTTCTTTTTCCCAAAACCGCTTATGCATATTACCGAACGATTTTTCCAGACCCCGGGCTGGGAAGATTTCTTAAATCATATCTGTCATGTTGCCAGTGTTAAAGGCAATACCTATTTTGTTCTCGACCGGGGCGAAACCGCAAAAATTTCAGAATGCTGCCGGCTCTCTTTTAAACTCGAACAATCTGATTTAGACGATGCCGCGACGCCATGGAAAATGCGCTATTCAGCTATTCAGAATGTTACCTTAAACTTACCGCGTGCCGCTTATGTTGGTAATTATAATGATGAAAAACTGTTTGCTGAAATAAAACGGCAAATCAATTTAGCAGTACAGGCGCATATTCAAAAGAGAAAATTCCTGGAAAAACTTTTAGAATTGAAAAATAACGGTCCGCTCGCTTTACTCACTATGGACCGCGATGGCGAACCCTATTTGCGTATGCATCGGGTAACTTATTTAATCGGTATGCTCGGTTTAAACGAAATGGTCGAATACCATCTTGGTAAAGAACTGCACGAAGACGAAGAAGCATACCGGTTCGGGCTCAAAACGATTGCTTTTATTAACCGGGAAACAAAAAGATTATCAGCTGAATACAGCTTGCGTTTTGTATTAGAACAAACTCCGGCTGAATCAACCGCATTCCGTTTTGCTAAACTCGACCTCGAACATTTCCCAAAACAAACCACCCAGGTTATTAAAGGCAGTCCGCGTGACAATGCAATTTATTACACCAATTCGACCTATTTAAATGTCGGCTTGCCGATTGACCCGATTGAACGGGTTGAAAAAGAAGGACGGTTTCATGATATGATTGAAGCCGGCGCTTTAACCCATATCTGGCTGGCTGATTCCAAACCGTCGGGTGAAACGATTGCCAATTTTGTAACCAAAGCGTTCCGCAATACGCGTAATGCCCAGATTGCATTTTCGCCTGAGTTTACATCCTGTAACAACTGTTTCAAAACTACCCGCGGTCTGGTTGATGTCTGTCCGTATTGCCAGACCAATGATGTTGACCATATCACTCGGGTCACAGGTTATTTCTCGCGGGTATCAGGTTGGAATCTCGGTAAAAAAGCAGAATTAAAAGACCGTTATAAAAAAGGCATTCAATCATAAAACCATTAATTTTAAGGGCTGGAGATATCAATCGATAATCCAGCCCATTTTATTATCTAATTATTCAATTTATTCAAAGTGATAAATAGAGGTTGACGATAACTGAATATCATGTATATTTAATTTGATGAGTTTATCTAAAAAAATCGGCGTAATTGGAACTGGTCGGGTTGGTACGACAATCGGCTATAACCTAAAAAAAAGTGGTCATCAGATTATCGGTGCTGCTGACTTGAAGCAAAAAAATGTGCGTCAATTCTGTCAAATCCTCAAATTAAAATATCGCAAGCTCAGTAATGTTGATATCGCCAATAAAGCAAACCTGATTTTTATCACAACTCAGGACGCGGCAGTCGAAAAAGTGTATTGTCAAATCCTGCCCTACTTAAAAAAAGGAACTGTATTGGTCCAATGTAGTGGTGCACTCAGTAATACAATTTTTAAAAAAGCTCGAAAAAAGCGAATCATTGTAATCGGGCTCCACCCTATTCAGACCTTTGCGACGATAAGACAATCAATTAAAGCTACCAAAAATATCTATTATGCAGTTGAAGCAGAACCAAAAGCCCGACCGATTGCTCGAAAACTTGTTGCTGCTTTACACGGCAACCCGGTATACATTACAAGTAAAGATAAACCATTATATCACGCGATGTGTGTGTTTGCCTCGAATTATCTGGTCTCGTTGATGAGCGCGGTGCTTGACATTGCCTTGGCATTAAAAATCAGACCCAATCTTGCATTTACCATGCTTGAACCATTAATCAAACAAACTTTAGATAACATTCAAAAAGATGGTATTGAAAAATCATTGACCGGGCCTATTATGCGGGGCGACATTGAAACGATTAAATCGCATCTTAAAATACTTGAAAAAAAACTGCCCCATTTATTACCTCTATACCAGACCTTAGGACTTAAAGCATTAAGTTTACTCATAACAAAATCAGCATAATCGATCAGCATAATTTGAGATTTTCCGAGTCGGCTAGCCGATGACATTTTTTACTCTGTATCCGTTTTTATTTATGCCTTACTATCCCGATTCTTTCGCTAACCCTTGAGCCAATTTCAAGCCAGTACTCATTCATATAATATTATATATGCATAACCAACATTAGACTGAACTATCATGCTTTTAGTCTTACGACATTTTTAAACTCATCACGATTTCCAAATCCTTGCTTACTCAATTATTATCTGGCAAGGCGAGACCGGGGGCTATACCATTAAAAAGACAGTTTTTCACTTTAGTCAATAGCAATCAGTATCTTAAATAGAAAAACCAGTTAACAAAAATATTATATATAACTAATATTATCTGCGATTGTTACTAATAAACTATCGCCGCATTATTACCAATATAAAAATATCGCTTGACAAAACTGTCACAATCTGCTATAATTGAATATGAAAACCATTATCAATAACGGAGTAAAAAATGTTTAACCGTATGCAAAATCAGATACCCTGGTGGCACGGAAGATTTCGGGGTGGCGGTTATCGTTTAACTGTTGCCCGGCAAGCAATCTTAAATGTGCTTGGTAAAAGCGATAAGCATCTCAGCGCTGAAGATATTTATCTCGCTGTGCACAAAGTTTACCCGGCAATTGGATTGACCACAGTCTATCGGACTCTGGAATTACTGGTGCAGATGAAAATGGTTTTTAAGTTTGATTTTGGCGATAAGCGGGCTCGTTATGAATTAGCAGAAGGAGTGCAGGGAACCAAACATCATCATCATCTGGTCTGTTCTGCCTGCGGCAGAATCATCAACTACACCGATTTTATTGATAAAGAAATCGAACTGCTCAATCAAACCGAAAAAGGCCTGCAGGAAAAATTTAATTTCAAAATCACAAACCATATTATACAGTTTTACGGTTTATGTGATAAGTGTCAGAAAAATGGATAAATTTTTTTACTCATTAATGAAAATGGTTTTCAATAATAATAAGAAAGAAGGTGATAACTATGCCAAGAGGTGACCGAACAGGTCCAGATGGTGCCGGTCCGATGACCGGTCGAGCAGCTGGTTTTTGTGCGGGTTATCCAGTACCTGGTTATATGAATCAGGGTTTTAGCCGCGGTCAGTTTGGATTCGGACGCGGTTTTGGACGCGGACATGGCTGGCGTAACCGATATTGGGCAGCTGGATTTCCAGGTTGGATGCAAGCACCTTATGCTTATCCGGTGTATGCAAATCCCTATGCTCAGGACGTTGAACCAAAGCAAGAAATGGATTTACTCAAGCAAGAAGCTGAAGATTTAAAGGCTCAGCTTGAAGATATCCAAAATCGCATTGAAACTTTAGAAAAAGTGGAAAAGCCAACTGATGAGAACAAATAATATAAAAAAAGATAGGGAGTAGAAGTTATATGACGCTTCTACCCCTATCCCCAACTCAAGAAAGAAGAACACTTATGCGGATTGCAATATCAACTGACGGAGAATTAGTATCTCCGCATTTTGGCCGATGCCCCTCTTTTACTATTATAGATATAGAAAACGGTCAAATAACAAACAAAGAAAATATCGCTAATCCTGGTCACGAACCCGGATTCATCCCGCAATTCTTACACCAAAAAAATGTTTCCGGCATTGTCTGTGGTGGTATGGGCATGCGTGCCTCTGAGTTATTTAATCAGCTCGGCATCCGGACAATTATCGGCGTAACCGGTAAGATAAATGAAGTCATCGATGCCCTTAAAAAAGGTGAACTGACTAGTGGCGAAAGTTTGTGTCGTCCTGGTGCCGGTAAAGGTTATGGTTTTGATAAAACCGAGTGTGACCATTCGCACCATTAATTTAAAATGATTGGAGAAAAAATGAAAATATGTATAACTTCTCAGGGAGATAATCTAAATGCGCCGGTTGACCCGCGTTTTGGGCGCTGTGCCTATTTTATAATCAGCGACACAGAGACTTCGGATTTTGAAGCCATAAAAAATCCTAATCTCGAAAATACCGGCGGAGTCGGGGTCCAGTCAAGTCAGCTGATTGCGAATAAAAATGTTAAAGTTGTTATTACTGGTAATGTCGGACCCAATGCTTTTCAGACCTTACAAGCCAGTGGTATTGATATTATTACAGGCGCAACTGGCAGTGTTAACCAGGTTATTGAAAAATATAAAAAAGGTGAGTTTAAAACAACTCAAAATCCGAATGTCGATTCCAAACATGGCATTCCGAAAGATATCTAAAGGAGTCGAAAATGCAGTTCCGAAATAGAAACCGGGGCTAGGGCATGGGTCGGGGTTTGGGAAGAGGAAAAGGTCGCGGGCCAATCGGCGGTAACAAGTTAGGTCCGATTGGTAATTGTGTCTGTCCGTCTTGCGGCAATATTGTTGTGCACGAGCAGGGACTTCCTTGTTACCAGATTAACTGTCCTAAATGCGGTGCCAAAATGACCCGCCAATGATAGTTTCGGTCGCAAGTGGTAAAGGTGGTACTGGCAAAACTACGGTCGCGGTCAATTTAGCGTTGTCTCTGAATAATGTTCAGTTTCTTGATTGCGATGTCGAAGAACCAAATGCGCATATTTTTCTTAAACCCAATATTACTGAACAGAAAAAAGCATATATTCCAGTACCGGAAATCGACCAGTCAAAATGCAATTATTGCGGGAAATGCGCACTGGTTTGTGCCTATCATGCGATCGCGGTAATACCTGGCCAGAACCAGGCAACCGGTAAAGTTCTGGTATTTCCTCATCTCTGTCATGGTTGCGGTGCCTGTCAGTATTTCTGTCCCGAGCATGCAGTCAAAGAAATCAACCGGACCATTGGAATAATTGAAATCGGTAAGTGCGGTAAGCTTGATTTTGTGCATGGCAAACTAAATGTCAGTGAACCGATGTCACCGCCGCTCATCCGTCAAGTTAAAGCGCATACTAACCCTGCTCAAACTGTTATTATTGATGCTCCACCTGGTACTTCTTGCCCGGTTATCGCTTCAGTACAAGCAAGTGATTTCTGTATTTTGGTTACTGAACCGACTCCGTTCGGATTGAATGATTTAGTCTTGGCAGTTGGCGCTTTGCAAAAATTGAAAATTCCCTTTGGCGTTATAATCAATCGCTCTGATATCGGCAATAACCAGGTGGCTCAGTATTGCCAAGAAAACAGTATTCCGCTGTTGATGCAGATTCCGTTTGATAAAGAAATTGCTGTATTATACGCGCAGGGTATCCCGTTAGTTCAAAAGAAGAAAGAGTATTTAAATAAATTTGAGCATCTCTATCAACAGATTAGCTCGCTCGTGAGTAACTGTAAGCAATGAAACAAATTATTATTATCAGCGGGAAGGGCGGAACCGGTAAAACTGTTATTACCGCAGCGTTTGCGGCGTTAGCGAAAAATGCATGCTTTGCTGATTGTGATGTGGATGCGGCTGATTTAAATCTGCTTCTAAAACCAGAGATTAAACAGAGACACGAGTTTCGAAGCGGTCAGACTGCAATTATTGACCAAACTCAATGTAACCAGTGCAATATCTGCCGTGAAGTCTGCCGTTTTGACGCAATCCGAGAAAATTTTGTCGTTGACCCGATTACCTGTGAAGGCTGTGCTTTTTGTAGTCACGTATGTCCTAAAAAAGCAATTACCATGCAGGAAAATATTGCCGGAGAATGGTTTGTTTCTGAAACCCGATTTGGTCCGATGGTTCACGCCAAGCTTGGTATCGCTCAAGAAAACTCAGGCAAACTGGTTGCCTTGGTCAGAAAAAAAGCCAAAGAAATTGCCCAGTTACGAAATTGCGACTGGGTAATTGTTGATGGTGCTCCCGGCATTGGTTGTCCAGTCATTGCTTCGCTTTCTGAAATCGATTATGCTTTGATTGTGACCGAACCGACCTTATCCGGACTGCATGATGCTGACCGGGTTATTGGTGTGACAAAACACTTTCGAGTTCCGACTAAGTTAATTGTGAATAAATATGATTTAAATATCGATATGACTAAGAAAATTGAAGAATACTGTGAAACTAACCAGATTGATTTAATCGGTAAAATATCTTTTGACGACTCAGTGGTAAAATCAATGGTTGACGGCATAACCGTCATCGAATATACTAATGGAAAAGTAAAACAAGAAATAATTAATATTTGGGAAAAAATAAAGCAGTTAAAATAACCAAGATTAAGGAATAATATATGCAAAAAGCAACTGAACAGGAACGAGCTGAACAGGACCAGCGGCTTAAAGACCGGATGGCGCAGATTAAACATAAAATAGTCATCATCAGCGGTAAGGGTGGTGTTGGCAAAACTACGATCGCGGTAAATCTTGCTTATGGCTTAGCTATGATGAATTTTCGGGTTGGTATTTTAGATGTGGACTTACACGGACCGAATATTGCCAAAATGCTCGGCATTGAAGACGACCGGTTGGTTATGTCTGATGTCGGTATTGAGCCGGCTCAGGTGCTGCCTAATTTAAAAGCAATCAGTCTTGCCTTAATGATTGATAATAAAGACCAGCCCATCATTTGGCGTGGACCGCTAAAGATGATGACCATAAAACAGTTTTTAAGTGATGTGCACTGGGGTGAACTCGATTATTTAATTATCGATTCGCCACCCGGCACGGGCGATGAACCATTAAGTGTTTGCCAGCTTATTCCCGATATCAGCGGCGCTGTGATTGTAACAACACCACAGGATGTTGCGATTTTAGATTCTAGAAAAAGCATTTTATTTACCCGGGCTTTAAATGTGCCAATATTGGGTGTTGTTGAAAATATGAGCGGTTTTGTCTGTCCGCATTGCAAAAAAGAGATTGACTTATTCGGTATTGGTGGTGGCGAAAAATCGGCGAATGAGCTGGGTGCGCCATTTTTAGGCAGAATCCCGATTGAACCCGAACTTGTCAAATTCGGTGACTCGGGCAAACCGTTTGTTAGTGCAAACCAGCAAAGTCAATCTGCACAAATCATGGGGCAAATCATAAAAAAAATCATCGGCATGATGAAAAATTAACTGGTAAAATGGCACATAAAAATTACCGTTATATTTACGGACCGGTCTTTTCATGGCGATTGGGTGTCTCGCTTGGCATTGACCCGATTTCTCAAAAAGACAAAATTTGCAGCTTTGACTGCGTGTATTGCCAGATTGGCAAAACCAAGAAATTTTCCTATCAGAGAAAAATTTATATTTCAGAAAAAGAACTGCTCGCTGAAATAAACTCCTTGCCGGCAATCGATATCGATTACATAACTTTTTCCGGACGGGGTGAACCGACCCTGGCTAAGAATTTAGGAAAGATGATAAAAGCAATCAGAAAAACAAGAAAAGAAAAAATTGCGGTGATCACCAACTCATCGCTGCTGAGTCAAAAAGATGTTGCACAAGACTTACTGGCGGTTGATTTTGTCCTGGCAAAACTCGATGCTTATGACCAGCAAAGCTTACAAAAAATAAACCGCCCCTTACCTGCAATTAATTTTCAAAAAATAGTTCAAGGCGTTAAGCAGTTTCGGTCAGTTTATTCTAAAAAACTTGCTCTGCAAATAATGTTTACAAAAGATAATATAAAACACGCCGATAAAATTGCCCAACTTGCCCGCGAAATCAATCCTCATGAAATTCAACTCAATACCCCTTTACGCCGTTGCCCAGCACAGCCTTTGTCTAAAAAAGAACTTAAAGGTATTACAAAATATTTTTCTGGTTTTAACACAATTTCTGTGTACGATATCAATAAAGAAGAAGTCAAGCCAATCAGTAAAAAAAATACATTGACACGAAGAGGTAAAGCATAAAAATTTATGTCGGTAAACAAACAAGATATGTCCGAGTATCCGGCAAGAATCATGGCATTTGCGAATAACCCAAGACATCTGGGCAGAATGAATGACCCGTCAGGTAGCGCTTTTATCCGCGGCTTGTGCGGAGATGAGATGGAATTTTATCTTGTCATTGAGCACGATATTATTACTGAGGCAAAATTTTATACTAACGGCTGCGCCTATACAATTGCCTGTGGCGAAGTCGCGGCGCGTCAAGCTGAGGGAGTTCCGATTAACGATGCCCTGGCGATTTCACCAAAGCAAATAATTGAACTCGTAGGCGAGCTACCGCAGGAGCACAAACATTGTTCAATTTTAGCGGTCAGCACCCTGTATCGGGCAATTGCCGATTTTTTATTAAAAATATGATAATTAATAAAAGGAGATAAGATATGCCGATTTACGAATACCAATGTAAAAAATGCGGAACTGATTCTGAATTTCTTATCGGGGTTGGTCAGGACCAGGCCGAATTAAAATGTAAGAACTGCGGTAGCCCAGAACTGGAAAAGATGTTTTCCAAAACCGCGATAGGCAAAAATAACATCATCGCACGCCAGCACGGTAAAACCTGTTGCGGCCGTGATGAACGCTGCGATACCCCGCCGTGTTCTGGCGGTGCTTGTCAAAGATAACATATGGAGATAAAAATATTCATTCCACACATTGCAGTGGACAGGAAACAATTAGCGTGTTTAAATAAGCATACGAACAAAATTTCGTAGCAATAAAAGTTGAACAGACTATTAATGTTTAATAATAAAAAGTGCTTAAAAATATAAAAACCAAAGGAGATAAATATGCCTGATTTTGGGAAACCGTTTGCCGGATTAAAAAAAGACCGTAAACTTAGTCACGAAGAGTTGATTCGGGCAATCCGATTTATGATTGCCGCTGAATACGAAGCGGTCCAGCTTTATATGCAGCTGGCTGAATCGACTGACCATAAATTAGCCCAGGAAATACTGATTGATATTGCCGATGAAGAGCGTGTCCATGCCGGTGAGTTTTTACGGCTCTTAAAAGAACTCGCCCCGGACGAAGAAAAGCATTATCAGAAAGGCGCTGAAGAAGTCGAAGAGATAATTAGAAAGACCAAATAGCTATCTCACAATTTCAAGTCATCAACGCATTGTCTGATCGCGTCTGTACTTGACTTTATTGATTTATCTGAATAGAATTTTCTTAGTGATAATCCATTATCAGAAATTAATTGCGAAGACACAGAGAAAAAAACTAAACAAAAAACTCGGTGTTCTCTGTGTCTCTGTGGTTATTCTTTTTTGTTTCTTATTTTTACTCAGTTGTGCCAAGAAAATGTTACCGCCCAGTCCGGACCGTTTTCCACCCCGTTTGCAGGAAATCTTGCCGGTCAACCAGATTCGTCTTGACCTGGTCTTTGATGAAGAAATCAATCAAGGCACGCTTAATCCGCAAAGTTTTCTCTTGACAACCCCGGATAATGAAACCCTGCTTATCCGCACGGTTAGCCGTGGTACAAGTTCAAACATTATTACTCTTTATACCCAGCCATTACAGCCGGTTCAATATCTTATATCGGGCACGGTTGCGGACCGATTCAATAACATTGCCCAATTCCGCAGAAATTTCAAAGCGAGTGCGATTATTGATTCGATTCCACCCCGTATCACCCGATTCTTGCCTCAAATCGGCACGACCAGAAAAAACCGCAATATCTCTTTTGAATTCAGTTTTTCCGAACCGATGGATACGACCCGGCCAGTCAGTTTTATTGTCTATCCCCTGGATAAGCAGAGAATCAACTGGCAGTATTCGGGTGACTGGCAGAGTTTAACTTTTGGTTATTCGACCCGTGGCAAACCAGGTGAAATTTTTGCCGACTCTTTGGCGCCCAACACCAATGTCTATTTTATTTTACAGCCAAGTCTCACTGACCTGTCGGGCAACCGTCTCCAAAACTGCGCTTATACTTTTTTCACGACTGAATCTCTTCTGCCGCCAGTTATCGTCTCCGGTAATTTATTCTATCAAAACCAGCCATATGCTGACGGGATTGTCATATTTTCCAATCCGAACTCAAAGGCAATCACAGTTTCAGACGAGCAGGGCAATTTTGCAATCCGGCTCGATTCTGCCCTGTATCAAATCATTGCGGTCAAAGATACTAATTTTGACTATTTCGTTGATTTGATTACTGAACCTGCTGATTTCAATCCGCTCGATACAATGCCAATAAAATTAAATCTGCAGTCAATTCTGGAAAGTCAGGAAATTGATTACTATCTTCGTTAGCGTAATTCTTTTCGGTCTTTTGGTTTACTTATACTTAAAAGAGCGGAAAACCGCCGGTTATAAGACACCTCTGGTTTTGCGCTTGGTCATGCTCGTCTTATTGGTTTTAATCTTAATCGGCAGTATTTTCAAGATTTCTTTTAAACAATCGCCGCAAATACCCTTGCTGGTATTAGTTGATGCGTCGCGCAGTATTAATTTTCAGGGCAATCTCCAAAAAATTGACAGTATTATCAATAAAATCAATCAGGAATCCTGGTCAAAAAAAATCTACACTTTTACTGATTCAGTAAAACCATGGCCAGACCAATTCAATCCAGTCGGAGAAAAAACCGATATTGCCCAGGCATTAAATTTCAGCCGCACCCGCCGGCCTGGTGCCGTGATTCTGGTATCAGACGGCATGCATAATCA
>JAGXRL010000102.1 GCA_018335915.1 Candidatus Latescibacterota bacterium
TTACGGGTATATGCGGGTCTGGCACAAATGGCGATTATGTGACTGTCAAATATAATTCAGACGGAGTTCAGCAATGGGATATAAGATATAACGGACCGGGCAATACTCATGACGACGCGCGGGCAATTGCAGTTGATAATAATGGCAATGTTTATATCACGGGTTATAGTACAGGTTCCGGCACGGATAAGGACTATGCGACCATCAAATATGTCCAGACCGGAGCAAGTGTAGCAGAATATCATGTTCCGCTTTTCCCTCATCACCTTTCGCTTGAAGTGTTTCCCAATCCAAGCCGTAAACAAATCCGCATAAATTATGATTTAGCGGCGCATGAGAAATCTTATTTAAAAATTTACAATGCAACCGGGCAGGTTGTAAAATCGACTGAACTGAAAACCGGAACTAATTCATTTTTATGGAATCGTAAGGACAACTCAGGCAATATTGTCCAGTACGGGATTTATTTCATTGAACTCAGGTCTGGTGTGCAGACAAAAAAACAAAAAGTCTTGTTATTAGATTAAAAGTCGTTTATTAAGGGCACGACTATTTAAGTTTTTACATAAATCGCATTTAAGAGCTGTGCGCCAGTAAATTTCTGCGTCAGTTTCAAAGTCTCGCGTCCAAAACGGCGGATTGAGAATGGTCGCCGTGCTGGCTCCGGCTAAAATCAGGTAGCAGATAAAAAGACTTACTTCTTAACAAAATAAATCCATTAAGGTAATTTTTGATTGATTTTTATCATATTTTCTGTATAATCGTATATAGGGTAAAATATTAAACAAAGAAGGGAGAAATATGTACGATTGGAAGAAATTATCAATAATGATTACCATTTTCCTCTCGCTTATTCCCAATATTATACAGGCACAGGTAAATCCGGCATGGGTGACAAGATACGACGGCCCGAATAACAATGAAGACCGTGCAACGGCAATCACGCTTGACAATACCGGCAATGTATATGTAACCGGATATAGTTATAACACTGCATCAAATAGCGAGTATGCAACAATCAAGTATGATGCGAACGGCACTCCACAATGGGCGGCCCGGTATAATGGACCGGGAAACTCGGTTGATAAAGCGGAGGCAATTGCGGTTGATAATCTTGGCAATGTTTATGTAACCGGTTCGAGCCGGCGCACCACGACAGTTTATACAGAAGACTATGCAACAATAAAATATAACTCGGCCGGTCAAGAACAGTGGGTTGCAAGATATAATGCTCCGGCTAATACTTATAATTTCGCAAGGGCAATTGCGGTGGACGGTTTGAGCAATGTTTTCGTAACCGGATATAGTGCTGCCGATTATGCTACCATTAAATACAACTCGCTTGGACAGGTGCAGTGGACGGCAAGATACAACGGTACGGGCAATAGCATGGACGAAGCAAATGCACTTGTCATCGACAATTCGGGCAATGTCTATGTAACCGGTGCCAGTATCGGGATTAATTCCAGTTATGACTATGCGACCATTAAGTATAATTCAGATGGTGTCGAACAGTGGGTTGCAAGATACAATGGGCCGGCAAATACCGGTGATGCGGCATACGCAATTACTCTTGATAATAACGGTAATGTCTATGTGACCGGTACCAGTATCGGTTCTGGCACGAGTAATGATTATACAACAATTAAATATAATTCATCAGGACAGGAACAATGGGTCGCCAGATATAACGGTCCGGGTAATAGTATGGATTATGCCACTGACATAGCAGTCGATTCGCTCGGTAATGTCTATATCACCGGATATAGTGCTGGTTCTGGCACTAATTTTGATTATGCAACAATTAAATATAATTCATCAGGACAGGAACAATGGGTCACCAGATACAATGGTCCGGGTAATCACGCAGATTATGCTGTTGCGTTGGCACTGGATGATTCGGCAAATGTGTATGTCACCGGTTACAGCAGAAGCACTAGTGCTTCTGACTCTGAAGATTATACGACAATTAAATATAATACAGACGGTATCGAACAATGGGTCATAAGATATAATGGTCCTGATAATAATATCGACAGAGCCAGTGCAATTGTTGTTGATAATTCCTATAATATCTTTGTTACCGGAGCAAGCCGAGGTGTCGGTTCCAGTTATGATTATGCAACTATCAAATATGTGCAAACAGAAACCGGCGTCCAAGAAATTAACAATATCCAACAAAAAACAGCAAAGATCGAGATTTACCCTAACCCCGCGCGCACCTATTTAAACATTAACTTGCCTTATGCAGCAGAATATATCAAGATATTTGACATAACCGGTAAGACCGTAAAAGAATTGAGAAGTTCTGGAAGGAATGATTTAAGAGTTTCGCTTGAAGGAATAAAGAACGGAATATATTTTATTCAGGTTGACAGTGAAATAGTACAAGAGAAATTGGTTATAACTAAATAGAAAACTTAAGGGACGGTCCCTTAAGTTTTATTTTTTAATTTAATGGCCTTCATGTGGAGGCAGACCCGGCTGCGATATACGGGCTAGCCTCCTGTTGATAATGGTTTAGTATTGATTTCTAAATACTCCTGATAAGAAATAAACAACGCCGGTTCGTTTCATTGTGTTAAAGTTTTGCGTATTTAATATTTTAAGTGCTGACGATTAACCATGGTGTGAAACAGACCGATATTGAACTTAACATCATATTGCATCGAATCATGCCTTTTTTAATAAAATAAAATTGACATGTTCATCATATTTTCATTTTTTAGAGCGCGTAAAAATAACAAGACTATTGACATCAAGATTGAAAATATTTATACTTGTATGAATATGAATCCAGTCGTAAGTAATACGATTGGCAACAAAAGAATGGAGGACTTATGTACAAACACAAACATATTTGTACAACAATCCTACTGCTGTTTGCATTTGCAGTAGCAGTAGCAAACACACAAAAATCCTGGACAGATGACGACCTCAAAACCGATGCGATAACAACTCCCAAACTGCTCAACTATCAGGGAAAATTGACTACCCTTGCCGGCACTCCGGTAACTGATAGCACTTATTCAATAAACTTTAAATTATTCAATACGCTAACTGGTGGTACTGCGTTCTGGAATGAAACCCAGAATATCACAACCAGTCAGGGAATTTTCAATGTACTTTTAGGTTCGAATTCTCCAATTGATACGATTCCCCAGTCTGGTAATTGTTACTTAGAAATGCAGGTTAATCCCAATCCAGCAATGACGCCAAGAATTCGTTTGGTCAGCTCAGCTTATGCTTATTTAAGTAAAAAAGCAGATACTGCCAATTTTGCGCCGATGATACGACCAATTTCACCAGGTATCGGAACTACGGAAATTGTTGATGGTGCTGTGACCAATGTAAAACTTGCTGCCAATGCCGTAACCAGTGATAAAATACAGGACGGCACAATTCAACTTGCTGATTTAGCTTTTACACCGGCAACGCGTCCGTTGTCACCGGGTGTTGCAACTTCTGAAATTGCTGACGGCGCTGTCACGATGCCGAAAATCAATCAATCCGGGGCAACGGCCGGACAGGTTTTAAAATGGACTGGCAGTGCCTGGGCACCAAGAGCAGATAGTGCTGGTGGTTTACCGTCAGGTACTGCTGGCGGTGATTTAACCGGAACCTATCCTAATCCAGCAATTGCGACCAACGCAGTTAATTCAGCCAAAATATTGGATAATTCAATTCGCGGCATCGATATCGCCAAACCCTGTACGCTTACTGCTTCCAGTTCGGTACCGATATTAAATATTACTAATTCTGGAACTGGTTCTAGTATGAAAGTAACTCGAAACGCAACCGGCGCAACAAACCCTGCGATTGACATTACCAATACCGGTAGTGGTGCCGGTATTTATTCAGTGGCAACTACTAATGACATTGGTACTGCCGGTATAATCGGTAATCATACCAGTGGTCGGGCGGCTGTCTTTGGTTACACGGGGACGACATTTCCCGGTGTCCCAGAAATTGCTGCCGGACTCGCTTCGCACAGCAATACTGGTTTTGGATTATATGTTAATTACAGCGGTATCAATGGTATTATGATTGATTCAACAAATCCAAGCTATACAGGTGCTTACATCCGCAAAGCTGGTTGGAATGGATATGCCGTGGATGATGCCGGTGGCAATGGCGTTTGGGTTGGTAATACCGGTTATAATGGATATTATCTTTTCGGTACTGCGAACCTGAATGGTCTTTATATAAATAATGCGAATCGAAACGGTGTCTATCTGAATAATGTTGGTCATCACGGTTTATATCTCAATCATGCTGATACAAATGGTATTTTTATTCGTAATACTGGACGGCATGGTATTTATATCGACAGCGTATATCAATTTGGCGTCAATATTAGAAAAGCAAATCAAGACGGTGTTTGGGTTCAAAATGCAGGTAGCGATGGATTTTATGCCAGTCAAACTGGTTCTGACGGACTCCATATAGAGACGGCTGGTGACGATGGTATTCAAATCGATTCTTGTAATTGGTATGGTCTATGGGCACTCGGCTGCCGTTCTGGAGTGGTTATAAACCGCGCTGCAAATTATGGGTTATTAGTATCTAATGCAGGTCAATATGGCATCTATACAAATTCGAATAGTCAAAGAGGTGGCTATATTCGTAATAATAATAATGATTATTATGCTCTGACTGCCTGGAATAATACCGGGACAGGTGCGTCTGTAAAAGGTTTGTATGTGCAAGGAAACGGTTATGCGACTGGCGGATTCGCATCAAAAATGGGTGACAAATCCGGTTTTGCCACGATTAGTCCTAATGTTGAAGTCATCTTATCTGGTAGTGGTTCTTTGGCCGACGGTATTTCCATAATAAACTTTGACCAGTCGACGCGCGAAGCAATATCAGAGAACATTTCTTTAAAAGTCATCATAACCCCAACTTCTGAATGTAATGGCGTTTTCGTGAGTAATAAATCGGTGAGTGGTTTTACGGTTAAAGAATTAGCCGGCGGACGTTCAGAAGCTACTTTTGACTGGATTGCAATCGGCAGAATCAAAGGATATGAACAGACACCAGAAATCGAACCGATAATTCGTGAACCAGAACTTACTGACCTTAAAGAATATGCTCAAACTAAAACCGACAATGTTATTGAACCGTACTCTTCTCGTTCTCATGAAGACGCTCTGCAGCTCATCAATCTCGATAAAAGCACTGGCGCCAAAAGATAAGAATGGAAGTGTCAGATGAAATATATTTTTGGTATTTTTTTAATACCGATTTTCTTATTCGCAGCGCAAGCCTATTATCACGACATCGAAAACTATGCTGAATGCGGTTTGCCTAAGCTTGAAGAATTATTAAAAAATGGCGAAGGACGAGCGCGGCCGGTTCTGTCCGGTACGACTTTGTTTATCAACACTACCAATTATCGAATCCATTATACGCTTTCCGGTGCCGACGCAACAACTACTGCCTATGCCGAATCAACTGCGGTTGCGGCCGAATCGGTCTGGTCACGCTGGACTGCCTTAGGATGGTATTTACCACCACCCGACGGCACAAATGGCGGTAATTCCAAATATGATATCTATATTCGAGCGCTGAGCGGTTATCTGGGTGTGTGCTATCCGGAAAATGCATACACATCGCCATTTCCTGACGGCTATACGAGTTGGGTGGAAATAATTAATACCGGCATTACTTTTGCCCGGTTGCGTGCTCTGGTTGCGCATGAAGTCGGACACGGCATCCAGATGCGGTATAGTAAATTCGAAGAACCTTTATGGGCATTTTACGAGAATACTTCGGTATTTATGGAAGATATTGTTTTTGACGATGTTAATACTCTACCTGGTCGTTTGACTGGTTCTACTGATGACCCGTTGGACAGCCCCCATTTTCCGATTAATCGTGCGACCGGCGTTTATGAATACCGCGGCGCTTTGTGGACTCATTTTCTTGACCAATACTACGATACTTATCCAGCCCGAACTGTGCGTCGGATTTGGGATTTAGCCGGACGCCACGCGGGTAGTCATTTATTGAAAGATATTGATTCAGTGCTCCGTATCAACTACAGTTCTAATTTTGCCAAAGCCATGGGGCATTATGCAATCTGGCGATATTTTTCCGGCACCCGTGATGACGGCAGACATTATGAAGAAGGTTCAACCTATCCTAATGCAACGCTACTGAGAACTCATACTACCTATCCGGCATCAGGTACCCAGGGAACCTCTAATCCTTCTGGTCCGGGCGGTAATAATTGGATTGCTTTTTCCAGTATTGGCAATTACCGTTTGACTATTTATTTTGACGGACAAAATGGTTATGAATGGGCTGCTTATGTTTTAGGAATTAGCAGCGGCGGTGTTTCTTACGAATACAAAATTCCGCTTGAAGCAACTCAAGATACGGGTCGTATTACTATTCCTGGTTGGGATTACACGACTGTTGTCTTAATTCCAGTTGTTACGCATTGGACTTCAAGTGCGTCAAACTTAACATATTCTTACTCAGCAACCCGAACCGCAGCCGATAAAAATATCGCAGGTGAAACCTTTAAATCAGATTATGTCGGCTTTTTCATAAACCCGAATCCAGCCCGAAATCAAGTATCAATAAACTACTTTACACCAATGCATAGTCAGGCGTCTTTAAAAATCTATAACGCAACTGGCCAAATAATAAAATCTACTACCCTGAATCACAATACCAATTCAATCATATGGAATCGTAAAGATATTTATGGAAATACGGTCAAACCAGGAGTCTATATAATCGAATTGTGTGCAGGTAATCAAACAAGAAGAAAAAAAGTAGTGTTATTAGATTAGGAGTATAATATGAAACATATCATACCAATTATTTTCTTTAGTTTCTTACTTTTTACTTCTTTAAGTCATGCCCAATACCAATGCCAATGGACTACATTCAGCACTGCCGGTGGTAATTTGACATCAACTAATTATCTTGCCGGCACAACTCTTGGTCAGACTGCAATCGGTGTATTGACTTCAAGTAATATACTTGCTAAAATCGGATTTTGGTATCCCCTGCCTACGGTTGGCATTACTGAACAAAAAGATGAAGAGATAAGTCAGACTCAAGAACTTGTTACTACACTGTATAATGCCCGACCTAATCCGTTTAAAACCCAGACCGCGATCCGCTATTCAATCCCTTTGCCAACCAGAGTAAGTTTACTGATTTATGATATCTCAGGCAGGCTGGTCAGAACATTGATTAATGAGGAACAGACATCAGGCATATACAATGTCAATTGGGATATGAAAAACGACCGCAGCCAGACTGTTGCCTCAGGTATCTATTTTTATAAATTCCAGACTCCGCATTACTCAGCAACCCGCAAACTCTTATTAGTAGAATAACAAACAGATAATAATCAATCAGGGCTTGAGAGTAAAAACTCAAGCCCTTTTTTCTTAAGGGAGTACCCTTTAAGTAAAATAATTTAATAAAACACTTGACAAAGCGATTGAAAATCATTATATTTAGGCAAAACAAGGTCAAAGCAATACTATACTTGACCGAAAACAAAAAAATTGAGGATGTATGTCAGTACACAAACATATTTGTACTGCCGTACTATTGCTATGTGCGGTAGCAATAGCCAATAACACAAACGAAATTGTCGCCACTCATTATGACAATACCGAAGCAATCACAATTCCCAAACTCTTACATTATCAAGGAAAATTAACTACCCTTGCCGGTCTGCCCGTAACCGATAGCACTTATTCAATAACATTCAGATTATTCAATACATTAACTGGTGGTTCTTCTTTTTGGAACGAAACCCAAAATATTGCAACAAATCAAGGAATATTTAATGTCTTATTAGGCACGAATAATTCTATTGATACGATTCCCCAATCTGGTAATTGTTACTTAGAAATGCAGGTTAATCCGAATCCGGCAATGACACCAAGAATCAGACTGGTCAGTTCTGCTTATGCTTATTTAAGTAAAAAAGCAGATACTTCCAATTATGCGCTGAGTGCCAATATTCAATATGTTGATAGTGCGCGCATCGCAACTAATGCTCACAAATTACAGGGCAAAGATACGATTGCTTTGAGTGCTAAGTTTGTTGATGAAGGACAGACAAATGCGATTACTAATACAATGATTACTGATAATGCCGTAACATCAGCTAAGATTCAAGACGGCACGATTCAATTAGTTGATTTGGCATTTACGCCGGCAACCCGTCCCCTGACACCGGGTGTATCTAGTTCTGAAATATTGGATGGAGCAATATCTAATTTCAAAATTCAGGCAAACGCGGTAACTACAGATAAGATTTCTGACGGTACGATTATCCGTCAAGATGTTGCATCTACATTCAAAGCACCCTATGCGGATACTTCAGATTATGTTCGAAATGTAACTCTCAATTATGTTGACAGCGCAAGAGTCGCAACTAATGCACATAAATTACAGGGCAAAGACACGCTTGCTTTAAGTAATAAATTCGTAGATGAAGGGCAAGCAAACTCAATCACATCAGCAATGATTGTTGACGGCACAATCACTAATGCTGATATATCTGCGACTGCAGGTATTAGCGACATTAAACTGAGCGGTACTGGCGCTTTAATAACTAATCTCAATGCTGATTTATTAGACGGACAGCACGCATCAGCATTTGCCTTAACCAATCATACTCATGCTTATGTTGACAGTGCGCGGATATCAACCAATACATATAAACTTCAGGGTAAAGATACATTAGCATTAAGTGCCAAGTTTGTTGACGAAGGGCAAGTCAATGCAATATCAAATGCGATGATTACAGACAATGCAATAATAAGCAGTAAAATACAAGACGGCACGATTCTAAGACAGGATGTTGCCGCAACTTTTAAAGCACCCTATGCGGACACTTCAGATTATGTCAGAAATATTAATATTACTTATGTTGATAGTGCAAGAGTCGCAACTAATGCACATAAACTTCAGGGTAAAGATACCACAGCGTTAGATGCAAGATATGTGAATGAAGGACAAACCAGTTCTATTACTTCATCAATGATTACTGACGGAACGATTATTCGTGACGATGTCGCGCCTGTTTTCAAAGCGCCGTATTCTGATACTGCTGATTATGCCCGCTCCACTCCGCCGGTTGGCTATATCGATAGTGCTCGTGTAGCACTTGATGCTTATAATGCGTTCAAATTGCAAGGTCAAGATACAAGTGATTTGAGTATTAAGTTTATTAATAACGGACAAACTGCGGGCGGTGTTTTAACCGGTACTTATCCGAATCCAATTCTAAAAGAAGCTGCGGTTTTTTCTGTACATATTGCGGATTCCACAATTGACGAGATTGATATTAAAGACAACGCCATTTCAAGTGCGAAAATAATTAACGGCACGATTCTGCGTGAAGATGTGGCAACTAATTTCAAAGCGCCTTATGCCGATACATCTGATTATATACGGAATCTGAGTGTAACTTATGTTGACAGCGCGCGGGTATCAACTAATGCACATAAACTTCAGGGTAAAGATACCACAGCGTTAGATGCAAGATATGTGAATGAAGGACAAGTGAGTTCTGTCAATTCTGCAATGATTCTCGACCTGACTATAACTAATGCGGATATATCTAATGTCGCAGGAATAAGCGATGTTAAACTAAGCGGTTCAGGTGCTATTGTATCAAATTTCAATGCCGATATGTTAGATGGTCAACACGCATCAGCATTTTCCTTAACTGGCCATATCCATCCTTATGTTGATAGTGCCAGAGTATCAACCAATACATATAAACTGCAGGGTAAAGATACCCTGGCATTAAGTGCTAAGTTTGTTGATGAAAACCAAACCAATGCGATATCAACCGCAATGATTATTGATGGTAATGTAACAATGCCTAAGATAAACCAATCTGGAGCATCAACCGGTCAGGTTATTAAATGGACTGGTTCAAGCTGGGCACCAAGTAATGACAGTATTGGTACTGGTATCTTTTTACCATTAGCCGGCGGCACTATGACCGGCGCGATTACGAGCACGGGTGACCCGGAAATCACAATGGGCAAAGCGAATTTTGGTTCAGGCAATCTCAATACCGGAATACAGGCATTTGTCACTGGCATCAATAACCGTGCTCGTGGTCATTTTTCTGTGGTTTCAGGTGGCGGTGGTGGTTTCCATGTTGCAGATTCTAATTCAGCCATTGGTAATTATTCGACTGTTGGTGGTGGGTCAAAAAATATCGCAAGTGGTCTTAAAAGCACGATTAGTGGTGGTGATCGAAATTCTGCAACAAATGAATATACAACAGTCGGTGGCGGAGTGCTAAATACCGCAAGCGGTGGTTCTGCCACAGTTAGCGGCGGGTCGCAAAATATCGCAAACAACTTTTATGGCACAGTCTCTGGTGGATTACAAAACTCTGCAAGCGGAAATACCTCCACGATTGGCGGCGGTTTTGCTGATACAGCAAACGCAATGTATAGCGGAGTATTTTCGGGTTGTAACAACTTAGCTGGTGACGAAGCAGCTGATACTGCTGCTGTCGTTGTTGGTGGTCGGGATAACCGAGCAACTGGTAAATATACATTTAT
>JAGXRL010000103.1 GCA_018335915.1 Candidatus Latescibacterota bacterium
TCCAGTTTGGTGAGCGGCACTGATGACCAGGACGCAACCACATAAGCAATATCTTCTTCATTGACAACCGGGTAATTGCCCTGCTTTTCCCATTCTTTGCGTTTCTTTTTCAAGGATTCAATCAGATTTTTCTGCTCGTCACGCAGTTCTGCTGCCCGTTCAAATTTCTGGGCTTTGATCGCATCTTCTTTGCCTTTGCGGGCTTTGTCAATCTTCTTTTCAATCTCATCCAGTTCCGGATTGACTGTCGAGCGGACCAGTTTGACCCGGGAGCCGGCTTCATCAATCACATCAATCGCTTTGTCCGGTAAAAAGCGGTCAGCAATATAACGGTCAGCAAGATATGCCGCAGTTTTGATTGCCGATTCCGTGTAAATAACTTTGTGGTGGAGTTCGTATTTTTCTTTAAGACCCATCAAAATCCGCACGGTTTCTTCCATTGCCGGCGGTTCGACAATAATCGGCTGGAAGCGCCGTTCCAGGGCAGAATGTTTTTCAATGTATTTTCGGTATTCTTCAAGCGTGGTCGCACCAATGCACTGGAGTTCACCGCGGGCTAAAGCAGGTTTTAAAATATTGGACGCGTCAATCGAACCTTCAGCCGCACCAGCACCGACAATCGTATGCAGCTCGTCAATAAATATGAGACTGTCACCCTGGGTGATTATTTCATTGACGATTGCTTTTAACCGTTCTTCGAACTGACCGCGGTATTTAGTGCCGGCAACAATCGCTGCCATATCCAGAGCGAGCACCCGCTTGTTTTTGAGAATACTGGGAATTCTGCCGTCAATAATGCGCTGTGCCAGACCTTCGACAATCGCAGTTTTGCCGACGCCAGCTTCGCCAATCAGAACCGGATTGTTCTTTTTGCGCCGGGCTAAAATCTGGACTACCCGTTCAATCTCTTTTTCCCGGCCAATAATCGGGTCGAGTTTATCTTCTCTGGCTAACTGGGTTAAATCTCGCGAGAAAAAATCTAAAGCCGGGGTTTTGGACTTAGGTTTTTTAGCGGTTTCTTTTGTACTGCCGCCTAATAAACGGATTGTCTCCTGACGCACGATTTCGAGTTCAACACCGAGCGACTGCAAAATCTGAGCGCCAAGACTGTGGTCTTCTTTTAAAATACCGAGCAGAATATGTTCGGTACCGATATAAGAATGGTTCATACGCCGGGCTTCGTCAACCGCCCAGTTAATCGCAGAACGCGCTTCCTGATTCAAAGGAATATCGCCAAGAACCAGAGTTTTGGTACCGTAATTAACCGCATTTTCAATCGAGCGCTGCAAGTCTTCGAGATTGATGCCTAAATCATTCAGGACCATGGCGGCAACACCTTCAGCTTCTTTAACCAGACTCAAAAGAATATGTTCAGTGCCGATATAATCGCTGTGCATGCGGATTGCTTCCTGTCTTGCCAGATTTAGAATCCTTCTGACCCGTTCCGTAAATTTTTCCTGCATAATTAATTCTATGGCTATTTTATTAGATTGTCAAGAGCAGGGGGAGATGCAAACCGGACGCAGACACTTAATTTAAAATTCAAAAGTCAAAGGTCAAAAGTCAAAATTAAAACTCAAAATTCAAAACTAATAATGAAAATTGAGTTGATTCGAAAATCCATTGATAATTGACCATTGAAAATTGTAAATTAACAGCTTGTCATTCCGGACTTGATCCGGAAACAAGTTTTTTGGGACGCAGATTGACGCAGAAAAAAGAAGAAACCACAGATTAACACAGATAAACACAGAGTGAATTTAACACTGAAAAACACTGAAAACACTGAACAGCTTGTCATTCTGAGGCGAAGCCGAAGAATCTCTCGCGAGAGACCCAGGATGTCGCGTATGCTCCATCTACACTTCCGTCCGCATATGCTCAGGGTGACATAGCAAACCACGGACCTGTCCGTACCTATGATTAGGTGCGTGGATTGACCCGGAAACCAGTTTTTTGGGACGCAGATTGACGCAGATTTTCGCAGATATTTATAGATATCATTTAAGATTTTTTAGAGAACGCAGATATTCAAACTAATTTTATACCTGGTAAGAATAGATATTAGATACTGGTTATGCTTTGGATTAAGCAATATACTTATTTACGCTTGCCAGAAGAAGTTTTTGCTTTTGGTCGAGAAAGCCGCTCGAGATTGGGAAATAGAAACGGCACATGTTTCTGGTATTCGATATATTCATCTTTATACTGTTTTGATAATACCTGCTCTTCTGCCTGCATCTCGAGATAGATTAATAAAAGACCAAAGATAAGACTCGCAATCAGACCCAGATACGAAGAAAAGATTAAGGGAATCGCAATAATCTGTAATAAAGTTCCCAGATAACGCGGATGCCGACAGACATTGAAAAGGCCGGACCGGACAAGTTTATTCTGCGGTTGATTGAGCAGATGAAAAAGCGTTGCCAGCCGTATCAGGACACCGAGCGCAAAGACAATCAGCCCGGCAATATTCAGATATGGATAGGCAAACGAGACCTGGGTCCAGTTTAGCGAAACATAATCGGTAATCGAATAGATTGCCATCACATAAAAGAAGAGCGAGAAAAACAATTTGAGCCAGCCGTGCATTACGACAATGCCGGACTGGAAAAACGGTGAGGCGAAATAGTATTCGAGCGTCATCCACAAAACCAGGATAATAAAAAAGACGACCGGTATCTGGGCTTTGTCGCTGGTCAGGGAATTGAAAAAATTACGGCTGAAATTGATAAAATACCAGGTCACAAAAAGCGTCCAGACCAGACGCCAGAAATTGAGTTTTTTAGCAGATTTCATTAACACTCCTAAGACTTTTAACTGCGAATGATACATAATAAAATAATGTCATTGCATAGATTTGAATTAAACAGATTGAAACTTTCATTTTTGATATTGAGAAATTATATTTGTGATGGTCGGGTCAGCTTGATAAGAGCTGAGCGCGAGCGTATGCCGTTTTATTTCTATAATATTATTGGCATTATCAAGACCGATTTCCAGTTTATAAGCGCCTTCGGCTTCAGACGGTATGAGTGAAAATTGCTGCTGAGCCGGCGCACCCAGGATTAAATCAACCGGAAAATCGAGCGAGTCATTTGACCGGGTGAGCAGACAGATAAAGTCAGAGCGATTTTTAACCAGGGGAATCAGTTTTAAAACGGTAAATTCAGGACTGCGTAATTCATATTCCGGGCTCTGATACAAAGGATTTAATGTATCGTAAATCACGCCAATCACGCAAATATTGAGATTATTCAATTGTTTGATAAGATATTCAGGGCCGATATTGGTATTATTAGTTTTATCTTTTAGATTTGCACTCAAACAGGGAAAATCACTGTTGCGGATAATTTGCCGGCAGTTATCAATACCGGCATAGAGAAAATCAGGCGTTACGAGCACTCCGTCAATTTGAGTAGCATTGAGAATTTCGATGCTTAATTGCTGTGTTAACGAATCCGTGCTTCCGCTAAAAATCTGGCTATTGATAAGGGCGAGGACCGGGTTTATCGTCTTTTCCTGTTTAATTAAAGTTGCGATTTGGGCTGATTGTTCGATGTTCCAGCCGGTAATATAAATAATCGAAATCTTGTACAGGGATGGTTTGGTTGTCTGATGGAGCGAACAGTGTAAAGCAAATAACGATATGAACGCAAAGGCAAGTAATTTTTTCCGGTTCATGTATAATGATTATATGATTGACTTTTAAAAAAGTCAATGATTACACAGATTACAAACAAGATTGCACAGATATTTATGTAATTACGGATTTGACCGATTTCTGTCATTGCGCGGTTGCTTTCGCAACGCCCTCGCAAAGACATAGCCCTTCTGTCATTGCGCGGTCGCCGTTGGCGACCCTTGTAATCTCTCACAATATTATTTTTTACGAGATATATCCTTCAGTCAATCAAATCAAATCACAATATGTTTTTCTATTGACAAATAGTTATATATGAATTATTGTAATTTAAGTGAAATTTATTTTGTTGGAGGATTTTATGGACGAAAAACATGCGTATGAGAGCGCACGAAAATTTGTCGAAGCCCGAGTAGATTTTTTTGTGCACTTTTTAATTTACTTGTTTGTCAACGGCGTGCTCTTTGTCATTAATTACCGGTTTAGCCGCGGTACCTGGTGGTTCATTTTTCCATTGCTTTTCTGGGGTATTGGTATTTTTGCCCATTTTTTGAGCGTCTTTCTTTTGTCACATTCGGTTAAAGAGCGCTGGATTCGTAAAAAAGCCCAGGAGATAATGCAGCATCATAAACCGGAGGACGAATGATAGATTTATTGAAAAGCGTGCTCGGTTCGTTCGGTGATATGGAATACGGCGAACTGCGGTTTCACGAACGCATATCGAGCGGAATCGTGGTGCGTAAAGGCGAACTTGAATCGCTTGCCAACAGCACATATGCCGGGGTCGGCGCGCGGGCACTTTACAAAGGCGGCTGGGGATTTTCATCAACCAGCCGGACTGACGCCGGTGAAATCAAGCAGGCAATTATTGATGCGTGTGCCGCAGCCAAAGTCTCAAGTCAGGGCAAGGCAAACAAAGCCGTAAAAATGGCAAAAGCAGACCTTGCCCATGGCAAATTCGCACCGCCGATTAATGGCCCGCTCACCAACCATTCATTTGAAGAAAAACTGGAACTGGTCAGAAAAACCGAAGAAAAACTGAGAGGGTCATCAAGTATTATCCAATCAGCCCTGGTCGGGTATCGTGAGTTATTAGACCATAAAGTGATTGTTACTACTGATGGTGCCGAATGCGAAATTATTGACTCAAAACCTGAATTCAGAATGTTTGCGGTTGGCGGCAATGGCAAAGATATGGTCGAGTCATTTGAAGCGGTCGGCGTGACCGGCGGCTGGCAGGATTTGTTTAAAAAGACACCAGACCAATATATTGAACTGGTCATCCGCCGGATTGAAGCTTTGCTTAAAGCTGAATATGCCAAAGGCGAACGGGCAGTGGTGATTTTAGACCCGGGTTTGGTCGGACTTATTTCTCACGAGGCAATCGGTCATACGGTTGAAGCGGATTTTGTCTCGTCCGGTGCGATTACCAAAGGAAAAATCGGACAGCGAGTTGGCAGTGAATTGGTTACCCTTTTTGATTCGGGTCAAGAAGGTAATGCCGGCGGAACTTTAATGGTTGATGATGAAGGCGTCATAACCAAAAAGACAATCATTATTGAAAACGGAATCTTGAAATCATATCTGCATAACCGCGAGAGTGCGGCTGAATTTGGTGTTGAGCCGACCGGCAATGCGCGTGCTTTTGAATATTCAGACGAACCGATTATCCGGATGCGAAATACGGGCATTTTGCCGGGTACTTCAAGTTTAGACGAGCTGATTGCAGGTGTGAAACATGGATATCTTTTAAAAGGCGCAAAAGGCGGACAGGCAGATGCCAATGCCGAGTTTATGTTCGGAGTGCAGGAAGCGTTTCGGATTACTAACGGCAAAGTCAGCGAGATGTTGCGCGGCGTTACGGTTTCTGGACAGGCGTTTGATGTTTTGACCAGCGTGGACGCAGTGAGCAAGGATTTTAAATGGGATATGGGTTTTGGCGCGTGCGGCAAATGGCAGGCTGCAAAAGTTGACGGCGGCGGACCATATCTGAGATGCCAGGCAATGATCGGCGGCAGACAGTAACATGATTACACAGATTATTAAAGCACTGATTACACAGATAAAAAAACTAATCGACTACGCAGATCGTCAAAATGTAATCTGTGTAATCTTTCTGAAATCGGTGTAATCGGTTTCTGGAGGAAACAATGATTGAATTAGGTGAATTAGCAATTAAGAAAGCATTGGAACTGGGTGCAGACCAGGCAGAAGCGTTTCTGGTCAAAGGCAAGTCATTCTATGTCTCGTTTGAAGCGAATGATATCAAACTTGCCAAAAGCCAGATTTCAGACGGTATCGGCATCCGGGTTTTTAAGAATAAAGGGCTCGGTTTTTCATCGGTCAATACCCTGTCTCAGGAAAAAGTTATCGACACAGTAAGTAATGCGGTGCGTTTGGCAAATTTAGCGCCAGCTGACAATGCAAACAGTTTGCCCAAAACAAGCGGTGAAATTCCTGAGATAAAAGATTTATATGACCCGCAGGTCGAAAATCTGAGTATGGAACAGGTGCTCGATTATGCGTCAAAACTGCTCAAGACCGCAATCAATTATGACCAGCGGATTCTAATTGACAGCGGCGTGTTTGCCGGTTCGTACGGTGAGAATGTGATTGTCAATTCGCAGGGTATTAAAGTGAGTGAGCGGGGCAGTTCGTTTGATTACGGCATAATGGGTATGGCTGAAGACAAAGGCGAAGTCTCGTGTTTTCAATACGAGTTTGACAATACCCGCAAACTGAGCGAGATTAATGTGCTTAATACGGCTGTAAATTTTGCCGAGAAAGTGCTTAAATCTTTGGGTGCGAAAAAAGGCGAGAGTTTTCAAGGACCGGTTATCTTGGAACCGGAAGTGCTCGGTGATTTTCTGAGCATTGTAATCGGCGCCGTTTCAGCCAATAATATCCAGAAAAAAATGAGCCGTTTTATCGGACAATTAAATCAAAAAGTAGTTTCCCAGGATTTGACGATTGAAGATAATGCACTCTTGCCCGGCGGTGCGGCATCGAGCGGATTTGATAGGGAAGGCGTGGCAAGAAAACCTTTGAAGATTATCGAAAATGGAATTTTAAAGGCATATCTTTACAATACTTATACTGCGAACAAAGAAAACCGCGAGTCAACCGGACATGCCGCAGGCGGTGCGCGTTCGATTCCTGGTGTCGGACCGACCAATATCTTAATCAATGCCGGCGAGAAATCGCAAGCCGATTTAGTTAAAGAGACCAAAAAAGGATTATTCGTAACCCGTTTATCAGTACAGCCCGACCCGTTCAGCGGTGATTTTTCGGGTGTGGTCAAAGGCGGATTTCTGATTGAAGACGGCGTGTTCAAACGGCCAGTGATCGAAACGATGATTACCGGAAATATCTTTGCACTCTTAAATCAGATTTCTGGATTATCCCAGGAACGGAAAAAAGTCGGCAGTTTCTTAATTCCTTATTGCCGGATTGAAGATGTGTCAATCACGAGCGGATAAAAATATCAGAATCAATCTTTTTAACCTCTGAAAACACTGAAAAAGAATTTTTAACCACGGATTACACGGATTAAACAGATTCTAAACCACGAATGGACACGAATTGACACTAATGTCTTTGCGCGATTGCTGAAAGCAACCCCGTAGCAATCTCATCTTTACTGTATGTAAGATTGCCACGTCGCTAACGCTCCTCGCAATGACAGATAGTATGATTGTCATTCCGGACTTGATCCGGAATCTATTCTTTAACCAATAGAAAACACGGATGTAAAGGGGGAGTCGTTCCCGGTTTAACAGGTGCGACCCCACTTAAGGTTACAAGTATTTCAGGCTTGACAAATACTACTAAGTATATATAATATACAAAAATGTAGATTATCTATGCTTAATAAATATACAGCACTTTCTGAACAATTACGCCGGCGCGCTTATTTTTCGATTGCCGATTTGGCTGGCGTTTTAAGGGTAAAGCCGGCTTCCGCCAAAATGCTCGCTTCCCGCTATACCAAAAACGGATTATTGGTCCGATTCAAAAAAGATTTTTATATATTAAAAGAGAAATGGCTCAATTTAGCAACACCAGAACTTTTCCGAATTGCTAATCTTTTACAGGTACCGTCCTACATATCATTAATGACCGCGCTTTATTATTACGAGATAACAACGCAAATCCCGCAAGATTATTATGAAAGCGTTGCGATTAAACGCACGCAACAAAAAAATATCAATGGCAGAAGTTTTGTCTATTACAAGCTTAGCCAACCATACTTTTTTGATTATTTTAAAAAGGACAATATCTTTATTGCTACCAAAGAAAAAGCATTAGTTGATGCCCTGTACCTGTATTCATTTGGTAAATATAAAATTGATATCAACTCGCTTGATATATCAAAACTTGACCTCACCCGCCTTAAAAAATTGATAAAAAAATATCCAGCTAAAACTAAAAAGACCATTAAAACAATATGCAGGATTTAAACCGGCACCAATTTTTAATATTTGTCGATGATATTAACTGCAGTCGGATAAGGAGAAGATAAAATGTTGGATAATATGGCTACGAAAAATGATGCGGGACTGGTTGCACAAGAGCAGTTTGAAATAGAAGTATTAGAGCAGCTCAATCGTAAGCGATTCCTTGATAAAATCATTTTTGGCGGAGGTACTATGCTGAGATTATGTTATGGATTGCACCGGTTCTCCGTAGATTTGGATTTCTGGATTGTAAAAAAGACTGACGCTCAAAAACTCTATCGCGATATAAAAAATTATCTCGGGCAGATTTACACTGTTACAGATGCACAAAACAAATATTACACGATACTTTTTGAAATAAAATCAAAGAACTATCCGCGCCGGTTGAAAATTGAAATCCGTAAGGAAAAGAAAGATATTATAAGTGAAAAAGCAATTGCGTACAGTGCATATTCGAATACGCAGGTTTTATTAAATACGGTTTCATTAAACGATATGATGATATCAAAAATTCAGGCATTTACTGAACGCAAGGAGATACGGGATATTTTTGATATTGAATTTCTCTACAAAAAAGGCGTAAAACTGCCTGACGATAAGCCCGCTTTGAATCAGCTGTTATCAATCATTAATAAGCTGACTAAAAAAGATTATACTGTAAAACTTGGGTCAATCGTGTCAGCCGACCAGAGAAAATACTATACTCAAGAAAACTTCAAAATCATTAAACTGGCAATTAAAGAAAAACTTACCTGAGAAAACTTTACCACAACCGTGAAGCAGTCTTATTTTTAACCACTGAGAACACGGATAAACACAGATAAAAATTAAGAACTTATAACCACGGATTACAAGGATTTACACAGATTTGTCATTCTGAATTTATTTCAGAATCTCTCTTAATTTAACACTGAAAACACTGAACACCTTGTCATTTTGGACTTGATCCGGAATCTAATCTTTTAGGACGCAGATTAACGCAGATTTCCTCAGATAAATATACCACGGAGTCACAGAGACACAGAGAAAAGAAAAATTCGAAATTCGAAATTCTGGAGTATTGTCTTTGCGCGGTTGCGAAGCAACCCCGTGGCAATCTCTCTTTTTTTATCACCTTTGAATTTTGACTTGTAATTTTGATTTTTTGCCTTTTGACTTTTAAATTATTATTAAGAAACACCCCGATTTTTCTTTCAACACGTCTTCAATCACTTCCGACTCAGTCGTAAAGTCAAGATATTTTTTATAGATATATTCTAAGAGTTTTTTTAATGGGGTTTGGGCAGAGTAGGTTTTATACTTGCGGAGTTGTAATGCAGTTTTTTATCCAACCAAATTATATATTCAATTTCAACCGGTTTTCCGAGTGGTATTCTCTGATTCTGTTTCGTCTTCAGACGATGAGTCAGTTTCCAGGATATACTGGATTTGACATTGGGGAACATACAACGCGGATATCCGATTTTGTCAGAACAGGCGAAATTCGCGAATATACGATTTGCCGACCGATATGTTAAAGGACAAGGAAATTTAGGGGTTTTAAGCCCAGGTGAACTCGTGGTATGGGGCGACCCCCAGGGTCACTCTCCCCTTTGCTTCAGGTCAGGAGATTGTTTGTACAAAAATGTTCAATATTTATGTGAGAAATATAAGCTTTTACACGCTTCTTACATAAAACGGAACTAAGGAAGCGGTGTCAGAAATGTCATTATTGGTAATACAGAGTTGAGCATTGAATGCAACCGCACTTGGTATTGGATAATGATATTCACAAATATCAAATTGACGCTTGGTATTGGTTTTTATCACATCGGCATAGTTTTTAATACCACTGCCAATCAAGAATGCTTTTTCAGGAATTATTTGAGTAAAAACATCGGGTTTGCTAATCTGCGGTTCGGTTATCGGTTCACATCCTTGATAGATTTGATAGTATAATTCTTCCCGCCTGATATCAATTACTGGTATAATCGTTATTTTATCGACAAGCATTTTATCAGGCACTGAAAATGATAGTGCTTGTAATGTTTTGAATGCTTTGATAGGAATGTTATTTACCACAGCCAATCCTTTGGCACAAGCTAGTCCAACCCGTAAAGATGTAAACATACCAGGTCCGATAACAATGCCAATACCGGCCAAATGAGCAGGGGAGATGTTTAATGTTTTGAATGCAAGGTCTAAATTGTTAAATAGTAATTCGTTCTGGCGGGCTTCGGCTTGTTCGGTTTTTTCGTACAGAATCTTATTGTTTTCAACAAAAGCAATGCCGGTCTCTTTCTCAGTCGTAGTTATTCCCAAGAATAACTTTTGACTTTTGACTTTTGCCTTTTGACTTGCTTGTTCTATGTGATGACTCCTTCGATTTCATCCATATTATAGTATTCGTCAGACGAGCGAATCAATTCGACTGAGGTGTAACCTCGTCCAAGTCCAATAACTGTTATTCTTTTGCCGCGCTTGGATAACCAGTCAACTAAGGCGACAAAATCACCGTCACCGGTAATAAGAATTACCTGCTCTAAATATTCGGTCATGGATAGAATCTCAAGCGTGATTTCAATGTCCATATTGGCTTTTGCCGAACCGTCAACCCGCTCGCGCACTGGTTTGGCAACAACCCGATAACCCTGGAACGAGAGCGCATCGATTAATCTTTGCCGGCGTTCGTCATCCCGTTTGAACGGTACAAAGGCAATAAATTTATACTCGCGTTCTTCACCTTTGTTTTGTAATATTACATTACGGCGCAGGGCATCATAACGGACTTCCTTGCCCTGACGCTCAAATGTTTCCTGGACATTCTGAATGTCAATAAAAACTCCAACTTTAGTCATCTGTTTCTCCTGTTAAACCACGGATTTGACGGATTAGACGGATTAAATGAAAAATCTGTGAAAATCTGTGCAATCTGTGGTTTCATTTATTATATTTAATTTGATAAATGATTGCTAATCCTTTAAGGGTCAGATTTGGGTCAATTTTATCGAAAATGTTTTTTATGCCGGGCATGAGTTTGAGACCATTGCCCGTGGCAATCGTATATGGTTTGGTTTTGAGTTTTTTCTGCATCTCCTTTTTTATATTGTAACAGATTCCATTAATGGTCTGGTATAAACCAGATTTGACTGCCTGTTGAGTTGAGCAGGCAAAGGTTTTGTTGCTTGAGTTTGTTACTGGTATTGGTAACTTGTCGGTCAAATGAGCGGGCAATGCCCGGATTAAATTTTTAATACCAGGGATTATGATACCGCCGTGAAAATAACCGTTTTTGGATACGATATTAAATGTAGTTGCCGTGCCAAAATCAACTATCAGACAGTCTCTTTTGTATATTTTATAAGCGGCAACGCAATCGGCAAGACGGTCTGTACCTAATGAAGTTCTGGGAAAATACCTAAATTTCAATCCGCAGTTCATATCTGGTCTTAACAGGATAAATTTTTCGAGATTTGTTTTTAGCGATTGGATAGCGCGATTATTGGCAAGAGCAGTGGTGCTGTAGGCGTCACTCATTATAATACCAGTAATCGGTTTTTGCTTATTGATATAATTGAATAATTTGGATAAATGTTTTTGGTTGACCGGTAAGGTAAAAGATTCAATTAATCTGGGAAAGTTCGATTTGGTTTGAGCAAATAACCCAAGGTGAATATTTGTGTTGCCAACATCAATCGCTAAGTACATAAAATATTATAAAAATAAAATTAGTTCAGTTTAACAATCTTTTCAGTCGTTACTGCATTATTATGTAAAACTTCGGCAAAATAGATTCCATTGGGAATCTCGCGACCATTTTCATCCCGGCCATTCCATAAATAGGGCGGCGACTTTAATGTCTTTACCTTCATACCACCTGCATTATAAATGTTTATCATTGCATTGTCAATCAGTATGTTAAATTGGATATGGTTATGAAACGGGTTGGGCGTTGCGGACAATTTGAATAATCGGGGTGAATTGTCGGTCAAAGTTTGTTCGATTGCCTGCGGAGTCGTATTGTAAAACAGGTAATTGCCGATTGTCCGAGTCCAATTGGTTACAGCCAAATCCGGATATTGAGCATAAGTATAATTGATAATCACAGTATCTCCGATAATAAAGCTGGCATTGATACTGACCCAACCAGCCAACGGGTCATAACAAAATGCATTGAGAGGAATGGGATTGTTATTGATTTGAACATTGATAAGTTTTTGCATGGGGGATTTGCGGGTCGAGAAGAGTTTGCGCGTGCCGTTGCTGATAAATGTATCAGAGCGGCAGATTAAATGCCGGTTTCGGACATCACCGGTGATAATCGCTTCGCTGACCAAATTAGTGCCGCTGGTCCAGGACCAGGTTGGCAAGGTATCTAAAACGCCGTTGCGGTTTTCAAAGACAACCAACGCTTCCCACCAGCCGCCAGCCGCCAAATCCATAAACCCGTCATTATTAAAATCAGCCCAGCACACAGCTGAACAGTATTGGGTATTGCGTCGCATGGTAAAGCTTGGAAATGTGTTAAGCTGTCCTTGATTGTTTTTAAAGACTTTGATATAACTCGAATCACTGCCCAGTTGTCCATTAGCGGCAATGGCAAGGTCAATCCAGCCGTCATTGTCATAATCAGCCAGAGCAAGCCGTAAAACCCAGGTGCTTATATTAATAGACCAGCTGGCAGTTGTTTCTATAATACCTGCCTGGTTATAGAATACTGACAGCTTTCCGCGATAACCGACAACTAAGTCGAGATAACCGTCATTATCTAAATCAGCAAAACGGACCGCATCTGACGGAGTTGAGTCATCAGCAGTCCAATAGGGCAGAGGTTCGAAAACACCGTTATGATTGCGATATATTTTTGTTGGCGATTTCCGGTTAGCATAAGCATCACCAGCCGATACTGCCAAATCCAAATCACCATCCAAATCAACATCACCAAAAGCACAATCAAACGATGAGTCAGTATCAGCAGAAATCCAGGTCGGCAGAACGGATAAACTGTTGCCAGTATTGTAATAAATGCGGGTTTTACAATCGCCCTGGGGTCCTAAAAACGCAACTGCCATATCAAGATGTCCGTCATTATTGACATCACCTAAGTAAAGATGGCCAAACATACCAGAATCACTGGAACGCCAGGATGCCTGGGTTTCAAGCACACCATTGTTATTGTAATAAATAGCCTGTTTATTGAGCGCCATATCATTGCCGTTCGAGGTGCAGAAATCAATAAACCCGTTGTTGTTGATATCAGCAAAACCACCACCGGTCGAATAGTCATTGTCAATCGATGTCCATGAAGGCGAACTGGATAATGGAATTGCGGCATAGCTTAAGGAAAATTGGATAATTGCGATTGCGATACAGAGTTTTAATAAACAAGAATTGCTACTATTGATATGATATTTCTGTCCTTTATTATTTAACCACGGACCTGTCCCGCACCTTTGCGCGGGTCGCACCCGTAAAACCGGGAGCGACCCGATTGATATAAATGGTGCGGGATTACACGGATTTAACAGATTATTTTCAAGATTTTTTTTCTTCAATCCGTGTTGCTGTCGCTTCGCTATGCGACCATCTGTGTTAATCTGTGGTTTCAGTTTATTAGTTTGGGACATTTATCTCCTGTGCTTGCGGTTTGCGTATCATCAGGTAAGTAAGTACCGATAAAATAATTAAGATGATACCAACCGCAGATAAGACAATCTTATACGATGTTAAATCACTGACAATGCCGATGAGCAGAGCCGTGACAACAAAAGTGATGTTGCCGAAAAATTCCTTGATGCCGAAAATACGGCCGCGAATATATGAGGTAACCTGTTCCTGGATAATCGTGTTCTGGGCAATCGTGATGAGCGAGAAAATTGCACCACCGACCAGGGCGATAATAATAATAAAGACGCGGGAAATAAAGAACGGACCTAAAGCGAACAAGAGCCCGTATATCAAAAGCCCGACAATGATAATATATAGTTTATTGAACCGGATATGAAATACTCCTAAAATCAAAGCACCACCAATCATACCGACGGCTAAAATACCAGACATAATGCCAACTCCGACCGTGCCCCAGTCAAGAATCTGCTGGACTAAAAAAATCAGGATAGTATAAGAGACACTGGACATAAAAGTAATCACGGCAAACGAACTGAGCACAATCAAAACAATGCGGTTATTTTTCATTAAAGCGATAATTTCTTTGATGTCGTTTTTGAAAATTGATATAATTTTGTTGACTGTTATTTGCACCGGACCACTGCTATGGCTGGGCCGGACTTCAGATGATTTGGAAATTCCGAAAATCAAAAGACCGGCAGTAAGATGCATCGCACCGTTGAAAATAAAGCCCCAGCGCCAGCCGATTTTACTGATTAGAAATCCGCCAACCACCATACCGGCAACCGTAGCAAAACGGGCGAGAAACGTATCTAATGAATTTGCCGGCAGTAATTTGCGCGGGGAAACCAGATTGGGCATCAAAGCCGGTTTGGCAGTATTGTTGAAAATATCGATTGAGAAGAACATAGTGATAGTAATCCAGAACGGCAGGTAAGAATGGGTCAAATCAATCAGAAACGGGGTTACGAGCAGGATGATTGCCTGGATAATGTGCGCCCGAATCATAATTGACCGGCGCGACCAGTGGTCAACCAGAATCCCGACAATTGGTGAAAAGACGATGACCGGTATTGTGAAGGTTAAAGAAGCAAATGAAAATGCGGATACTTTACCCGGCGTGGTAATGCCAATCAGGGTAATTAAAAGCATGTGGGTGAGACGGTCACCGAATTGAGAAACCGTGCCAGACAGAATTAGAAAAATCAGATTTCGAATCTGAAAAAGTTTCAGATATTGCTTAAATTGCACTTAGTAAGTTTATTTAATTTAAGGCTAAAGTCAACCCCGCACCAATTAGTTTTACTTAATTATATAAAACTTACTTTATATAATTATGG
This sequence comes from Candidatus Latescibacterota bacterium, assembly GCA_018335915.1. Taxonomy (GTDB): domain Bacteria; phylum Hydrothermota; class Tepidihabitantia; order Tepidihabitantales; family CAIPLT01; genus JAGXRL01. Next base: position 15,048 of record JAGXRL010000103.1, read on the forward strand.
TTGATAAATTTTCCACTAAAAGAGCATAGAAATGTATTGGACGGTTTGAAAATCTGGAATTATATATTAACGACGAATTTCTATTTGTTTCAATATATTTCGATTAATTTCTATTTCACTTTCAGTCTTGACAATTAGAGTGAGATTAAGTAATATCACTAAAACACGGAGGCGCTATGTATTGTGTAATTAGTAAAGCTGATTTTGTTGAGAATTTGAGCGGTGTTGTTAATATTCTGATGGCGAAGACGACTTATCCGGTTCTTCAGAATGTTTTTCTGGAAACCACGGATAAGAGTTTGATAATTAAAGCCACTGATCTTGATTCGTATGTCGAGAAACAAATCGGTATCCAGGGAAAAATTAAAGAGGGTAAAGTTCTTTTGCCGGGTAAAAAATTGCTTGATGCGGTACGGGAATTATCTGCCGAAACTTTGACTTTGTCAATCAAAGAGAATAAAGTGCATCTGGAAGCCGACGGCAGCAGTTCAATATTTTCTGTGCTCGACCCGGCTGAATATCCAGAAGTACCGGAAATTCCTAAAATTAATAAGATTGAATTTCCGCAAACAGTTTTAGAAGAGTGTTTTGACGATACCGGTTTTGCGGTAAGTAAAGAAGAATCGCGGCCGGCAATGTGCGGTGTGTATCTGCGCATAAATAAAACCGAGACCCAGATGGTCGCAACTGATGGCTATCGTTTGGCATATATTAAGAAGGGCGGTAAATTTGACGGGACTCTGGATGCAATCATCGCGCCAAAAGTTTTAAACCTGTTTCCTAAAGGTGAGGATAAGATTACGATTACCGCAGACAGCGCAAAAATCGGATTTAAATTCGCCAATACTACGATTGTCTCCCGATTAATTGAAGGTCCTTATCCGGATTACCAGCGGATTATGCCGGATAAACACACCTGCCGGATGCAGGTTAAAAGTGATGAGTTTATTGGAGCATTACGGCGGGCCGCAGTTTTTGCTCATCCGGTCGGACGACTGATTGCCCTGCATTTATCTGCGAAAAAAAGTTCGGTATTTGCCGAAACTCAGGACTTGGGACAATCAACACAGGAATTCATTTCGAAGTATAAAGGCGACGATTTAAAAATCGGCTTTAATGTCACTTATCTTCTGGAAATCCTGCACTCAATGAGAAGTGAAGAAGTAATTATGGAGTTTGTCAATCCGCTGGCAGCCGGAGTTATTAAACCCGGTATTGAAAATGAAAATACAGAGCGGTTATACCTGTTAATGCCGATTCGGCTTGAATAAATCAACCGGATTATTAACCAATTCAATATCTCTTGTTTGTTTTGAGGGCAGAACCCGGCTAACCTGCCATTGTTTGTTATGCTTTTCAAAAAATAAAGTCAGATAAATTTCATCACCAATCAATTCATTGGTCGAAGTGAAAGTACCATAAAGCCGGATTTTTATTTCGCAGATTGCCCGGTTTTGATAAACCGTAATTGTCTGATTCGTGGTATAAATTTTGATGTTATGATAATACTGAAAATATGATTCAAACCAGCGCATTAACCGGTGGTAATCACGACCCCAGTGGTCCTGATAATTTTCCGCCACAATCTCTTCAAGCACAGATAAATTTTCCTTTTCAACGGCATTTTTTCCCCTTTGGATTGTGCGCCATACTTGCTGCTCTTGAGATTGAAACAGAGTGCAACTGAATAATAAAATAAACAGTAATAGAACAAGATATAATTGTTTCAATAAATTAATCTAATCTTAAAACATACTCTTGTCAATTCTTAAATATTTATTTATGATTTTGTATGCGGCTGGCTGAATTGGGTGAACTGAAAACAATCGAGATGATAAAGAAAATAACCAGTGCGCCACGCTTGACAAATCGTGCTTCACGCTTTATCAAGGTTGGTATTGGCGATGATGCGGCTGTGTTAAAAGAAGGTAATGTAGTCACTACAGACGCGTATATTGAAGATGTTCATTTTTCCTTAGATTATTTTAGTTTATACCAAATCGGGCAGAGAGTTGCTTGCGGAACATTGTCTGATATAGCGGCAATGGCAGCAACTCCAATTGCCTTATTTATTTCAGCTTTATTACCGTCCAAATTAGAACAGAGACAACTTAAACAATTATATGCCGGTATGCTTAGTATTGCGGATAAATTCGGATGCCGAATTAGCGGTGGTGATATTGTTGCCTATCCAAAACTTGGTTTGATACTGACTGCAATTGGCAAGACCAGGACACCAAAACTCCGCTCAACTGCACAACCTGGCGAATATTTATATGTTACAGGTTTTTGCGGATTGGCTGAAACCGGCAGACTGGCATTAAAGCAAAAATTTCCTAAAAAAGATTTCATTCAATCAATTAAGAGACATACCTGCCCGTGCCCGAGAATTTTCGAAGCGATTAAACTTAAGAAATATATAAATGCTTTAATCGATACATCAGACGGTTTGTCAACAGATGTCTTTCATATTGCGGAGGAGAGCAGAGTTAAGATAAAAATATTTGCGGACAAATTACCAATGCATAAAGAAACTTATAATCTTTATAATTGGGTCATTGCGAAAAGCAAAACGACACCACAATCGGTTGTTCAGAAGATGCGCACAAAACTCCACACTAGAGCAATCTTACAACCGTTAAAAGATGAGATTGCTTCGCATACGCTCGAAATGACAAATCCGTTAGCGCTCAATGGAGGTGAAGATTACGAACTTTTATTCACATCTGCTTATCAAAAACTACCCGCAAAAATTACAGGCACAAAAATCACCCGGATCGGCAAGATTGAAAAAGGGAGCGGTGTCTATTTGATAAAAGATAATAAGGAGATTCGATTATATCCCAAAGGTTATGACCATTTTCAGTAATACCGAAAACACAAACATCACAAATTTTCGTATAACCTTGATTGTAGCATTTCTTTTTATGTTTATAAGTAATTCGTATTTATTGGCACAAGTAGATACTTCTTGGGTAAGAAGATTTAATGAACCGGTGAGCGGAATTGATTATGCGAGCGCGATTACAGTTGATTCAGCCGGCAATGCCTATATCACGGGTTGGAGCGGAACTGCCGGTATACCGGATTATCTGACTATTAAAATGAATGCAACCGGACAAATCGAATGGATGCAGACCTATAACGGACCAGATAACAGCGGTGACTGGGCTTATGCGATTGCCGTTGACGCGCAGGGCAATGTTTATGTGACTGGCGAGAGCGAAGGATTGGGTACAAGTACTGACTATGCGACCGTGAAATACAATGCCATGGGAATCGAACAATGGGTGGCAAGATATAACGGACCTGCGAATGGCAGTGACTGGGCAAATGCGATTAAAGTTGACGCACAGGGTAATGTTTATGTGACTGGCGCAAGTGACGGCGGCAGCAGTGATTATGATTATTTGACTATCAAATACAGTGCAAACGGTCAGGAACAATGGGTCCGACGATATAATGGCACTGGTAATGGTGATGATATTGCGAATTGCCTGGCAATTGACGCTGCCGGCAATGTCTATGTGAGCGGTGAGAGCGAGGGTGATGAAAATGATGATTACATTACAATTAAATACAATGCTCAGGGTGTGCAGCAATGGCTAAACCGGTATGACGGGATTGGTGATAGTTATGATTATGCATATGGCATTGCCGTTGACGCGCAGGGCAATGTTTATGTGACCGGCGCGAGCGGAGATGATGATGCGGATTTTGATTATGCGACGGTTAAATATAATGCCAATGGCGTACAGCAATGGGTAAGAAGGTATGATGGTACTGGTAATGACGACGATTTTGCTTATGCGATTGCCCTTGATGCGCAGGGTAATATTTATGTGACCGGGACCAGTTTTGGTATTACCAGTGCCTATGATTATGCGACCGTTAAATACAATTCTGCCGGCACCAGACAATGGACCGCAAGATATAACGGCACGGGTAATAGCTGGGATTATCCAGAAGCGATTGCGGTTGATAATGTGGGTAATGTTTATATCACGGGTGACAGCTATGGTCTTGATAATACTTATGACTATGTAACAATTAAGTATAATACGAGTGGCATTGAACAATGGGTGCAGCGTTATCAAGGTACTGGCAATGGCGAAGATTATGTTTATGGACTGGGATTGGATGCGCAGAATAATGTTTATGTGACTGGTGGCAGCGTTGGTTTATATACAGAATCAGATTATCTAACCGTCAAATACAGTTCAGCCGGTAATCCTGAATGGTCGCAGCGATATGATGGTCAGGGTAATAGCATTGACCAGGCAAGCGCGCTGATTATTGACCAGTATGACAATGCTTATGTGACCGGTTCAAGCACTGGTTCAGGTACAGGCAGTGACTATCTAACTGTCAAATATAATAATGTGGGTGTGCAGGAATGGGCTGTTCGATACAATGGATTAGCAAACGGCAATGATAATGCTTATGCGATTGCCAATGATATTCATGGTAATGTTTATGTAACAGGCACGAGTTATGGTGTTGGCACCAATTATGATATTGCGACCGTTAAATATGACCTTAATGGAAATCAGCAATGGTCAGTCAGGTATAATGGACCAAGAAACTTGTATGACTGGGCAAATGCGATTGCAGTCGATAATGCGGGTAATGTATATGTTACAGGAGGCAGTGAAGGAATCGGCACTGATTTTGACTGCGTAACTATCAAATATAATGCAGCCGGACAAGAACAATGGGTGCAAAGGTATAATGGCATTGCCAATAGTATTGATTATGCCAATGCGATTGCAATTGATATTGTTGGCAATGTATATATAGCCGGAGTCTGTTTTTCACCAGGCAGTTCATATAATTATCTAACGATTAAATATAATTCGGAAGGCATCATGCAATGGTCGCAGACTTATAATGGCACTGCCAATGGTTCTGATGCCGCAACGGCAATCGCGGTTGACGAATTGGGTAATGTTTATGTAACGGGTCGGAATTTTGGCACCAATACGAATCGTGATTATGTCACTATTAAATATAACAGTCAGGGACAGGAACAATGGGTGCAAAGATATAATGGCACGGGTAATGGTGAAGATGCGGCAAATGCGATTGCGGTTGATAATTTTGCTAATGTATATGTTACGGGTTCGAGTATTGGTGCTGGCAGCGGTCGAGATTATACAACAATTAAATATAATGCAGCCGGTCAAGAACAATGGGTGCAAAGGTATAATGGCACGGCAAATGGTGATGATGTTGCATATGCTTTATTTGTCGATAATTGGGAAAATGTTTATGCGACCGGTGCCAGTCATGGTATTGGTTCATCAGTAGATTATCTGACTGTAAAATATGATGCGAATGGAAATGAACAATGGACGCATCGGTATAACGGATTAAGAAACCGGTATGACCGCGCTTCCGCAATTGCAGTAAATAGTTCGGGTATGGTTTTTATTACAGGTACAAGCGAAGGTTTCGGCACAGGCAATGACATTGTAACCATAAAATATTTACAAACAAGTGGGTTGGTAGAAGATAATATTAGCATATCAGAACCGAACTTGTTTAGTATATCTCCCAATCCATTCAGTTCACAAACCACAATTAAATATACATTGCATTTTTTTGAACCAGTTAGTTTACAGATATTTGATATAACAGGCAGAGCAGTAAAGATGCTGGTTAATGATTTGCAGTTACGAGGGAAGTATAATATTATATGGGATGGCAAAGACCAGAAAGGAAATGTAGTAAAACAAGGGGTATATTTCAGTATCTTAAAAATTGGTGACCAGCAGAAACAGAAAAAAATAATATTGCTAAAGTGATGTTTTAACGTAGATAATAAAAAAGTGTGCAATAGTCTGTTTTAAATATAGTAAGCGAAAATTAGTATAAGCCGGGGTTCTCTGAATGGGTTTAAGTAATCATAGAATGACTGAAATGGTGCAAATATTATCAGATACTATTATGAATAGCGTTGTTCGCGCCAGGGGTCACCATGATTGTGATATCCGCGTGATTCCCAAAAACCCGCTACATCTTTAGCTAAAAACTGAACGCCATTGACCCATTTCGCGCTTTTCCAGAAATATAATCTCGGTACAACAAGACGGACCGGATGACCATGCTCAGGTGTGATATCTTGACCATTTAATTTAACAGCAAATAAGACATCATCAGCGAAAAAATCATCACATGCTAAATTAGTATAGTAGTCATCACTACAATATATCATCACAAATTTTGCTTCAGGTTTTATTCTGACCAGATTTTTGATTTCTTTGCTTGAGATGCCCTGCCAGGTGTTATTCAGTTTGGACCAGCCGGTTACACAGTGAATGTCAGAAAATACTTTAACTTGTGGTAATGAGATGAATTCATTATAGGGCAATCTCTTTTCTTTCTCAACTTGACCCCAGATACGAAATACCCATTTATCTCTATTAAATTCGTGAATACTATTAAAATGTAAAACCGGGAAATTATCAGTCAGTCTTTGACCATTAGGAACACGGTTCTTTTTTTGAGTATCTGGACTGATAATTGTATAATTCTTCTCAGACATAATTTTGTAAATTTATTTATAAAATCTGATTAATGCAGTATACTAATAACCCCAGATTTCGTTAAGATATGCTTTACGACGGCAATCAACGCAGAGAATACGCTGGTGCTGAGAACGGTAAGGAAGTTCAGCAGTATCAGTTTTAGTATCGGTTCCAGTCTTTATGGTATCCAACTCAGCATGCAGGGTTAAATACAGGGTCGGATTAGCGTATGCGAGTTCACCAAGTTTGTGAGCAATCCAGAGCAACTGTGCTTTTGGGGCAACTACCACACCACACATTTCGCAGAAGACCAGTTCTTTTTCAATGATATTTTCAAAGTCTTTGTTTTCGAGTTTGGCTAAATCGTATTCCTGCGTATGTTTGATGCCTTGCTGAGTTGTGCAGTAAGTCACGCATTGTCCGCAGTAGATGCATTTTTCCTGATAATGGATTACCTTGCGGACTTTTCTTTTAATATCGTCTTCAATTGCCCGAGCATTAGCAGGACAGACTTCAACACAGGCACCGCAACCGATACATCGTTCAACATCGTATTTAATAATACCACGAAAATTCGGTGCTGGTACAGACGGTTTTTTAGGAAATTTTGTAGTATACGGACCTTTGATTAAAGCTCGGATTGCTTCACCGAGTTCACGCAATTTAGGCTTTTTCATCAGTAGCCTCCGAATCAGGTTTTTCAATTAATTCTTTGCCGACTTTGTCCGGTCCGAATTTATCGAGTTCGGTCTTGTGCCACATCTTGATACCAAAGAATAATGAACCGCGCGATAAGACATGGGCAGCAACCGGCATGGTTAAGAGAATGAACAGGGCACAGACCAATGCTTTGATACCCATAACACTAAATCCTTTTAACAAGAAGATGCCGAACATTAAACCACAGGCACCGAGCGTAACCCCTTTGGTTGCGGCTTGCATGCGATTGTACAAGTCAGGAAACCGAACCAAGCCAAGACAGCCGAGCAGAGCAAAACAGACACCAATGACAATAAAAATCCAGCCCAAGAGATTAATCATCAAGACTCCTGCCTTCTAAATATTTCCCCAGTGCCAAAGTTCCGATAAAACTTAAGATCGCGAGCGTGATTGCCAGATCCATTAAGAATGCAATATTATATCGAAGTGCCATTAAAGCGGTGATACAGGTGAAGATAATGCTCATAATATCAACCGATATGACCCGGTCTGAAATGCTCGGTCCTTGCAGGGCACGATACAGACAGAAGAACGCACCTAATGATAATAGTACAATCAGTATTTCCATGTTACCTCATTACTCGAATATCTTTAATAAATATTTTTCAAAGGGTCCGGCAATATCCTTTGTTGCTTTTTCTAAATCTGTATCACGCATCCAAATCCAATGAATATATAAGATGTCGTCATCAATATCGACACTCATCGTACCCGGAGTCATGGTAATCGAATTGGCAAGCATAGTCCGGCCCAAGTCGGTCTTAAGTCTGGTTTTGATTTTGACAATACCAGGTTTCAAAGGTCGTTCGGGATGAATAACTCGATAGGCAACATCAAGGTTGGCTTTAAGACAGAGCCAGCCAAAGACCGGAATGTAAATCAAGAACCATAATAACCGGTGCGGTTGGAGGATTTTAATAGGATGATATGAAAAATATCCGCCGAAAATTATTGTCGCCAGTAATGATAAGACGATACCGATAACTAAAGAGCCCCAATAAAATGTCCAGGTCAAAATCAGCCAAAGGCCGAGGCATAAAATCCAATAACTAAGTCTTTGTGACATATATTTAACCCTTCAGCTTTCTGATTTCATTGATATCAAGTGTCTTATACTTTTGATAAATCCGGATGATTAATGATAACATTACCGCAGTGGTACCCAAACCGATAACAATCGCGGTGAGCACTAATGCTTGCGGAATCGGGTCAACAAAATTGAGTGGTGAATTGGGGGATGTGATAATCGGTGCCAGAGCATCTTTTTTAAATCCAATAAAAGCAAAGAGGAGATTAACACCATATTCAACCATACAAAAACCGATTGCAATTTTGATTAAGTTCCGCTTCGTGATGATACCGTAGAGACCGATAACAATCAGTAAAATACAGCCGATAAATGGTATCATAATTACTCCTTCATAATATAATGCGATGCGGCTAAAGCAAGAAAGATGCTTAGAAGCCCGGCACCAACTTTCATACCAATCGCAATATTTGCCAAAGGAATTATTCCCGCACTGAGCAGTTTTAAGGGCGCGCCTTTACTGATTATATTTGTAAAAAAGAATGTGCCAGCAAAGAGACCGAGCAGGGCAAGGATGAGAAACATGAGTCCGCCAAGGCTTTCGAAGATAGAAGAAAAGGTGTAGGAACTCTTTTCTTTAATTTCCGCGGCGCCAAAAGAAAGTACTAACAGAATGAATGAAGCGGCAATAATAACACCACCAGCAAAACCGCCGCCGGGCGTAAGATGACCATGGAGAATGATATAACTACCATAGAGAAAGATAAAACCGGCCAGGATGCGGGATATGGTTTTTACAATAACACTCATTCCTTTCATTTTCGCCCCTTTACTCTTAATATAGTCAAGACACCTAATACAGATGTGAACAGGACAACCGCTTCACCAAAGGTATCGTACCCGCGATAATCGAGGATAATTGCCGCAACAATGTTTGTGGCACCGGTCTGATTGAGTCCGTGAACAATATAATGCTCGGCAACTTTCATTATCGGCATCCCGAATCGGGGCAGATCTTTTAGAGCGTAAATTGCCAGAACTGTGACCAAAGTTCCAAAGATAAAAAATGCGATGACCGGAAAAATTCCTTCGCGCTGGATGCCTTTCTGAATTGTCGTATCCGTATGCGTGGTGCGCAGAATAGTTGCGGCAAAGAAAACTACGGTCAGAATTTCAACGACAATCTGGACGATCGCCAAGTCTGGAGCCTGCACCAGAATAAACATGATTGCGACGGAAAAACCGACAATACCCATTGAGACCGCTGATGCCAGTAAATCTTTGATTTCAATGGCAACAATAGCGGCAGCAAGCATCGCAATAACCAATAAATATATTTCAATCATGCAACACTCCTTATCTTATGCCTAAAAAACTTAAGGTAATACAGGATGATACCAAGGATTATCGAGCTGATTATTGCAAATGGCAAATAGGAAAGACTGAATGGATTGGTAGGAATGTTGTGTGAAAATGTTTTTATACTGTTCAGCACCGGGACCAGAATGGTCTGCCATGAGAAAGACCGGACAAAAATACCCAGCACAAACGCGATGAGTATTAATATCGCGGATGATGTCCACATAGTAAAGCCAGGATCACGAATCTTTAAAGAATAGTGCGTATCGGTACCGCGGAAACTGCGGATGTATTTCAAAAAGTAAATCGGGGTGACTATAATACCAAAGAAAAAGCCGACTATCGATAAGATAGAAGCACTACTAAGAAGACTGGTATTTGACGTTAAAACACCCTGTAATATTAACCATTTGGAAAAGAATCCGCTTAAAGGAGGTATGCCAACGCTGACTAATATAGCCAACAATAACATAAAAAATGTAATCGGCATTTTTCCACCGAGTCCACCGAAATTTTCTAAGAGCGTGGTTTTAGTCCAGTATTCGAACGACCCAGCTGTGAACAAGAGAGTTGGCTGGAAAGTGAGATAATTAAGCAGGTGAAAAATACTACCAGCCAGAGCAAGTGGGTTGACCCAGCCAAGGCCAAGCAGAATAAAACCGAGCTGCACCATTGCATTTTGATTTAAAAACTGATAAATACCTTTACTACGCAAAGCTAAAATTCCCGCAATAATAATGTTAATCACACCAATACCGATGATGAGCAGGCGGATCGAGTGGGATTGATTTAGATTAAAGATATATTGTGTGATGCGAATCAGCATATAAGCACCAGTAATTTTTTCAATTACAGACGGTATTAAAATAAAAACTGATGCCGGTGATTTTTGGGCGATTTGGTTAGTCCACTGATGGAAGGGGATAAGTCCAATTTTACCAAGCAGACCGACCAATAAAAGCAGAAATGCGATATTTATTGTCGGTGTTGATAAAATAATGCGCGGGTCAGATATGACAGTTAGATTAAGAGTATTATGAAAAAGCAGGATTGCGCCGGCAAGGAAAAAAATATTATATAAAATTACTGACAAAAGAATCTGGTAGATAAAAGCACGCGGACTTTCGGCAGTTGCGATTAAAAGCGCACAGAGAATCAGCGTTAAGAAGATTGATAAGATACCGAAAAACAACAGATTATTCGCAAGCACCATCGCATTTGCAATCCCAGCTGTCAAAGACAGATAAAGGTAATAGCTGTTTAAGTTTTTCAAGCTTCGGGCAGAACGGAATGAATAGACGAGGACGATAAAACAGGTTATCGCAATCGCAATTATGATGATACTGCCGAATCGGTCTAAAGTAAAACCAAATTTGAAATTATTTATTGCGATGATATCTTTACTGAGAATATTTAATCGTCTGACATTAATGAATAAGAGAAAGGCATAGTATAAATTTATAGCCGCACCCAAAAAATTGAATTCATTGCGCAGTTTGGAAATGAGATAACCGAAAATACCAGTGATAACCGGCGCGACGGTGATTATAAGTAAAGGTGTCATTTTCGATATTTTGACTTTAATATTTCAGTTTTTTGCCAGGATAGTTCTAAGAGCTGTTTCCCATTATATATTTCTTTACCATCTTCGAATGCAGCCATTCTTTCGGTGCAACAATAACATGGGTCAATGGCAGCCAAACATAAGGCGGCATCAGCAATTGAATATCCTTTGACTGCATATTCATTGGAGGGAAGATTCATAAAACTGGGCGCCCGGACTTTATGCCGGATTGGTTTGTTGGTACCATCACTACGCACATAATGAAAAACTTCACCTCGCGGTGCTTCTGTTCGTCCACAACCTTCACCAGGCGGGATATCATCAACCCGCGCTTGAATCGGTCCCTCAGGTAATTGTTTTATGCATTGCCGTATAATCTTGATTGATTCAAAACATTCAAGTAAGCGGACTTTGGCTTTGGCAAAAATATCGCCTTCTTCAAGCACAATCATATTCCAATCAATTTTGTCATAAGCACAGTGTGGGTCGTCTTTTCTGACATCGATTGCATAGCCAGAAGCACGGGCAGTAGGACCAAGCACGCCATATGAGATTGCTTTTTCTTTGGGCAGGATACCGACATTTTCAAGTCGGGCGTGCAGGACTGGGTCATCTAAAACCGCATGTGTTAACATTGAAATTTTCTGCTCAGCTAAATTCAGGACTTTTTCAATTTCAGGGAACTGACCCGGATTAATATCTCGCCGGACCCCGCCAATTTTATTCATCGCATAATGGTTACGGTTACCAGTAATTATTTCAAATAAATCCAAAATCGGTTCCCGGTAACGCCAAGCCCACATCCAGACCGTATTATATCCGATAAAATGACCAGCCAGACCAAGCCATAATAAATGGGAATGGACTCGTTCCAGCTCGTGAACAACAGAACGAAGATATTGTGCTCGTTCCGGCACTTCGATGTGAGCTGCGTCTTCAACTGCTAATACAAAAGCCAAAGGATGAGAATTGGAACAGATACCGCAGATTCGTTCAACCAGAAATGGCACCTGGTCATAGGTCAAACTCGGTGAGATGAATTCATGACCGCGATGATTATAACCAATATTAATTTCGATATCAACAACTTTTTCACCTTCGACAATGAGTTTAAAAAATTCGGGTTCTTCCTGCAGGGGGTGAAACGGTCCAATCGGAACAATTCTTCGATTATTGCTCATAATCCCGCCTTAATGGATGTTTATCTTCGGGCCAATCATCAGAGGTTAATAATGGCTTCATATTCGGATGTCCTTCAAAATTAATGCCTAAGAGCTCATGAATTTCCCGTTCAATCCAGTTGGCTGATTCAAATATCGGTGCTAATGACTGAATAGTCGGATTATCTTTAGGAATTAACACTTTAACGTTAAAGAGAGTTCCTGCCGAATCTAAGGAAAAATGATAGATGATTTCAAATCCTTCCCGGGTATCAATACCGGTTGCGATCGCAAGACGCAGACCTTTTTCTTGATAGAGAAACTTAGTCATATTCCCGATTTTTTCTTTGGGAATCGTAATATAGTATCTTCGCTCATTATGCTCAAATATCTTTGCGTCAGGAAATTTCTTTTTTAACTCAGTTTGAATTTGACTTATTAATTGGTTCATAATTTTGATAATGCCTTAACAATCCCTAAAATCATTGCCTCTGGTTTAGGCGGACAACCTGGAATAAAAACGTCTACCGGCAGATGTTTTCCATAAGGACCGACTACATTATAAGAGTTCTTAAAAATATGGATATCGCAGGTACAGGAACCGATACCAATTACCAAACAAGGTTTTGGGGTCTGTTCATAGACTCGTAAGACCCGGGGCAGAGATTTTCGGTTAAGCACACCGGTCACAAGCAAAGCATCAGCATGACGAGGCGAACCAACTAAAACAATACCAAATCTTTCAACATCAAAGCGCGGTGTGATTAAATCTAAAATTTCAATATCACAGTTATTACAGGAAGCAGCAGCAACATGGAACACCCAGGGAGATTTTTTCAATCCTTGTATTCTAAGGTCTTTCATAAATATTCTTTTCTTAACCACGAATGACACGAATTACACGAATAATACGAAATTATGAATTCATTTATAAGAAATTCGTGTGGTTCGTTTATTTGTGATATTCGTGTTCTCTTCATAAATAATTACAAATTATAAAATGCTAAAATTATACCAACAATTGCAAATGGTACTAATCCAATCCAGAAGAATTTTAATGCCTGGTCAATGCGTAATCTCGGGTTAGTATTTTTTAAGAGTATAACCAGAACGACTAATAAGAGTAGTTTGGGAATTGCCCACCGGCTGGCGAGTCCGCCCCAAAAGATTGTGATTAAAAAGCAGGGTAAGATAAAAAACATCATTGCTTTGGTTAATTTAAACATGGCTAAAGCTACACCTGAATATTCAAGCAATGGTCCGGCCATAATTTCCTGTTCTGCTTCAGCAATGTCAAACGGCACATATCCGAGTTTTGCCTGCATCGCAAATAAAGAAATGAGCATCGCAATAACACCAGAAAAAGAATAGAGAATCGGTCCGTACAACTGCTGAAACGCAACCATCTCACCGATTCTTATCTGACCGCCGGTTTTAATCACCGCAATCAGAATCGCGGCTAAGAACGGCAGCTCATAAGCAAAATATAAAGTCATTTCCCGTGACGCACCAACCGCGCTTAACGGATTTTTTGATGCCGAACCGCCAAGAATCAGGCCGAGCGGTGGCAGCGCTAAGAGATAAATCAAGACAATCAAATCACCAACAAAGGATTTATCAGGCATAAAGTTCATGGCAAAGAGCATAACTGCAATAATAGTCATCGCAATGACACCCAGCATTGGCGCTAACAAGAAAATAAATTTAGGTGTGCCGGCTGGAATCATGGTTTCTTTAGCGAGCAGTTTAAAGAAATCAGCAAACGGCTGGTACCAGGGCGGTCCGATCCGCCAGTGAATACGGGCAGTTACTTTTCGGTCAACCCAGGTTAAGAGCATACCGACAATCGCAGTAAAAAGAAAGCCCGGAAATACCAAGAACCAGAAAGCTATTTTCATAAGACATCACCACTAAGGCACAAAGTCTTCAAGGGCACAAACCAGAATTTCGAATTTCGAATTTCGAATTTTTCTTTTCTCTGTGTCTTCGTGTCTCTGTGGTATAATTTTTTAATCATGTGCGCCTCCAGAATGGAGAACGGGAAATGAACCGTTTACTGATAATTGTCTTTTTAGCCTCGGCTTCAGTCATGTATTTTAAGGCACCAGACGTACAGCTTGCCACGCAACGCGGTCCGGCTTCGCGGTCATGACATAAACTACATTTCTGAGAAACATGATTAAAAAGACTCTGGTCTAAAACTCCGAACGGGCAGGCCAAAATACATGATTTGCAGCCGACGCAGTGAAAACTCGCCTGCAAGACCAGACCATTTTCAGTTTCTTTTAAGACTTCAAACGGGCAGGCACGGGCGCACAAAGGTTCTTCGCAATGACGGCAGGCAATCGGCAGATATACGGTTGCTGAGACCTCGCCATAACGGATTCTTGCTTCATTAAAGGTACTGCGGCAGGCTGCTTCACAAGAGCGGCATCCAATACAATAATCTAAATCAAGATAAATTCTTTTTTCGTTATTTGGCATTACTTTCATTCTTTATATTTTAAACCACGGATTTGACGGAGAATTTTGAATTTTATCTGCGTTCATCTGTGGTTTCATTTATTTATTCACCCGTTCCGACCTTTTTTATTATGCCGCTGGCAGTGCTGACAAGGATTTCTTTGGTTAAATCATCAGTCTGGATTGGAAAGAGTTCGCGATTATCGGGTGTAGTTACCGAAACAGCGGCAGTGTGATTAGGCAGAGAAGGCGTAATTTTTGCAATATAAGTTTTTTCTTTGCCGTTAATACTTAATATTACTTTATCATCTGGTTTGATGTTGAGGTGTTCAGCATTAAGCGGATTTATTTTAATTGTCTCGGCATCGTTTTCAAACAAACCGCGGTATGCGAATGGTGTTTCTTCGCCGATAACGGTAAAGTCCGGATTGTCCTTATAATTTTCGACAAAACTGATTAACCGGTTAATTACATCGTCAATATTTAAATTACTATTAAAATTTAATCTCGGTTTAGTTTTGGTACTGCTGTACGGAACGATTGAGTCGAGTATTTCGGGAATCGGTTTTGTGCCGTTAAGCGCAGGCGCTACTGGTTTGAGGTTTTGCCGGGACCATAAGGTATTAATTGTGCCTGATTTTTCCAAAAGTGACGGCACGGCTAAAGTGTAATTTCTGGTTATTCCACTTATCTGGCTTATGTGCGGATTGCGAAAAGTATCAGCGTGAATAAACATATCTAATTTATTTAAGTAAGGAAAGACTTGCGGATAATAATATGGAAAATCTTCGCCAAAATTGATTAAAGCTTTGATTTTTTCCTGATCGAGCATTTCCAGAACAGAACCAAAACCGACTTTTCCAAAAGGCACCATTGATAAAGCCGGTGCCAGAAACTTTTTACCCGGGATAAGAACAGCTATTAATTGTGCTAATAACGACAGTAATAGCGGGTCTTTGGTTTTACCAAAATCGATTGCGCACAAGATAACGCTATGCTCATTGGCAGTAATTGACTGGCAAATCTCCTGGATATCTTTTTCCAAGACGCCGCATATTTCCAATAATCGGGAAGATAGTTTTTTCAGACTGTTAAAATTCCTGTCTCCAAGCATGTCTTTGGCCGGTTTACCCATCGCAAGAATCAATGCTGCTAATACTATCGGTTCAGTATTCGGTTTTGTCCAGATAAATTTATTGGCAAACCCAGCCAGTTTGGTATTGACTGAATCAATATAAAACAGGCGGTGACTGCGGTCTGCATATTTGGCATCTAAGATTGGTTTGGCAATCACTGGTGACTTGCTGAAAACATCGCCGATTATCAGAATCTGCCTGGCATTAGCAATATCTTTCAAATCAGCATTCTCGATGTTGCTGATGCCATAACTCAAAAATGACTCGGGATGCAGATAGGTGCGCGCAATTTTATCGACTTTTAATTCCTGAGCAAAGCTAAAAATCGCAGTCAATTCTTCAATCGTGTTATTCGTATCATAGGTAACAGCGATTTCACTGGCGGGAATCGATTTGAGATGTGAACTAATCTGTTTGAGCGCATCGTTCCAGATAACGTTCTTGTTGTTGAATAGGGGGTAAGCAAGACGCCTTTTATGATTTAAGACGGTCGGCGCTAAATTGCCCCGGGCGCATAATCTGCCTTGATTAATATCAGATTTGGCATCATATTCATTCTTGTACAGAATAAAATCACCGCGATTAATCTCGTTGATTGCCAGTTCACAGCCATACAAGCAGAACGGACAGACAGATTTTTTTATTTCGGATTTCGAATTTAGTGCTTCGGATTTATGCTTCATCAGAATGGGTCCTCAATATCTTTCACCTGGTCCCAGGTCAAGACCGGACCGTCTTGACAGACAAAATATTTTCCGCACCGGCAATGACCGCACTGGCCAATACCGCAGGACATATTCTTTTCCATTGATAAATAAATATTCTTGCCGTCAAACCCTTTTTCCAGTAATTTTAAAGTACCAAATTTCATCATAATCGGTGGTCCGCACACGACCGCAACAATATCTTGAGTATTTTGCAGCGAATCATCTAATAAAACCGTGACGACGCCGGTTTTTCCTTTCCAGGTTTTATCACCAACATCCACTGATAAGTCAATATCAACACCTTTCCATGTTTTCCATTCAGGCAAGAGATATTTATAGACAATGTCGGCTGGTGTGCGGGCACCATATTTGATATAAATCTTACCATACTTTTTAATATTTTCTGCCAGAGCAAGAAATAACGAGCGTAATGGCGCTAAACCGACACCGCCGCCGAGAATCAATACTTCCCGCTTTTCAAATTCTTCAATCGGATAACGCTTGCCAAACGGTCCGCGCACAGCGAGAGAGTCACCAGGTTTCATTTCAAATAGAGCCGAAGTAGCCCGTCCGACTTTCATAATCGTCATTTCCAGAGTATCTTTCACAAACGGTGAAGATGAAGGCGTAAACGGTGCTTCGCCAACCCCGGGTATGGTCAGTTGAATAAACTGACCGGCATCAAAAGAGAACTTATTGCCCTGCAAGTCGAGCACAAATGTCTTGATTGTCGGTGTTTCATCAATGATTTTAGTGATTGTGACCGGGAAGGGCTGGAATGGGTTTTTCATACTTTTTCCAGTACTTTTCTGATATCAATCTTACCCATACAGACTGAATAACATCGTCCGCAGCCAGAACAGGCGTAAAAATCATACTTGTTCTTAAAATGCATAAACTTGCAGTGAAAACGGTTTCTAAATCGTTTCCAGAATTCAGCCCGGTCCTGCATACCGCCGCCAACCCGTGCATAAGCCGCATAATAACAGGCATCCCAGATTTTGTGCCGTTCAAATGATTCTTTATGAGTCGGGGTATCATATAACAGGAAACAAAAACAAGTCGGGCAGACCATGAGACAGCCAAAACACTCGACACACTTATCAGCATGCTCCTGCCAGAAATTTGCTTCGGTTTTTTCGTCAATTGCTTTGGGTAAATCGTCGCGCAATTTGCTGGGATTAATTTTTTCCAAACTCTGCATTGCCTGTTTCCGTTTTTCATTTCGTTGACTCAAATCTTCAGATGATGCTTCTTGAAACAGGTGATTATTGTCGCGTAAAAAATCTTCGCCTTTTTTAGTAGCGGATTCGAAAATATAACCATTAGGCAAGGTGGTTAAAATTATATCTGCGCCTTTTTCCGGATAGGGTTTTAATCCGACCAGATTGCAAAAACAGGTGTCTTTGGGTGCTGGACAATCTGCGGCAATGATTATGGTGCGGTCAAGCTGTGATTTATAAAATGCGTCGCCATACTCATTTTCCAGATACATCTTCTGATGCACCATCAAGGGCCGCAAATCACAGTTCTTGGCGCCGATAATAACCCGGGGCGATTCGTCCAGTTTAACATTTACTTTTGAATCTTTATTTAAACCGCCGACTTTAAGTCTGGGATTAAAGAAAAACCCCTTGAGTGCTTGAGTCGGTCGGATTTCCTGCAAAGCTTTATACATGGAATTGTCAGTACCACTGAAAAACTCGGGCGTGAGTTTACGGTAATGAATTTTATTTTCCAAAAAATCGGGATAGTAAACTGAGTAGGATTCGTGAATTTTTCTCAACCATTGGTTGAACTTATATCTGTTCAAAAACAATATTGACATTATTCGATTAACAATTTAACAGAAAATCTGACTTTGTCAAGAGTAAATATAAAATATTTTTGAAAAGTAAGTTTGCTGATCAATTACTATATATAGGCATAATTTATTGAATATGGATACTAATTGATATAATAAAGAAATATTCTGTGATAGTCAATGAAAGAATTTACCATGACAGACATTATATTGGAGGTTAAACTTTCTGCCCACGGAAACCCAGAAATCTTTTCCCACGCGCGTTACTTCATTTTAAAATATTAATTAGAATTTAAAAATTTCAATCTTCAATTTATAATTCGTTGTATCTTTCCAAGGTATGCGGGTAAATCTCGCCCATTTCACTGAATCGAGGCAAGAAAACTGAGAGCGTACCTTTTTATAACCTATTGACTGTTGATCCGTGTTTGTCCGTGGCTTTTTTGTTTTACAGGTCAGATTTGTTATGGTTTCTTCGTAATAGATATTTGAAATTTTCATAAATAACTATTGACAAACGACTATAATCGAATTATGCTAAAAATTATGTTAGTTTCGATTAAATGGCTTAATGAGTTTATCACTTGTAATAAATCAGCGCAGGAACTGGCTGATTTGTTCACGCTTAAAGGAATTGAAGTAAAAAGTATTTCCCGGGTCGGTAAAGTTCTTGAAGGTTTTGTTGTCACCGAAGTAAAAGTTATTGATAAAAATAATCTGACCGTATCAGACGGAAAGACAACATATACTTTTTCAACAGTTACTTATCACTTAAAACAAGGCGATAAGATTGGTTTTAATTTCCAAACTAATCAATGGCTCAATCCGCAATTAATCGGATTGAGTGAAGACGCTTTGCCCTATGTATTGGAAAAAGATTACGAGACCGGTAAACCGGTTTTAGATTATTTAGACGATGAGGTGATTGAGCTGGAAATTCTGCCGAACCGCGGGGACTTGATGTCAATGCTTGGCATTGCCCGGGAACTCTCCAGTTATAAAGAGATAGAACAATCATTGCATATCAGCACAGCACCCAAACCGATTGATTCAGATAAATATTTTATCGCTGACTTATTGGAATTACAGGTATTGGACAGCAACGCCTGCCCTGATTATATTGCCCGCATGATTTGCGATGTTAAGATTTCGGCATCGCCGTTCTGGCTGCAGTGGCGGCTTTTGGCAGTCGGTTTGCGGCCGATTAATAATATTGTCGATGCAACCAATTATATGATGGTCAAATACGGCACACCTCTGCACGCATTTGATTATGATAAGGTGACCGACCAAACAATTCAGGTGCGTTTTGCAAATAAGAACGAGAAGATACGAACGATTGATAATAATCTGCATAGTTTGAACGAGAAAGTGCTCTTAATTGCGGATAAAAAATTTCCGATTGCCCTGGCCGGGATTATGGGCGGTCTAACTTCAGAAATCAGTTTTAATACAAAACGGGTGCTTATTGAATGTGCCCGGTTTAATCCGCAAATTGTGCGTCGGGGCAGTAAGAGTATTAATCTGTCAAGCGAAGCTTCGCAAAGGTTTGAAATGGGTATTGACAGCGAGATTTTAGAGACCGCATCAGAGGAAGTGAGTATTCTCATAAGTCAATTAAGTAACGGTATAGTTGCACAAGGAAAACTCGAATCGCGCACTCAAGATAAGCCGATTACAATCAGTCTTTCTTACACAAAAACCAACCGGTTACTTGGGCTCAGTTTATCCGCGCAGCAGATAAAGAATATTTTAATTAAGCTGAACTGTCATATCGAAGAAAAGGGCGACTCGGTTCTTGTTGAGACGCCTTCATACCGGTTTGATTTGGCAAGAGATGTTGATTTAGTCGAGGAGATTGGACGGATTCATGGTTATGATAAACTGGAGTCAGTTTTCTCGCTACGCGGTAACAGAGCAGGTCAGGTCGATAAATTATCCCGACAATTCAGCCAAATCCGTAATTTTTTTATCGGACTTGGATTCGTCGAAAATTATTCAATCAGTTTTTGTGACGAGTTGACCGCTAAACTTTTTACCAGTGAAGAGATTGTCAGAATACCGAACCCGCTTAATGAACGGTATTCAGCGCTAAGACCGTCAATTCTGGCAACTTTATTAGATTGCGTGCGGATTAATTACAGCCGCGGCAATAAGAACCTGCGCCTGTTTGAAATCGGTAAGGTTTTTGCAAAAGATAAAGACTTATCAGAAACTGTCCATATTACCGCTTTACTAACCGGTGAAGCGCAACCATTATTCTGGCGACACAATGACGAGTCAACATATGACTATTTTGACGTTAAAGGTATTACTGAATCATTTCTCGATTATCTGAAAATTAAAGAGATTAGTTTTAATAAAATCGAATCTCATTTCCTGAATAAGAACGCCATGCATATCAAATATGCTGATAAAGAAATTGGTTATCTGGGTGAACTGAATAAAACAGTTTTAGATAAGTTTGATATTCCGGCTGCGGTGTATGTGATGAATCTCGATCTGGCAGAAATCTTAAAATTAGCACCATCATACCGTTTTTATCAGGCTTTGCCACGATTTCCATCGGTGGTAAGAGATTTTGCCTTAGTCATTGATGACTCTTTTGCGGTACAACAGTTGACGAGTTCGGTGGAAAAGATTACCGGTGCCCTGTTACAGAGTGTTGAGATATTTGATTATTTCGGGGGAAAGCCACTACCGCCAGGTAAAAGGAATCTCGGCATCCGGATTGCCCTGCAATCAGAAGAACGAACCCTGCAGCAAGCCGAAGTTAATAAGATATTTGATAAGATATTGGAGTACATAACTGAAAAATGGCATGTGCAGATTCGGTAATAAAAAATTTACCACTTCACCCAAATTAATCGAATGAGACGAATAAAAACATCGTGGAATAATTAAATGGATGTAAAAGTAGAAACCAATCTTAAGTATTTAGAAGAACGGATTGATAAGGCAATTAATGTTATAAACGGGCTACGGGAGGAGAATGCCCGGTTAAAATATATCCTTAAAGAACTGCAAGATCGTAATAATCAGTCAATTGAAAAAATAAACTCACTACTTGACAATATATCTAAATTGTTATAAAATATGTTAGTTTTAGTAGGGAGTTGTAATGAAGACTTATAGTTTGAATGTTTTTGGAAGCGAATATAAGATAAAAACCGATCGAAACGGTGATTATGTTTTAACCATAGGTAAAATTGTCGACGATAAGATGAAAATGATTAACCGCGAATATCCGCAAGGTTCGTTGGCTAAGACTGCTATAGTATCATGTATTAATCTGGTTGACGACTTTTTAACCGTAAAACAAACAGAACAAGAAAAATTAAACCGGCGGCTCGGTTTGCTCATTGAAAAATTGGAACGGATAGTATAAATCAGCATATTTTGATTCATTTGCTGATTTAAGCTTTTAGCTCCCTGCTCTTTTCGTGATAGGACATGAAGTCTTGAGCTAACACCCATTGATTGGGTGTCTGATGCTTGTGTCGATGTACCCAATTTGGGTTTACAGCAAATACTGGCGATGACACCCTCTTGTCTATAGGGTTCAAAGACTCTTGCTTACACGATCTGTGGCGGGGATTTTTTTACAGAAAACATCACAATTTTCCGCGAAAGGCAGTTGTATTTTTAGTCGTTTTCGGGTAATTGTGTTTGAGATAAAGAAAGAATGAGAATGAATATTCTCGGAGGATTTTATGTTAGCGAGTGAAATTATTAGATTAGGAATATCTTTGGGATTTATTATCATCGCAGTTATTACAGCATTTTTCATCATGCGGCAGATAAACAAAAATTATCTGAAATCGAGCCGCTATACGGCGCGGAAAATTATCGAAGAAGCAAAGGTTAATGCGGAAAATATCAGACGCCAGTCTGAAATGGATATTAAGGAAAAACTGCACCAGGAAAAACTGAAACTGGAAAAAGACCTGTCTGATTCCAGAAAAGATATCGAACGGGTTGAAAAACGGCTGCGTGAAAAAGAACATCTGCTCAATTTGAAAGATAATAACCTGGCAAGCCGGGAAAGCGAACTCTTAAAATTTCAACGGGAAATCGGAACTAAAGAGAAGATTATTAAAGCAAAAACCGAACGATTGGACCAGTTGATTAATGTCCAGAACCAGCGCTTGGAACGGATTGCTAATCTGAGCGTTCAGGATGCTAAAAAAGAGTTGCTGCAGAATCTGGAGGAACAAGTCCAGTTTGAATCGGCTCAAATGATTCGTGATATGAAGGAGAAAGCCAAACGGGAAGCAGATAATCAGGCGCGGGAGATTATTATCAATGCAATGCAGCGGTGTGCTCTGTCACAGGTTTCTGAGACAACTGTCTCAGTGGTTAATATTGCAACCGATGAGCTGAAAGGACGGATTATCGGCCGGGAAGGCAGAAATATCCGTGCCTTTGAAGCATTGACCGGCGTAGAAGTAATTATTGACGATACACCAGGGGCGATTATTCTATCGGCTTTTGACCCGGTGCGCCGGGAAATTGCGCGGCTCTCCATGGAAAAACTGATTGCGGACGGCAGAATCCACCAGACCCGGATTGAAGAGATTGTCGAGAAAACCCGTAATGAGATGGATAATATTATTATGAATACAGGTGAAGCAACCGTACTCGAATTCGGTTTAAGCGGGGTCGATAATGAACTGGTCAAACATATTGGCCGTTTAAAATACCGAACCAGCTATGGGCAGAATATGCTCTTACATTCAAAAGAAGTGGCGATTCTGGCTAATGGCATGGCACAAGAATTAAATCTGGACCCGATGCTTGCAAAGCGGGCAGGTTTATTACATGATATTGGCAAAGCAGCCGATATTCATATCGAAGGTCCGCATGCCAAGATCGGCGCTGAGCTTGCCAGTAAATATGGCGAAGATGAGATTGTTGTTAATTCGATAGCCGCACACCACGAAGAAGAGACGCCAACTTCTCCTTACGCATTTATCACGGCTGCGGCAGATGCGATTTCGGGTTCGCGCTCCGGTGCCCGTCGGGATAATTTTGAATCGTATATTAATCGGCTCCAGTCTTTAGAAAATATCGCGGTTTCATTTGACGGCGTCGAAAAAGCATATGCGATACAGGCGGGTCGGGAAATGCGGGTGATGGTGCAGCCAGAAAAGATTACTGATGCCCAGGCTGATGAATT
>JAGXRL010000104.1 GCA_018335915.1 Candidatus Latescibacterota bacterium
TTTTCGAGCCGATCTGGTATTTATTTTCAATCTCTTCCCAGGGATGTTTTTCCAGCTGTTTGCGGCCAACCGTAATCCGGAAAGTTTCCGGGTCAAGATTTAATATTTTAACCTGAATTTTTTCGCCAATATTTACGACTTCTTTGGGATGCACGACTTTATCCCAGGACAAATCAGAAATATGGAGCAGGGCATCCACGCCGTCAATATCAATAAAAGCGCCAAAATCAGCCAAGCTCGTGACCGTGCCATCAATCACATCACCGATTTTGACTGTGGAAAAGACCCGCTGCCGCGCCTGGTTGATTTTTTCTTCTAACAGTATGCGGCGGGATACGATAATATTATGTTTGGACGGATTTAATGAAATAATCCGGACCTCAAAAATCTGACCGATTAAAGAGTCAAAATTAAAGACCGGTTTAATATCAATCTGACTGCCGGGCAGGAATGCTTCCTGCGATAAAATCTGGACAATCAAGCCGCCCTTTACTTTTTTGGTAACTTTAGCCGGAAGTGTTTCCGTGGTCCGCGATTTCTCCTCAAAAACATTCCAGGCAATCTGGAATTCGGCTTTCCGTTTCGAGATAACCGGAACGCCTTCTTTATTTTCTATAGATTCCAGCAAGACATCGATTTCCTTGCCTTCGACAACCTCATCGGCGGATTCAAATTCATCGAGCGGTAAGAAAGCTTCGGATTTTAATCCCAAATCGACGATCACGCCGTTGGCAAGACTACGCACAATTTTTCCTTTCACAATATCACCGGGATTAAGTTCGGGGAAAGCTTGGTCGTAGATTTTTTGTAAACTTGCTCCTTTCTCCGATTTGATTCGGATATTTAGATTTTTTATATTATTATTAGTCATTATTGTTATGACCTCCTGCGATAGAATTTTTTAAGACAGAGCCGAGCTCTTGCGTAACTTCAAACACGGTGTGCTGCGGTGTCGAAGCACCGGCAATCACACCAATCCGCAAAACTTTTTCTCTTTTGCGGCACAAATTCGAAAACCATTTTTGGTTTAACTCTTTTTTATTTTCTATTTTGTACACTCTGCGACAACTCTTTTTTGCTATTTCAGCAAGACTTGTGGTATTGGCACTGCTCCGCGAACCAACCACTATCATTAAGTTTACATTATTTGCGAGGTTTTGGCAAGTGTTTTGTCGATTTTGTGATTCCTGGCACAAAGTGTTAAATATTCTCAGCTCTCGGTAATCGTGCGCCGAAAAAGCACTGACTGCGTTCTGGAACTCCTGCCGAGAAATCGTGGTCTGGGCAACCACACCAACCGGCCGATGATTTACTTTTAACTTTTGATTTTTGAATTTTGAATTTATATCATACACCTGTGCTTGCCGGCCGGCATAACCGATAATACCTTTGACTTCCGGATGATTTTTATCACCAACCACAACTGTATAATAACCGTTATTTTTAAGCATTGCCGCATAATTCTGCACCCGCTTTACATACGGACAGGTCGCATCAATTATCTGACAACCTTTCTGTTTAATCTTTTCAACCAGGACCGGCGCACAGCCGTGCGAGCGGATAATCACAATCGGAGCGGCAAGCGGTTTCTGCTTAAGCTCGCTAACCGCTGAGATAATTTTAACATTTAAACTTTGCAGTTCTTTAAGCACCTGGTTATTATGAATAATCGGGCCTAAAGTATAGACCGGATTTTTACCCTGTGCTTTTTTAGCTTCCCGTTTGACAATTGCAATTGCCCGTTTCACGCCAAAACAAAAACCGGTCGGCTTACCGACCATAATTTTAATTTGCTTATTTCTCATTTAACAAAGTCTCGATATTAGATTTAACAATCTCAGTCAGTTTTAAATAATCTTGTTTGTTCTGGTGATAACCAGTCGGATAGATTGGTTTGCCAAATCTAACCGTGATCCGGCTCGATTTTTGCCGGTTTGGTAAGGGCGGGAAACGGTCAACATACCAGCTGAACCGGCCGCCCCATAATTCACGCACACCGCCCACCGCAACCGGAATAACCGGCACCTGATTGGTAATCGCTAAAAATCCGACCCCGGGTTTAAAAGGTAATAATGAATCATATTTATTGCGGGTGCCCTCCGGAAAAATAACGACCGGTTTTTTCTGCTGTAGAAAATTTGAGCATTGGTCTAATGCCGATTTAGCCCGCTCATCACGGTCAAGCGGAATCGCATTAAAGAACTTAATGAGCCAGGTGAAAAACCGGGAGATTTTAAACAGTTCCTGTTTAGCCATAAAATAAGTTTCCTGACCAGAAGCGAGTCCGACTAAAAACGGGTCCAAGTGACTGCGGTGATTAGATACCAGAATCTGTCCTGAATTTTTAAGCACATTCGCCTGACCAATCACTCGGAATCCGAGTAAAATTTTAGCCAGGACAAACGAAATAATCAGACCAACTCTCCAGCGTAATCTCATTTTAATTTATTATCAAACACCGAATAACACCGACAAACACTGAAAAAAGATACACTTTATTAAAAGAATATATAAAGAGACCAGGAGTCCAAGAATAAAAAATCTCATATTTTCCTGGTTTCCTTATAAAAACATTCTTTCTTCGTGTCTCTGTCTTCATCCGTGTCATACCTTATTTTTTTTCGGTCAAAAGCCGCAATTTTATCATATCCACGACAAATTTTATCTCTTCTTCAATGGCCAGGTTGGTCGTATCCAGATAAATCGCATCCGCAACCCGCACCAGGGGACTTGATTCGCGGTTCGAGTCAATATAATCGCGTTCAATCAGGTTATTCCGTATCTCATGAAAAGTTGATTTGGGATGATTGTCTTTTTTTCGACGATTAGCGCGTTCGTCCAGGTTGCAGTCCAAATAAAATTTCAGGTCCGCCGCTGGAAAGACCACGCTCGCAATATCCCGTCCCTCACAAATCGTATTTTTACCCTGCGCTGCTTTTTGCTGTGCTTTGACCATCATTGCGCGTATTTGGGGGATTGCCGCAATGTGCGAAACCATCGAATCAATCTCAGCGCCCCGAATCTGATGATTTACATTTTTCCCGTCGAGAAACATAACGTAATTATTATTCGCCGGTTCAAATTTAAATTCAATCGTGGTCTGGGTAAGCATCTCTTGCAAAGCTTCCATGTTTTTATAATCAATCTTGTCTCTTATAACTTTATATGTCAAGGCACGGTACATTGCGCCGGTATCAAGATAAAACCAGCCCAGTTCTTTTGCCGCACCGCGCGCAGTTGTGCTTTTGCCTGAACCGGCTGTGCCATCAATCGCAACCACAAAATTTTTCGACATTTTGTAATCTATTTTCTCAAGCGACAAATTATTTTTATCATTTAGAGTGTTATTGCTCCTTATGAATTTGACCGACAAGGTCAGAAAATATTATATCTAAATCTAAAAATAATTCAAGGGTTTATTTCTCGCACAAGAACAACCAGCTAATCATAGATTAATAACAAAACAAGTAACGGTCTATGTTTCAACCGAACCTGTCAACTTCGCTCTTTATATTGCGCTCTTGGTTACACGGTCAATATCAGTGATTATATCAGTAATCAACGCTCTGTTTTTAAGACCGAGGATTACTATTAATTAACTATTCCTGATTTTACTTTGATTAAGAATGTTTGCTTGGGGATTTTCAAGAGAAGTTTTGACCCTGCCGATAAGCGACCTTATAATACGCTTATCCGGTAACCGACGACTGACAAACACCCGACTTTGACCATGACATGGTACAGTACCCCAGAACTAAAGATTAATCTGGTTAAGACTTTTATAATACCGGTAAATAGGTGCTGGTTTTGCCCTGATGATTTAGTTCAATTTTAGTAATGCCTTTTTCCGGATGAAAATTACAGGCAGTTGCCCACTGGGCAATGCGGATTTTTGCCATGGTCATATTGACATTGCCTCTTATCATGACCGAGCCGTCCTGGTCCGTGTTTGTCTGATACTGTGCCGAGAAGTTTAAAGGACGGGCAATAAAACTGAAAATATCCTGGATGGTTCGGATTAATACGGGTAAGACTGTGCTGATTGGCGGCTGGTCAGACCAAGTTAGCTCATTATGCTCAGTATGGGCAAAACTGGGCAGGGCAAGAGTCAATGCGTATAATGCCGAATCAGTATTACCTTCAAATTTCAGAATGTGCAAGAATCCATTATAGATACTGAACCAGGCACGGGCTTTGCGGTCAGACTTGAGATAAAGATTGCCCCAAAAATCAATATCGGTTTTGATATGCTCTTCAAATGTTGTGCCATTTGCGAGTACATTTTTAAAAGTGAGCTCGTCGCCAAGACTAAATTTAAGTGTTTCCTGAAGCCGGGCATCTGATTTTAATGCAACAATCCGCTCGCCTTTTTGCGGACTGCCAAATTTGATAAGCTGATTCGGCCTGGTGTTCTTTAAAATATAATTGAGTAAATCTATTTTTATGGTTGGCGAACCTGGTTCTAATGCAGTCTGGATATGAAAATGGAGGTGCGGTACGAAAGACCGACCCGAATTGCCGCACAAACCGACAACATCACCGGCTTTGACCATCTGATTTTCCGAAACCTGAATACTGTTGTATTTAAGATGCGCTAATAAAGAATAGATACCCGGCGCATGATAAATAACAACCAGATTGCCCCAGTTATCGCGGGTATTAATTTGGCCGATTGAGTTATCCTTAACCCAACTCACGACTTTTACAACCGTGCCATTAGCCGGGGCAAGAACCGGCGCGCCAAAACAATAATAGTCTTTTAAATCATTGCCGAGATTAGTAAATTTCTGTGCCTGTTCATCGAGCACTTCAAAATCCCAGGCGTTTTGCCAGGCGAGTTTATGGGTCGGTTCCTGGTTCGGCGCCTGCGTTATGGTCCATTCACCGTTAAACGGCAGATAGAACTGCGCCTGTCCTTTACCAATAAACCGGACAATGCGGGAATTGTAATATTCAAGATTCTGTTCCGGCGAACCGGTATAAAAATCGACCAGGTACGGAGATGAGTTTTTAAGTCTGGTTTTGAAAGCATAGAGCACAACGAGCACGGTCAGGTTAAACGGAATTGCCAATGCCGGAATGCCATAAGGCAGAAGCGCAGACTGAATTCCGATGCCGCTTAAGATGCCGACCACGCTGGCAATCACGGCAACCAGAAACGAACTGATGCTCGGAATAAAATAGACACCGCCGATTGCGACCGCAGTTAAAAGCGTGGTAAATCCGGAGAGCATGATTTCCATTTCCGAAAACGAACCGGTCGCATTGATAACGAGATAACCGATGATAAAGCCGATGACCGAAAGCACAAACGAAATCCGGGAGTGTACGAAAAGCACCAGCGCAATAATGATACCACCAACCAGGCTGGGTTGAAACAAGATGCTGCCAATGCTTTTAAAATAGTAGCTTGTCCAGTCTGGCAAGTTAACTGACCATACAAGCAGGGGTCTGGGAAACTGAATTAAAAGCGGTCGTCCGGTAAGCCGGTTATACACGAGCAGGATTAAAAAGGTCATCACGACAAAGGCAAGACTCAAAGCGGGCAGGTATAAATGGTACTGAAAATATTTTGCCAGCGCATTGGATAGAATCGTCGTAAAGATTGAAGCGAAAACAATAATCAGAAATAAATAGCTAATATCAAAGCCGCGGCCCGGGAAAAAGAAAGCGGCCGCTAATGAGACGAGCAGACTGTTAAAACTGTAATAACCAGACTGGTCGTCATCAGTCGTAATCTTTAGGGCACGGGCTGTAATAATTGAGATAATGACACCGATTAAACCAGCGAATCCGATAAAAGGAGTATTAAAAGTTGCCAAGAGCAAAACCAGTCCGAGCCAGCGGTTATTGGCAAAGAAAATTGTGGCATAGGAATTCAGGATTGAATTGATAAACTTAGTCGGTCCGTTTACTGATTGATTGTTGGCAATCACTATTTTTTATCCAGTTTCCCGCTGCGACTCAGCGAGGCAAGCAGATGTTTGGGTGTCCGTTCTTTGATTAAGACATCGTCCAGATTTTCTTTTTCGCGGATGATTTCGGTTTTGCCGTCAGGCGTAATAAGAATGATGTTTGGCCGGTAAGTGATAAACTGCATCCATTGCGTAACATTATAAGCGCCGACCGGACTCACAATAATCTTGTCGCCAACCTGCAAATCCGGAAACCGGATGCCCAATCTTAAGACATCAATATTCATACATAATGGACCGTAGATAGTGGTGTTCTCAATCGTGCCGGTAATTGGTTGAGCCGGCGTAAAATTATGTTTATACCAGGTTGAAGTATAGAGCATGTTAATACCGGCATCAACAACCAGGGCGCGCTGACCGTCGGGCAGAGTTTTTTTACCGACAACCGAAGTAATTAAATAACCGGACTCGTCAACCAGGGCACGGCCGGTTTCAAGAATCAAGACCGGCTGGTTTTTACGGGCAAACCGGGATTCGTTAAAAGCCCGTCCAATATGTTCTGCATACTGATTAATGTCTGGCGATGAAATATCACCGGGCAGGTATTGTTCGTAAAGCGTATTGGTCGAAGCAAAGCCGCCGCCGATGTCAATAAAATCAACGCCAATCTGGAATTCGGCATCAATCGTCTCAGCCAGGCGCAGCAGTTTTGACGCCGCAATATAATAAGCATTGGCTTCCATGACAAATGTCGCGATATGACAGTGGAGTCCGACCAGATTCAGTTTTTTGCCTACAACAATCCGCTGTACAGCCCGATAGGCTTCGCCGTTTTCATAATTAAATCCAAAACGGTTCCAGACCGGATAGATGCCAGTATCCATATTAACCCGAATGCCGACTCTGGGTATTTTCTTGAGCTCTTTAGCAATATCTTCCAAAAGAAAGAGCTCGTCTAAATAGTCAATATTGATGACGGCGTCATCTTTGACAGCGCGTTTTAAATCGTCGCGCGATTTAGCCGGGCCGTTGAAAATTATCTGCTTGCCCGCAATCCCGAGCGCGCGGGCGCGTTCATATTCCATACCGCTGACTACTTCGGCCCAGGCGCCTTCAGAGTGAAAGATTGCGCAGATTGCGGCAAGATAGTTGGTTTTATAAGACCAGGCAAACCGGACTTTTGGGTATTGCAAGGTAAAGGTGCGGTAAGCTTCTTTGTATTTAGCGCGCATCGTATGCTCTGAAAAGACAAAGAGCGGCGACGAATACTTTTGGGTTAAACTGTTTACTGGAATATCTTCGATCGAGTCTTCATAAGTCGGGATTGAACTGGCAAATTTACCGGTAATACCAGCGATTTTCCGTTCAATGGTCGGAGCAACATAAATTTTCTTGGGCATTTTAATTTCTCCTTAAATTGTGCAGGGTGCCGGTTGCGGTCAGTTTGCCGACCGTGCCAATATCTAAAATTATATCTTCATTATGCCGGATAAACAGGGTGCCGACTTTGTATTTGGTTATCGGCTTAATCTTTTCACCGATTGCTAAACGGGTAAGTATCTCGGGAAAATTCTGGCCAGCACCAGCAGTCAAAGCAATCCAGGCCGGCAGGCGCGGGTTGATTTCCAGAAGATAGTATTTCTGGTCTTCTGCAGATTTGAGAATTTCCAGCTCCAAAGGACCGCGCCATTTGAGGGCGCGGATAATTTTCTGGGTAAAATGGGTCAGTTTCAAATCATTGATAACAACCGCAGCAAAACCTTTGCCTTTTTCTGTCACGACCACTTTTTTAATCGGTATCTGGCAGGTAATATTGCCTTTGCCATCGCCAATCGCAACCACATTATACTCTTCGCCTTTCATAAACTGCTGGATGATTATCGGCAAGCCCCATTTGTTATTGATCTTTTCAAAATATTTTTCAATATCTTCTTCGTTTTCAGCCTGGTATGCTTCGTAAAACCTGCCTTTGACCATGACCGGCATATCCATCTTTTCTGCGACATCTTCGATTTGTTTGGTTGACGAGAGGATCATCTCATCCGGAACTGGTATCTTATAT
The DNA here is from genome assembly GCA_018335915.1 of Candidatus Latescibacterota bacterium. GTDB lineage: Bacteria > Hydrothermota > Tepidihabitantia > Tepidihabitantales > CAIPLT01 > JAGXRL01. The sequence continues at coordinate 7,978 of JAGXRL010000104.1, forward strand.
TTTTTACCAAACTCACTGAGCCGGGATTTATCGCGCATCATAAACATTTCCCGGGTCGGTAGATACATTCTAATACCAAGCTCGCGTAAACGCTCTTCAATACTGATATAAGGCAGCAGTTCAGAATCGAGCGTGGGCACCAGGACATCAATTTTGGTTTTCTGTAAGACCGTCTTGAGCCGGGCTAAAATTGATTCACCGCCGGCTGACGGATAAGGCATGAGATAGACTTCGTCGGCTAAATCCGGTGCATAAATGCCGGATTCATATGCGTCATAAACAAGCCCGATAATTTTACCGGAAAAACCGGTGCGCCGGAGCAAACGGATGAACGGCACGCCGGGCTGTGGATTTTCACCGGCATTAAGACCGGTCACGGCAATTACTAAATCGTTTTTAATCATTTTTTATACAATTCATACTGTTTAAGTTTAATCAGAAACGAGTCATAATCCCGTTTAACCTGGTCAAAACTGATTTCATAATTATCCAGAATAAATTCGACTATCTCGTCTTCAGATTTATCTTTTTTCATTAAATTGAGAATATCAATACCAACTTCGTTGACAATATAGGAATGGCCGGTCTGCGGGTCAAAAATAAAACCGGTCTCGCTTACCGCAAGTTTTCGAATGCTTACATTATTACTCATATTAAATTCCTTTATTTTTTAGCGAGTGTTGTGTTAAAATAACCAGTCTGGTAGAATAAGAGTTCGTCTAAATGGAAGCCGTTTTTTCCGCACCAGTAGCAGTCAGGAATCAGGCAGTCTTTTTGTAATACTTTCTTGCCCCACAGAGCAATTTCATACGAAGCGTTATATTTTTTCACATCTTTATTATCAAGACTAATCTCGGTGTGAAAACTGTCCGGTGTGATTTCGCGGGTCTGGTGATAACCATCTTTAATCGCATCCTTGTATTCTTTCGGATATAAAGAGACGCCCAGCCACTGCGTTTTATTAACCGCACCGCTGACAATAATTTTATTGATGATGTTATCGTCATACTGGAAAGTGATGCTGACCGGATTTTTTGCCCAAAGCGTAATGACACTCAGGCACAAACTGATAAACAAAAGTTTCTTTAACATTTTATATGCTCCTTTTTATTACAACCAGGTATATTCAAGCCCGGCCGTATAATAATTTATATAATAATTGTCAAAAATATTTCTGGTTACGATGCCGGCAACCGACAGATTTTTTACGGGCAGACGGTATTTAAGCCGTAAGGCAATCTTAGCAGTCTGAATATCAAGACGGTTATTGACCACGAGCAGCCGGTCGTCAATGTGATGGAAAAGTTTACCATAAGCGCCGGCAATTTCTAGGTTTAATTTTGCAGTCAAATTTTTATTGGCTTTAATCGTCCCGGCAAAATAGGACTTGTGATAAGCATTGGTATAAACAATACCTAAAGTGATGTTGGTCTGATAAATCAGACGCTGATACTCAGGATTGAACTGGTACACGCTGGAGAATTTGCGGATGCCGGCCAGACTATGCGAATAAACCGAATAGCAAAACCCAAGCGAATAGACCGGGGTATATCCATAAGAAATTCTTACCGCGCCGACCATGCCTAAATTATCAGTTGAGGTCAGATAAGTAAAACCGACTCCGCGCAGCCACAGTTTATTCGCAATCGGCTGAGAAAACCCAAGCCCGAACAGGTGCTGGTCATAGTCGGTCTCGCGATAATAGTCATAAGCAGTGAACAGGTATTTCTGATTTCGGGACAGAGTCAGATAAACACTGGCTGAAGAGTTGGTCTCATGCAAACTGGTCTGACCAGAGGTAAAATATACTGACGGTGTTACAGTCATGGACAGGATAAACAAAAGAATCAAGGATTTTGCACGAGCACGGTAATTAAGGCATTTGCCCAGTTCATACTGTAATCATATGCTTTGGCAAGAATCGTATGATAATTATTGGGCACCGAGCGGGAATTCCATAAATAAGTGAACGGAGCGGTCAGGGCAGTATAAGTCGAATCGCCGTCAATATAGAAAACCACTTTGGCAACACCGCGGTTATCAGAAACTTCAGTGCGGACTAAAACTGAGTCAGAAACGATTGACCAGCCGGCGGGCGAGGTAATCGCAATCTGGGGCGGTTCATTATCAATCGTATCCGGATTTTGAACCCGCACCGTAATCATCGCATTTGCCCAGTTACTGTCAAAATCATAGACTTTGGCAATGACGCTGTGATAATCATTGGTATAAAGGTAAGTGTTCCAGGCATACTGGAACGGTGCCGAATTGTCCGTGCCGATCGAGTCGCCATCCACATAAAAAACAACCTTGTCAACACCATGGTCATCCCAGACTTCAGTCCGAATCATTACCGTGTCCGAGACATTTGACCAGCCTGCCGGTGAAGTAATTATAATCTCGGGCATGCCTGAATTATCAGGATTGGTAATACAGGCAGTGCTTAAGATAAAAAAAACTGCACACAGGTAAATATATTTCATATAATCCCCTATTTACTAAAAACAAGTATATTATTAATAAGTAAATCTTGTGCCATAACAAGTTATAAAATAATAACGCACGCGAAAAGACAAGTCAAGATATACCCGGTGCAAACTATTGCACAAACAAGTATTTGTTAGACTTATATTTGAGCAACAAAGTTCAATCAAACAATCAGGACGCAGATTTTCGCAGATGAAAAATGAAACCACGAATTACACTAATAAACGAATCACACAAATATTTTTCCAAGTTAAAAAGAATGTTTTATTTGTGTTATTAGTTACATCCTTGCTATTCGTGGTAGTCTGTTTCATATTTCTGCGTGCTTCTCAATCTTTGTGTTTATTTGTGGTTCTATTTATCTGAGTATGACCAGTTTTTGTTTTACGATTTCATCGCCAACTTGGATAAAGTAGATTCCGTTTTCGAGCAGGTCCAGTGACAGGTGATTGCTTTCTTTATTCAGCTTAACGCTCTTCACGATATTCCCGGCAATATCATAAATACGGACCTTTTGTTCAGATTGGAGCCCGCGTATACAAACAACAGATTTTGCCGGATTGGGAAAGATTTCAAATTTATTATGTAATTTGTTTTGGGTCAGGTCTGGCTCTTCAATGCCTGCGAGCGGTCCCTGGTAAATCTGAAGTCCGGCATGATTGTCCGCAACATAAGCATATGTGCCTGATGCAAAAACTTTTCGGGCATAACCAGGCGTATTATAATGGCCAATCTCAGCTGGTGCGGATGGATTCGAGATATTGATAATACGCAAGCCAGCCCAGTCATCCGCAACATAAGCATACTGGCCCGAAACATTAACATACCAGCAATAACCAGGCGTATCATAAGCTCCGACCAGAACCGGTGTAGCCGGATTGGAAACATCATATACTTCGAGTCCAAAATAACCGTCTGCAATATAGGCATAATTGCCTACGACACAAACACCGCGCGCTGAACCTGGGGTATCATAATAACCGACTTCATACGATGCACTCGGATTCGAGATATTGATAATGCGCAGACCGGCCCAGCCGTCGGCAACATACGCATAACTGCCCGACACAAAAACCGACCACGCTTCTTCAGTATCATAATAACCGACTTCAGCCGGTGCAGCCGGATTTGAGACATCAATGATTCTGAGCCCGGAATAATAATCAGCAACATAGGCATACGCGCCGCTCACAAATACACCTGTAGCATAACCGGGTGTATCATAACTGCCGGTTAAGAATGGCGATGCCGGGTTGGCAATATTGATGATATACAAACCGGCCAGGTCATCGGCAACATAAGCATAATTGCCCGCAACATGAACTGCACAGGCATAACCAGGCGTGTCATAATAACTCACTTCATAAGCCAGAGCCGGATTTGAGATATTGATAATACGCAAGCCCGCCCAGTTATTAGCCAGATACGCATACGAACCGGCAACATACACACCCAAAGCATAACCCGGCGTGTAAAAAGAGCCGATTTCATAAGGCAGAGCCGGATTTGCGATGTTGATAATGCGCAGACCGCCCCAGTCATCAGCCAGGTAAGCATTAGTGCCTGAGACCTGGACAGCAAAAGCATAGCCAGGCGTATAATAAAAACCAACTTCATACAGAGACGATGGAGTTGAGATATTGATAATGCGCAAACCGGCCCAGTCATCAGCAACATACGCATACGAGCCAGAAACATAAACTCCACAGGAGTTACCTGGCGTGTCATAATAACCGACCTGGTGAGGTGACGACGGATTCGAAACATTGATTATCCGTAAACCAGCCCAATCATCTGCTACATAAGCAAATGAACCCGAAACATATACATCATTGGCACAACCCGGCGTGTCATAATAGCCGGTCTGAAACGGCGTGGTCGGATTCGAGACATTGATTACTCGTAAACCATACCAGTCATCAGCCAGATAGGCATACGAACCTGAGATATATATTGCCCAGGCAAAAGCATCTGTAAGATAATAACCGATTTCTGCAGGTTGGGACGGATTGGAAACATTTATTATGCGCATTCCGGTCGGACCGTCAGCAAGATAAGCATACGAACCAGAAACATACACATCTTTAGTATTACCTTCAGTATCAAAATAACCGAGCTTTGCTGGTGCTGATGCATTTGTAACATCCCAGATTTCCAGACCGGCGTCACCCGCTGCAATATACAGCCGGTTATTCAAATAAAAAAGCCCGTACACAATTGCGCGGGTGTGAATTGCTTCTGAGACGATTACCGGATTGGACGGAGTTGCGAGATTAAGAATATAGACGCCGCCGCCAGATGCACAGAACGCAATATTTCTGGAAGCATCATATGCGACTGTATAAGAAGAAGTAAATGGCCAGTTGCCAAGATAGCGGCAGTTGAGCGAATCAAAAACCAGCGGGTCGGTTTTATTGTGTTGATACGGAGATAATGGAAAGAGCGAACGGTTAAAAACTAAACTATCAGGCATTGACTGCGTTCTAATCTTACCTGCACCCTGTGCTGACATCGTAAGACTTAATAACAAACCTAATATAACAAATTTATATTTCATAAACCTTTCCTTTGTAAAAAGTACAATATTTGATTATACCTGAAGACAATCTTTAATCAATAGTAATCCGAATGCCATTCTTATTTGCCTGTTTCCTGATTTGGCGGTAAAAAATATGCCTGGACATAACTGCATGGCGATACAAGTTTATATCTAAATTTACTTTTATACAATTGCTATTGCAAAATAAAAAATAAAACTGTATAATTATATTATAAATATAGTTGTATTTATTTATCTTGAAACGTTAGTACAAGATTTGTTGTCTAATAATTTATGAAAATTTCTTTTACGAAATTGCCTTCAATAAATTCACTAATATTGAGGGTTGGTAAGAACGCTTGGAGGTGTTTAATGAAAAAACTACTGGCAATTCTATTTGGAATTGTAGTCGCAACATCCTTGTTTGCACAAATTGTCCCGGTCTATGACGCAAATGTTGAACTGCATCCGGCAGCAATCAATCTTTCCAATCTTTCGGGTACCTGGGTAACCGGGTCAATCGGATTTTCCGCTGGAGCCGGTGTTCGCACGCGAGATATCGTGGTCTCAACGGTCCGGTTAGTATATGGTGAAAACAGCGCACCTGCCATCCAAGGCAGTGTCAAAGACAATAACCTGCTGATGGTTAAATTCGACCGCTCGGCAGCAATTTCTGTTTTACCGAATGTGCCGGGTCAATATTTGGTCAGTGTTGTCGGCGATATTGTTGTCAACGGCGCGCTGGTCGGCACATTTTTAGGAACCGATACAATTACGATTCTGAATAAATAGCAATACGCTAAATAATTGTGATTAGATAATAATCACGAATAAATGTAAAAGGGCGGTTAGAGCCGTCCTTTTATTATGTTTTGAATTTTATCTTTGAACCTTTCAATTTTTCTATCTTATAATCCCAGTGCCAATCTTGCATGTTGTTTCATCTTTATATTCGTAGTTAATCCCGGTCTTAAGTTCGTCCTTAAATTCATACGCTTTTGCGTGCGATAACCCGCATCTTCACCCGCAATTTTACGAGCATTCTATCCACGCTTTTTTAGAGACTCTTTTCTTAACTCTTAACTCCTAACTCATTAACACGACAATTTTAATTTCAATCCCGACCCCCTGGGCACTCCCCTTCTAAAGCAAGTTTTTAGTTGTTAGTTGTTGGTTTTTAGAAGATTAGATGAAAAAATCGACTATTTTTAACATAACTTTTAAGTATATATTTTATACAATAATACATTTTAAAAAAACACTTGACAAACCTGGCATTTTTGTTATAATTATTTCAACGGGAGAAGTTTTGAGACTTCTGCCGGGTTTTGCCAGAAGGTCTGACAGAACAAAATAATATATTATTAATAATTAAGGTTGCTTGCCCGCAACCTTTTTTGTTTTTATAGGGAAAAGTATTTAAGGTTTATTTATCTCTTTACCAATTATACTGAATCCCGATGCCAGTGCCGATGCCCGAGAAAGTGCGTTCCGGATAAAAGCCAAAATCGAACCACCTGTTGTGTAAATCCGTATTAGTAAACTCGTGTTTAATCAGATAGTAACTGCAAATCTCAATGTTAAACGATACGGCTTTGGCAAACCGGGTTTTGGCGTCAAATAATGCAATCGGGAAAAAGTCAATTCCGGCAGATAAGGTTGGACCATAGTAATCAGCCGTTGCCTTGGCCGGGAAATGGGTATAAATTGAATCGTTTTGCTCGCTGCCATATTCAGTATACCAACGCGAATCTTTTTTACCCTCAACACCTAAACCAAGATATGTCTGATACCATTGATTGTATTTGAAATGGTATTGGGCGCGTAATCCGTAATTTATCCAGTAATATGGTCGGTAATAAGTATATGAATAAATCGTGCTTGGGGTAATATAATAATGATAAGCAGATGAGTCAATCTGGGTTTCACCGCTGCCAAAACTGATTAATAAGTTTCCCCGTAGTCCTTCAATCTGGCCAACTTTAACACTGATGCCATCGAACAGCGGGGTATGGGTAAAACCAACCGAGCCGGTTTCGATAAAACTCATTAAAACCAGAGATAATAGTATATTCATATTTTCTCCTTTACAGAATTATTATTCTGTAGGTGAGATATTATAATTATGCCTGATTTTGTGTCAAGGGTCTAAGCAAAGTTATTTAACAATTGACAATTCATTGATTTTAAAATAGAATAAAATCAGTATGTCGCTTTATCTGACCAATACTTTGAGTGGTAAAAAGGAATTATTTAAGCCGCTTGGAGACCCAGTTAAAATTTATATCTGCGGTATGACTGTGCAAGGACCGCCCCATTTTGGACATATGCGGGCATATATTACTTCTGATATTTTAATCCGCTATTTGCAATTTTCTGGATATAAGACTAAAGTCGTGCAGAATTTTACAGATATTGACGACAAGGTAATTGAAAAAGCACAGGAGCAGAAAATAGATTACCGCGTCATTGCCCAAAAGAATATTGACGAATATTTTGAAGTGGCAGATAAGATGAATATCAAACGGGCAGACATTTATCCCAAAGCAACCCAACATATTCAGGAGATTATTGAACTGGTGCAGAAACTTATTGATAAAGGTTTTGCTTACGAGTCTGATGGAGATGTTTATTTTAGTGTAAATAATTTCAAGGATTATGGCAAGTTATCTAAGAAAAAACTTGAAGATTTGATTGCTGGGGCACGGGTTGAAATTAGAGAGCATAAAAAGAATCCGGCTGACTTTGCACTCTGGAAAGCAGCCAAGAAAGACGAACCTTATTGGCAAAGCCCGTGGAGCAATGGCAGACCGGGCTGGGCAATCGAATGTTCGGCAATGTCAATCTGTCATTTGGGCGAGACTTTGGATTTTCATCTTGGCGGCGAGGACTTAGTTTTTCCGCATCATGAAAACGAGATTGCGCAGTCTGAAGCCGCAACCGGCAAAGAGTTTGTGCGGTTCTGGATTCATAATGCGATGCTTAATCTGACCGGCGAGAAGATGTCTAAGTCAACCAAGCACTTTATCACAGCAAAAGAATTGCTCAGCAAATATTCAGCCAATGTAATAAGATTATATTTTTTAAAATCCCATTATCGCAGTCCGCAGGAATTTGACTTTTCGATTCTCGACTCAAGCAAAGAAGGATGGGCAAGGATTGAAGAGTTTTTATATGCAGTTGAAGAAAATCATGCCAAAGCAAATCCGAAATCCGAAGCACTAAATCCGAAACTCGTTGAAGCAATGGATGATGATTTGAACACGCCGAAAGTGATTGCTTTGGTTTTTGATGCGATCAAAGATGGATTTAATGCGCTACAAAATAAAAACAGTGAAGAAATTAATAATAAATATAATGAAGTGCTGTTTTATTTGAGTAATTTGGGATTTAGAACTGATATTAAATATAGAACAGAGAAAAGAATTAGTATGTCAGGCGGTACAACGGCAAGTTCTTCAATTGAATATAGAGATGTTACCAAATTTGTAAATGCACAGGAACTTGCTAAAACAAAGGGTCACTATAATATTGCTAATCTAATTGAAGCAAGTATTAATATAATAGATATGAATATGCTTATTCCAATTATCCGATCAATTGCGCGAGATTTAGCAAGAGAAAAGAAGGAGTTTGAAATTAGTGACTTACTCAGAAAAGGCTTAGAAGAGATGGGTTTTACCTTAGAAGATACAGACAAAGGAACCAGGATTAAGAGAAAGAAATAGGAAGGGAACAGGCAATAAATGAAGCTTAATAAATATATTGACCATACGATACTTAAACCGGAAGCATCAGAGCGGGATGTGCGTAAGCTGTGTGCTGAAGCCAAAGAGTATGATTTTGCGACTGTGTTTGTGAATCCCTATTATGTGCCTTTGGCAAAGCGCTTGCTTAAAAAGACCGATGTCAAAGTCGGCTGTGCAATCGGTTTTCCATTAGGCGCGACCACGACCGAAGTTAAAGTCTTAGAAACCCTGCAGGCAATTAAAAACGGGGCGGACGAGATTGATATGGTGATAAATATCGGTGCGGTTAAGTCCAAGAAATTCGCTTTTGTAAAAAACGACATCAAGAGCGTGGTCAAAGCCGCTGCCCCTAAAGGTGTCAAGGTTATTTTAGAAACCTGCCTTCTAACTGATGCGGAAAAAGTGAAGGTAGCCAGAATTGCCAAACAAGCGGGTGTTAAGTTTGTCAAAACTTCAACCGGTTTTTCATCCGGTGGCGCCACAGTCGAAGATATAAAATTACTCAGAAAAACGGTCGGTAAAAAGCTGGGCGTGAAAGCGTCGGGCGGGATTCGGGATTATAAAACCACGATTGCGATGATTGAAGCCGGTGCTAACCGCATCGGAACCAGCGCCGGTGTCAAAATTATGGAACTCGCCGAACTGGAAAAATTACAAGGTAAGTTTAATTATTAATTATGCAACCACAGATTACACGGACGTCGTTGCGAGTAGCAAAGCGACGAAGCAATCTCTATTTGTGGATTGCCGCGCTCCTTTTAGTCGCTCGCAATGACATAAAGGTAGAATTATGAAAGCAATTGTTAAGACTCAGCCAAGCAAGGGTGCAGAACTTAAAGACATGCCGATACCAGAGATTGCGGATGACGAAGTATTAGTTAAAGTCAAGGCGGTCGGTGTCTGCGGTACGGATATTCATATTTATAACTGGGACCAGTGGTCGCAAAACCGGATTGGTGAGAAAAAACTGCCCCAGATTCTTGGCCATGAAATGAGCGGTATTGTCGAAAAAGTCGGACCGAGCGTCAAAGGCGTTAAAGTTGGTGATTATGTTTCAGCTGAGACCCACATCTATTTCCCAAAAGACTTAAACGCAATGCTCGAGCAAAAACATATTGGCGAGGGCATGGAGATTTTGGGCGTTGACCGTCACGGCGTGTTTGCTGAATATGTGAATATTCCGGAGCGCGTGCTCTGGCATAACGACAAAAGTATTCCGTATGAACTTGCCGCTATTCAAGAACCATTAGGTAATGCCTGTTATGCTGTGCTTGGTGAAGATTGTAATATTGCCGGTAAGTCAATGGTGATTACCGGTGACGGACCGATTTCTTTGATGGCAACTGCGATCGCCCGGGCTTGCGGTGTAACCAAAATATTTTTAATCGGCATGTCAGATAGGATGATGGCAATCGCTAAAGAGCTCGGTGCGGATTATGTACTGTCAGTAAACCAGGCCAGTCCGGCAGAACGGGTCAAGTTTGTCAAGGATAATACTTATGGTGCGGGCGCGGATATTGCTTTGGAAATTGTCGGCAACCAGCAGTCAGTTTCTGATGCGTTCAAATGCGTACGCAAAGGCGGACGGGTTTCGGCATTCGGAATTTCACCCCAGCCCAGAATAGAAATAGATTATGATAATGACATTGTCTTTAAAGGCGTACAGATTCACGGTATCTCAGGCAGAAAAATATTTGACACTTGGTATCGGGTCAGAAATCTCTTGGCATCCGGACGGTTAAATGTTAACTCGATTATTACTGATATGATGATGTTACAAGACTTTGATAAAGCTTTTGATAAATTAACCGCACCAAACCGGACTTCGGCAAAAATCGTTTTATTTCCGGATAAACAAGATTTAGAACAAGCTTTAAAAAGGAGACGGGATGTATAAGAAATTTCAGGATTATTTGCAGACCGAATTGAAATCAATTAAAGAGCAAGGATTATATAAGGAAGAAAGGTATATTTTAACGCCGCAGAGCGCAGATATTAAAGTCGAATATCCGAGCGGCGCCAAACCAGAGCAGGTGCTTAATTTCTGCGCCAATAATTATCTTGGTCTGTCCAGCCACCCCAAAGTTTTACAAGCTGCGAAAAAAGCATTAGACCATTGGGGTTATGGAATGTCATCGGTCCGTTTTATCTGCGGCACCCAGGATGTGCACCGTACTTTAGAACAGAAAACATCAGAGTTTTTAGGCACCGAAGCAACGATTCTTTACACATCCTGTTTTGATGCGAATGGCGGTCTTTTTGAAGCACTCTTAAATGACCAGGATGCGATTATTTCCGATGCACTCAACCATGCGTCGGTGATTGATGGCATCAGATTATGCAAAGCTGAGCGTTATCGTTATGGACATGCCGATATGCAAGAACTGGAAGAGCATTTGAAAGCAACTCAGCACAAGCGGTTTCGTATGATTGCAACTGACGGTGTTTTTTCTATGGACGGCGATATTGCCAAACTGGCTGATATCTGTGAACTGGCTGATAAATATGATGCTCTGGTTATGATTGATGATTCGCACGCAACCGGGTTTATGGGCAAGACCGGGCGCGGCACGCACGAACATAATAATGTAATGGGACGAATTGACATTATCACGACGACTTTTGGCAAGGCAATGGGCGGCGCGTCGGGCGGTTGCACCAGCGGCAGAAAAGAGATTATTGATATGCTCAGGCAGCGTTCCCGTCCGTATCTTTTTTCCAATACTTTGTCGCCGATTATCACGGCTGCCACGATTCAGGTAATTGATATGCTTTCTGAAACTACTGCCCTGCGCGATAAACTGGAAAAGAACACGATGTATTTCAGAAAAGAAATGACCAGCCGAGGTTTTGATATTAAACCGGGTGTGCATCCGATTTGTCCGATTATGCTCTACGAAGCAAAACTTGCCCAGGATTTTGCCCGGGATTTGTATTATGAAGGTATTTATGTGATCGGCTTTTTCTATCCGGTCGTGCCCAAAGGACAGGCGCGCATCCGGGTGCAGATTTCAGCCGGTCATGAAATTGAGCATATTGATAAAGCAATCGAAGCGTTCACTAAGATTGGCAAAAAATACAAGGTCATCAAATAAGGAGATTATAGCGACTTAATAATAGTAATTGAGTATTGACAAAATTATACAAAGTTTATTATTATTAGTTGTGAGGCAGCTCAGATTTCCGACGATTCTCGTTCTGTTTGGGTTCGGTTTGCTTTTCTTAAGCAACTGCGCCTATTACAACACTTTTTACAATGCCCGTAAGTATTACCGGGAAGGCGCGGCGCGGCAGCGAACGAATCCAACTCAAGCCAAAACCAGTTTTGATAAAGCGATTGAAAAATCGGCTCTGGTCATCAGCAACTATCCCCAGTCAAAATATGTACCAGAAGCGCTCTTTATTATCGGCATGTCCAATTATTATACAGGTCAATATACCAAGGCGATCGATAAGTTTGAAAATCTGCTTTTGGTCTTTCCCGGTTATGAGCGGGTTAACGAAGCAAATTTATACTGGGCTGCGGCGTTAATCGAAATGCAGGAATATAATCAGGCAATCGAACGGCTGCAGGTGCTGGATAGCCGCAAAACTTCGCGCGAGATTCAAGAACTGGCTATGTTCAAGACGGCAGAACTCTATTTTTTCCGAAAAGAATACAGCGAAGCAATCCCGTTGCTGAAAAATTTCCTTACCAAATATCCCAAGTCAGAAAAATATTATCAAATCCTGCTCATGCTCGGTGATTCCGAACGGGCAGAAAGAGATTTTAGCTCAGCAATCACCACTTACGAGACCTGTCTTGAGAAAACCCGTGAGCGGATTGGCCGCGACGCAGCCGACACTTCTCAATTATACACGCGGGTCACGCTCCATCTGGCGGAATGTTTTATCGAAGCCGACCGCCAGACCGAAGGACTTGAGATTATCAACCGGGTGGTTGCGGCTGATACCCTGCCCAATGCCAAATCAAAACTGAGCGGTAAAGTCTTTCTTGATTTGGGCAATCTCTTTCTGAGACTGAACGAACCGGAAAAAGCGCGGTTCTATCTGCGTAAAGTGACGAGTATGCCCGAACAAGTCGAAGCGTTTTACCGGCTCGCAAACAGTTATGAATCGGAAGCAAAGTTTGATACGGCCAAGGTATATTATGATTCGGTCGTGAAAAAGCAGGCAACCAGCGAATTCGGTACGCTGGCGCAGAGCCGGTTAGAACTGTTAAAACTGGTAGTGAGCGATTTTCCGCCACTGCCAGCACCCAAAGATACGAACGTAACAAAATCCGAACCGATTAAAAAACCTGAAGAGCCGAAAAAACCGGACGAAATCGAAAAAGAGCGAGAAAAAGAAATGGAAAAATTCGAACATATGTTATTGCCGGATTCAGTTGAACTGGAACTCGACGATTTGGACGAGCTGGATACGCCTGACGCAGATACCCTGACCCCGCCAGTCGAATCATTGCCAACCGAGCCGGCCAGGCAAGACACACTGTCAAGCACAATCAAAACCACGAGCCCGCAGATTGATTCAGCAGCAATTCAATTCCATATCGCCGAGATTTATAATCTGAACCTGAAACAGTATGAAAGGGCAATCACTGAATATGAAAAAGTGTTTAACCAATATCCGCAGAGCGTGTTCGCACCTAAAGCATTGTTTGCCCAGGCCTGGCTGTATAAAAACATTCTCGGCGCGGCAGCAGATACCAACCAACACAATCTCAAATACCGGCAGGTGCTGGATAAGATTATTGTTAATTATCCAGATACTGAATATGCCAGGCAGGCACAGACAATGCGGGCTGAACTGGAAAACCAAGAATGAAACGGATTAAGGCAAAGATTGTAGAACATAAAAAATTGGCGCCCGCAATTTATTCAATCTGGTTACAAGCGGGTGTAATCGCAGGCATAATCAAACCGGGTCAGTTTGTGATGCTGACCCTGGATGAATGTTTTGAACCGTTTTTAGCCCGTCCCCTGTCAGTTGCGGATACGAACCGTGATAAACTCAGACTTATCTACCGGGTGGTCGGTAAAGGTACCCGCTTGTTGCAAGATAAAAAAACGGGTGAAAGCTTATATGTATTAGGTCCTTTAGGTAAACCAGTGAAACCGGTCAAAAACAAGAAGATTGTCTTATGCGCGGGCGGACTCGGTATTGCTCCTCTTTTATTTTTGGCTAAGAAACTTAGCAAAAATAATAAGTTGACTTTATATTTTGGTGCCCGAACTAAGCGCGAACTGATTTTACTCGATGAGTTCATGCCATTATGCGAAAAAATCTCTTTAGCAACTGATGACGGCTCGCAGGGGAAAAAAGGGCTGGTTACTGACCTGTTAATAAAACAGCTAATCCCTAATCCCCAACCCCCAACAACTATTATCTTTGCAGCTGGTCCATTACCGATGCTTCAGAAAATTTCCAATTTCCAATTTCCAATTTCCAATTTAAAACTGTTCGGATTCTTAGAAGAACGGATGGGATGCGGCTGCGGTATCTGTTTTGGCTGCGGCGTTAAGAAAAAAGATAATGGTTATGTTCGAACCTGCACTGACGGACCCGTGTTTGATTTAAATGAGATTGAATTATGAAAAAAACGCAGAATATTAAAATAAAAAATCTTATTTTCAAGAATCCATTAATTTTAGCATCTGGTACATTCAGTTTCGGCGATAAATTCATATCGGTTGTAAATCAAATGGGCGGGATAATCACTAAAGGTATCACTCTGCAACCGCGGCCGGGCAATCCGATGCCACGCATTTGGGAAACCGCCAGCGGACTATTAAATTCAGTCGGACTGGAAAATCCGGGTATTGACGCTTTCCTGAAAAACATCCTGCCCGGACTGGCGCAGCTTAAAACAAATCTGATTGTAAACATCTCTGGCAACCAGGTTAAAGATTTTACCGCGCTGGCTGAAAAACTGAGCGACGCCGATATTGACGGCATCGAGATTAATGTCTCGTGCCCAAATATCCGGGAGACTGATAAAATGCTTGGCCAAGACCCGAAAACCGTTTTTCAGGTCGTCTCGGCGGTGCGTCGAAAAACCGACAAGTTTCTCATTACTAAACTGACTGCCAATTTTATTGACCCGCTCTTAACTGCTCAAGCCGCTAAAGATGCGGGCAGTGACGCAGTCTGTCTGGTCAATACTTTATATGGCATTGCTTTGGATAGCAACACTGGTAAACCAATGCTGGGCGGAATCTTCGGCGGTTTGTCTGGTCCGGCTATCAAACCGTTTGCCCTGTTTTGTGTCTGGCGGGTTGCGTCAAGATTAAAAATTCCGATTGTCGGCTGCGGCGGGATTTGCAGTGCTGACGATGTCCGGGAATTTCTGCATGCCGGCAGCAGTCTGGTCCAAATCGGTTCGGCTAACCTGCGCAATCCCTATGCCGGTTTGGAAATATTACACAAGTTGTCAGATAAAAATTTCAAAGGAGGCGTGAAATGACTCAATTAATCTGTGCTTTGCAGGGCGATTCATCCCAGAAAGCAAAGAAAACCTATAACGCTACTGCCGGATGGATTGATGTCTATAAAATCGGCATTGACCTGTTCACGCACTCGGGCACCCAGCTCGTCAACAATTTAATTCGCAAAGGCGAAAAAATCTTTCTCGATTTGAAATTCTGCGATATTCCGACTGTGGTCGCGCGTGCGGTTGAGACCTGTGCCCGGCTCAAAGTCGCAATGTTCACGATTCATATCATGGGCGGTCCGGAAATGATGAAACTGTGCGTCGAGCATTTAGCCGACTTCTGCGCGAAAAAACATATCAAACCAAGACCACTCGTGCTGGGCGTCACGATTCTGACCAGCATCTCAGAGCCAGAATACGCGAGTATCTTTCCGATTAAAGAACAGATTAAACTCTCGGCTCAAATCAACCATCTTGCTTATCTTGCGAAAAAATCGGGCGTTGACGGCGTGGTCTGTTCAGTGCACGAAGTCGCTTCCATTAAAAAAGAGTGCGGCAAAAATTTCCTGACCGTGGTGCCGGGCATCCGTGTGACTTTACCCGAATCAGAAATCATCGCAGAACGGAAGAAACTGAAAAATCAGGACGAACGGGCCCGCCTCCTGCACGAAGACCAGCAAAGATTCGATTCGCCCGAAGCCGCGGCACGGGCCGGCGCGGATTACATTGTCGTGGGCAGACCGATTATCCGGGCATTTGACCCGGTAGCGGTCATCGAAAAAATCAGACACGAGCTCAAACAAGGAAGCAAATGAGTCGAGAAAAATGTAGTAAAATTAACCACAGATAAACACGGTTAGACAGAACAGGTATTTATCAGTGGTGAAAAAGGAGCCGAATGAATATTGAACAGATACTAAAAGACAATAATGTATTAAAGACCGGTCACTTTCTGCTCTCTTCTGGACTGCACAGCGCAAAATACTTTGAAAAATTCCGCATCCTGGAAAATCCCCTGCTAGTGCAGATGTTCGGAAAGATGATTGCCGAGTATTTTAAAGATAAAAATATTTCAATCGTGTGCGGGCCAACCACGGGCGGGGTCATCATTGCCTATGAAGTAGCAAGACAGATGGGCTTAAAATGCATCTTTGCCGAGCAAAAACCAGACACGGCAGGACGAGTAATCCGGCGCGGATTCGTGATTCCTGAAGGCGCAAATATCCTTGTCGTTGACGACGTTTTGACCACAGGCGGTTCGATTAAAGACACGATGCAGGCACTCAAACAATTCCCCGGACAAGTCAAAGGCATTGCGGTTTTAATTGACCGGAGCATAGAATTGACTGACTTCAATCAGTATGTCCAGGATGTTGATTTTAACAGTTGTTATCGGGTTGCGGTTGAAAACTACGAACCCGACCAATGCCCGTTATGCCGGCAAAACATCCCGCTCGAAAAACCGGGCCGGGGCGGAAAAAAGTAATTGAATTTTTATCAAGATATATCTCAAGCCAAGCCATAACTGATTCCTTTTCTGCAAAAATACCACAAAGCCACAGAGACACAGAGAAAATCAAGAGAAAATCTTTGTGCCCTTTGTGCCTTTGGTTCTCCCGCACCTATTCCTGAGATTGTGTATGTATATTTTATATTATTGTTTATCTGCATTACACTGAGAATAGGTGCGGGATGAATCTGTGGTTTCTGTAAACTCAAACGAGTCTTAATTATCACTCTTTTTTCAGATATAGTTGGAACCACGGATTACACGGATTTGACCGATTTCTTTTCTTTAATCTGTGTTAATCTGTGGTTTCATATTTCTTTCCTTATATGCCCGGATACTGTACTCTGGTATGGTCAAGGTCGGGCGTTTGTTAGTCGTCGGTTACAAGATAGGCTTATCTCGAAGTCGCTTATAGGCAGGGTTGAAAAATCTGTTATAAGTCTTGAAATTAGCAATCTAAATTCAGATATATAAAATTATGGCTGATTAAGAGCGTGCTTCGCTCTTTAAAGCAGAGTTATAATTAGTGACATAATTACTGATTTTAATCGAGCCTTCAAAAGAGCAACATAAAGAGCAAAGTTCACAGATTTATCTGATATACTGGATATTGTTGTTTTTCCTGCTCCAGCGCACTTCGCAAAGTTTACAAGCGGTGCAGTCTTCGATATTAACCGCATTGACTTTAAAATCGCTTCCCAGCGCCAGCACGTCTTTCGGACAGAACTCAACGCAAATCCCGCAGCCTTTACAAAATTCTTTAATAATATGGATTTCAATACCAGATTTTGTTTTATATACAACTGGCTTGGGATATTTCTTTTGCATAGTACTATTTCACTATAATCAATTTAATCAGTTTCGTCAAGGGGATAAACATTGAAAAGACCCAGTTAGATATTTTATTGTACTTGACATTTGACACGAAAGCTTTATGATAAAACTATAAACCGATATCTTAAAGAAAGCATATGTGGAATTTGATACTATATTTTATGATTTGGTTGCCGACTGTTTTTGGAAGTCAAACAGAGAATGCTTTAAACCAGCACCAACGGGGTGAATATCCGGCTTCAGGTATGCTTTTGGGAAGCAAGGATATGCTTTTATATGTGGTATTTCTAAAGCTGAGTCATTCGGTATCAAAGCCGGTGATTTTATCATACAGGTTCAAGAAGATTCAGAGGCAATGTTTATTGATAAACAAGGGAATTTGGTTATCGCACCGCAGTATGAATCTGCAAATATTTTTAAATACGGTTTAGCTGAGGCGAGCAAAGATATTTTGATGACTTATATTAATAAGGTCGGTAAGATAATCTGGCAAGAGATGAAATTATGATATTAATAGAAAGTGAGGGAGAATATGAAAATTTTAGCCATTAATGGTTCGATGCGGAAAAAAGGCAATACCAATCGCTTGATTGAAATTACATTACAGGCATGCAAAGACACCGTCTCAAACTTGGATGTAAAAACTCTACAGATTGCCGATTTGAGAATTGACCCGTGTCGGGCCGATTATAATATGTGCTCCAAGTCGCCGTTTGTCTGCTCCAATCAGCAAGATGATTTTCAGACTGTCTTAGACGAGATGAAATCGGCCGATGCAATATTAATCGGCGCGCCCCTGTATTTGGTTGTGCCGGCCCGGTTGTGTGCGTTATTAGAACGGCTGGGCGAACTGGCGTTTTTTAACGACGAGATGCGCAAGCACGATGCCCCGAGCCCTCTTGCGGATAAGCCCTGCGGATTTATCGCGGTCTGTTATATTGACTCGCCTTTGCCGGTTCTGGAACAACTGCACAAAATTGCCGTTTATCTGGAGATGAAGCCGGTTAATCTTGGCACGTTTCCGTTTTTGGGCGTGGCGGGCCGGGATGATTTGGATAAAGACACTTATTATCAGCCGATTGAAAAGTCAAAAAGATTAGGCAGTTTATTGGCTAACTCTTTACAGTCGGTTTAGTTAAATCTAATAAGACATTTATAAATAATCGGTTTAACCCATATAATCCGTGGTTCCATTCTTGCTTAGATTATTGTTATTAAATAAGATTAGTAATTGACAGACGCTATATTTAGGGTTATTATTGAGTAAATTGTAAAGTAGGAGGCAGATATGATTAAAAAAATCGCAGTACTGGCGGCAATGCTTTTATGCAGCGTCGCATTAGCTCAAGTTGATACCGCATGGACAAGAAGATATTCATCACCCGGCAATGTTTCTGATTACGCTTATGTAATGACTACAGATGCCAGTGGTAATGTTTATGCTGCCGGCAGTCACACCATCGCCACCCAAAGCAGTAATCTGCTTGTGAAAAAATACGATACTAATGGCACAGAACTATGGACACATGAGTTTAATTCTGGCAATTATGCGGAACGAGCCAGTTCAATCACAGTTGGACCGTCGGGTAATGTGTATGTGTGCGGATATACGATGGGCACTGGCTCAGGTGATTATGTAACGATTAAGATTAACGGCACGACCGGTGATTCACTCTGGACCCGAATTTATGATTTACCAGGCGCGACAACTGGTTATGATTTTGCCCGTAAAGTGGCAATCGATGCTTTAGAAAATGTTTATGTGACCGGTTATGGTTCGCGACCAGGAATGGGTACAAGCGATATTGGCACGATTTCGTATGATGTAAATGGTAATTTTCGCTGGGAAGCGTTTTATGACGGCGGCATTGCCGGGACTGACCAGGCATATGCATTGTTCGTGAACGCGACCGGTGTTTATGTGACTGGTTATAGCGCGGGCAGCGGAACTGGCAATGACATGGTGACAATCAAATACAATGCCGCGACCGGCAGCGAAATTTGGGCAAAAAGATATAATGGCACGGCTGATGGTGCGGATTATGGTCGGGATGTTGTTGCCGATGCTTCAGGTAATGTTTATGTGACCAGCTCGGTTTCAAATACCGGCACGAGCACAGACATCACAACCATAAAATATAATTCATCCGGCGATACGCTTTGGTTAAGGACATATAATGGACCGGATAACGCATCAGACGGCGGTTATTGGATTAGACTTGATGGCGCAGGCAATGTTTATGTTTATGGCACCACATATACGACCGCCACCACAAATGGTCAAGACCTGTGTTTGATTAAATATGATAATAATGGAAATCAACAATGGGTTACAACATATAATGGTCCGGCTATGGTCGGTACCAGCCCAAGTTATGAAAACTGCCCGGATGAAACCGGTCAGGACGCAATGGTGCTTGATGCATCGGCTAATATCTATGTAACCGGTCGAAGTACATTTATGAATGCTTCTTTGACATCTCATACTGATATTCTTACGCTCAAATATAATTCAAGTGGTGTTCTGCAATGGGAGGCACGGTATAATCATCCGGTCCAGGATTCGATTCATCAAGGACAATCAGTTGGTCTGGATAATGCTAATAATGTGTATGTTGCCGGTTATGGACGCGGCGTGGGTACTTATATTGATTGGGCAATGATTAAATACACCCAGGGTGCACCGTCGAGTTATATGATAAATGCTTTTGCATTTGGGCCGGGGACAATCACGCCATCTGGTGCGGTTGTCGTAAATAGCGGTGCTGATACGGCTTTTGTGATTAGCCCAAATCCTGGTGCCCGCCTGGATAGTTTAGTGGTTGATAATGTAAATCATGGTTCAGACTCGACTTATTACTGGTTTTATAATGTTACGGCTGACCATACAATCAAAGCTTATTTCTCTTTCACTCAATTTGCCGGTGTTAAGACCGTTGGCGTGGGCGGCGATTATCCAACCTTGAGCGCGGCAATGGCCGGATGGAAAGACTCGATAATTGCTGGAGATGTAATTTTTCTACTTACTGACTCAGTATATAATTCTGAAACTTATCCGATTCGATGCACGATTCCAGCCGGATACTTAGGCGGTGACTGGACTCTAACGATTAAACCAGTGAGCGGAATGATGGCGAAATTTGAAGGCAGTAATGCGACGACAATGTTTGATTTAATCGGGATTGACCGTTTAATAATTGACAGTTTGATTATATCTAACCGTAATCAAGATTTAGATACAGCCGGCCATGCAGTCCGATTTATCAACGGCGCTTCGTTTAATACGATTAAGAATTGTAAGCTGCTCGCGGCATGCAAGCTGGTTTCATCGCTTGCGGGCGGAGTTGTTTATTTTGCTACGGCGGAAGCACCGTCAGGCCCTGGTAATAATGATAATTTGATTGAGAATTGTATTGTGACAAGCAGCCGAACCGACCAATATCCGGTATATGCAATTACAATTAGAGGCACTTCAAGAGCACGCGGTAATAATAATAATACGATTAAAAGATGCAAAATCTATGACTTTAGCTCTACAGGAATCTATTTTTCAGCTTTTGATTCAAATACCACGATTCATGGCAATGAATTGTACAGCACGGTTTCGCACAATACACTTTTAATGACTGGTATCCGAATTACCGCAACTTCAGTAGTGAATACTAAGATTACCGGCAATAAATTCTTTGATTTTATGGCGGTTGATGCCTGCACCGCATTTCAGGCAATTTATATGACTATGGCTGACCCGGATGAACCCCCTTTGATTGCGAATAATTTTATCTCGCTTGATGGAAATGTTACTCATCCTAATACCAAAATTTATGGTATCCGTTTTCTGCGTCAGCAGACGACCGCGGGTACTTATAAGTTCTATTATAACTCAATCTACATTGGCGGCACACCGACCAGTAAATCATCTTATGGGTTTTTCTGTAAACCATCCGCAACCTTACAGACGAAGATTGATTTTCGGAATAATATAATCTTTAATAATCGGAGCGGTGGAAGTGGTCAGCATTTTTGTATTTATGATTCATTAGCGAGCGGGGCTTCGTTTATTTCGGATTATAATGATTTATATGTAGCAACACCGGGTGCAAATGGACAGTATGTGGCGCATCGAGCTGGTATTGATTTAGCAACTTTAGCCGACTGGCAGAATGTAACTTATCGGGATAGTCATAGTATCAGTTTAAATCCGAATTTTATAAGTCCGATTGATTTACACATTCATCCGGCTTCGACTAATGTGAATAACCTGGCGACACCAATCAGTCAGGTTACAGTCGATATTGATGGCGAACCGCGCGACCCGGTTACACCAGATATTGGTGCCGACGAATACACGCCAACCAATGTGCGCTTGATTATTGCAACCGCAGTTGGGCCCGGCACAATCACGCCGTCAGGTACAATCACTGTAACGTACGGCGCGGACACAACATTTATCATTGCTCCTAATATCAATTGCCAGATTGACAGTTTAGTGGTTGATAATATTAATCACGAAGCTGATTCGACCTATTATACATTTTATAATGTTACGACTGACCACACAATTTCCGCCTATTTCTCACCAGTGGTTGACATAGAAGAGCCGGACAATGATTATCCATTGCTCAGTCTGCAAAGGATTTATCCAAACCCGTTTAAAAATCAGACTACGATTCAGTATCAACTGACAAAGTCAGCCCCGGTGCGCATCAAGATTTACAATTGCCTGGG
>JAGXRL010000105.1 GCA_018335915.1 Candidatus Latescibacterota bacterium
CTCACCAACCTGGTCGCCGACCGGCCAGGAATTGGCATTTGTCTCGGACCGTACTGGCGTGCCGCAGATTTACATTATGAACATTGACGGCACAAATATGCGACGGATAACTTATGAAGGTTCGTATAACACTTCACCGGTTTGGTCACCGCGCGGCGATTTAATTGCTTATGTTTCCAGGGTTGCCGGCGGCACGCACCAGATTTTCATAACTGATATTTCGGGCAATACCCGTATGCAGTTGACCAACTTAAGAAATAATGAAGAGCCAAGCTGGTCGCCCGATGGCTTGCATCTTGTTTTCAGCTCGAATCGTGACGGCTTAAACCAACTCTATACTATGCACTGGAACGGCTCGGGCCAGAGAAAAATCACGAACACGAGCGGCGCCTATTCGCCATCCTGGTCGCCCCGCATGCAAAAATAATTAAATTCTTATGCCTAAATTTCATCAAGAAATTCTTAATAAACAAATCCGTTAAACAGACCATGCCAAGAAAACTCCAAAAACCAGTTAATCCGGGCCGACTCTTGATTACTGGCTATCTTACGATAATCCTGCTCGGTGCCGTGCTCTTATACCTGCCGGTCTCATCGCACGGCATTACCCCGATTGACGCCTTATACACATCAACATCTGCGGTCTGTGTTACCGGTCTGATTGTCAAAGATACTGCTACTGATTTTACTCTGGTCGGTAAGATTATTATACTTTTATTAATTCAGATTGGCGGGCTTGGTTATATGATTCTCTCAACCGCATTCTTCTTTTTCATTGGTCAAAGACTGAGTCTGCGCGACCGGCTTCTGGTGCGGGAATCTATCAATTATCTGAGTTATGAAAATTTACGCCGTTTTGCTTTTAATGTGGTACGGGTAACTTTTCTGGCTGAAGGAGTCGGCGCCTTAATCCTGTTTACTTATTTTGTGCGCACCGATATGAAAATTGAATATGCGGCTGGTCATGCCATATTCCATTCTGTCTCGGCTTTTTGTAATGCCGGTTTTTCTTCCTTCTCGAATAATCTTGCCGGTTATGCCAACAGTCTTTTAGTTCCATTCGTTATCTCCACTTTGTTTATTATGGGCGGGCTTGGTTTTGTCGTTATCTCAGATGTTTACAAGACTTATATTAGAAAGACAAGTGACCGCCTATCCCTGCACAGCAAATCAGTCTTAACCGTGACCGCCTGCCTGATTGGCATCGGCACCTTGATTATTCTCTTACTCGAATGGAACACTTCCCTGAAAATATTTTCTCTAACTCAAAAAATCGTCAACGGCTTTTTCATGGCAGTTGCCCCGCGCACGGCTGGCTTTAATCTCATTAATATCTCGGTCTTTCATCAGGCAACCATGTTTTTCATTATCATTCTGATGTTTATCGGCGCGTCTTCCGGCGGAACTGGCGGTGGTATTAAGACAACCACCTTCAGTCTGATAATTCTCCAGCTTAAAGCGCTCTTAACCGGTCATACGGAAATTCTCATTTTTAAGCGGCGCGTGTCTAATGAACAGATTTTTAAGGCATTCTTAATTGTCGGCCTTGCTGTAACCTGGGTCTTGACATCTCTGATTTTACTCTTAATCTTTAATAGAGAGCCGTTAGATATTATGACTGCTATTTTTGAGATATTTTCTGCATTCGGAACCGTTGGTTTATCGCTCGGTTCCAGATTTGTGTCTAATCTATCTGCTTCTTATGACTATTCAGTTATTGGCAAACTGATTATAATTATGACTATGATTATCGGTCGGGTCGGAGTTTTAACCCTCGCGACCGCGCTCATTAAAAAGAAGATTTTAACTTATACGCATCCGGAAGGGGTGATTTTAGTTGGCTAAAACTTTTGCGGTAATTGGTATGGGGCGTTTCGGGTCAAACATTGCCCGTGCCCTGGCCAGTAAAGGATTTGAAGTCATTGTGGTTGACTCAGACGAAAACGAAGTCCGTGAATTTTCTGATATCGTCGCGCACAGTCTGGTTCTTGACGCAACCGAAGAACGGGCTCTTAAAGATGCCGGTATCAGCGATGTTGATGTTGCGATTGTCAGTCTCGGACAAAACATTGATACCAGTATTCTGGTTACGCTGCTCTTAAAAGAACTTGGTGTCCGGCAGGTAATTGTCAAAGCCGTCAATGATAAACACGGTAAGATTCTCTCGCGCATTGGTGCTGACCGCGTAATCTATCCAGAACGCGAAGTCGCAACCCGCCTCGCAGAAAGTTTTGTCTCACCGAAAATTTTTGACTATATCGAATTGTCACCAACTCACAGCATCATTGAAATCGCGGCGCCAAAGCAATTTATCGGGAAAACCATCAAAGATTTGGCATTAAGGGAAAAATATCATGTCTCTTTAATCGCGATTAAACGCAAAATCCCGATTGTCACGGAAAAAGGCACGCCTGACTTTAACGAAGATATCAATATCGCGCCTGCTGCCGAAGATGAACTCCTGGAAGGCGATGTCATCACCCTGTTGGGCAAATACGAGGATTTGGAAAGAATCGAACATTTATAATGAAAAAAAAGAAACCGGTTACTGCTCAGGACTATATCGAAGTGGGTCAGTTTTATCTCTTGAACCAGAAATATGCAGAAGCAATCAAACAGTTCAAAAAGGCGCTGGAACTAAAACCAGATGCGCAGGTTTATTATCAACTCGGCTTGGCATATGAAGCGTCCAATGAAACTACCTCAGCCCAGGATATGTACCGCAAAGCATTGACGCTCGATTCGAAATTAGTTGAAGCAGCTGAACATCTCAAAAAAATATCAACATAAGCGTTTCTGTTAAGAATGAACACGAATAAACAACAATTCAAAATTCAAAATTCAAAATTCAAAATTCTGGAAAGAATATTCGTGTCATTCGTGTTCGGTTTTTTATGTTTAGCAATGATAATGTTTCAACCATTACAGGGGGAAAATATGATAAGAAAACCGGTTGTGGCTGGACAGTTTTATCCGGGCGAAAAAAACGGACTGTCCAGTTCGGTTGATGACTTTCTCAACGCAATACAATCTTTACAAATCCCTGGTCAGATTTTAGGTATCATGGTGCCCCATGCCGGTTATATTTATTCTGGTCCTACTGCTGCTTATGCGTACAAAGCAGTCGCTCAATATGATATTGAAACCGTTATTCTGCTTGGACCAACGCACCGGGTTTTTCTCAAGGAGTTTGCCGTATATGGCAAAGGCGCCTGGCAAACGCCATTAGGCACAGTTCCAATCAATGAGCAGCTGGCTCAGAAAATCACTAATTACAGCACCAAAATACAAAATATGCCTGAAGCGCATAATTTAGAACATTCGCTCGAAGTCCAGATACCTTTTTTACAGCGGATTTTCAAAGATATTAAAATCGTGCCGATTATGATGCTCGAGCCGTCTTATGCAGACTGCCAAATGCTTGCCTCAGCAATTGCCGAAAATATTAAAGATAAAAAAGTTCTGTTGCTCGCATCGTCTGATTTGTATCACGGCGACCATTATTCAGAATGCCGCAAGACCGATTCAATAACATTATCCTATATTGAAAATTTCGACCCCGAAGGTCTGTACAATGCGCTCAAAGCCGATAAAGCCAGTGCCTGCGGCGGTCATCCGATTGTAGTTTTGATGCTTGCCTGCCAGATGCTCGGCGCCAGCCAGTCAGCGGTCTTGCATCGCACCAATTCAAATGATGTAATTGGTGAAAAAGGCGGTTATGTGGTCGGTTATGCCGCATCCGTATTTTACAAGAACGAAAAAACCGTTCAGACAAAAACCGAACCGGCAAATACCGATACCATTATCTTGACAACACAGGAAGAACAAGAACTAATCCGGATTGCCCGCACCACGCTTAATGATTACATTACATCTGGTACGACTCCGAAATTTCAGGCATTAACTTTACAATTAAACGAGCAATATGGAGTCTTTGTTACGCTTAAAAAGAAAGGTGAATTAAGAGGTTGTATCGGTTATGTGCAAGGATTCAAACCCTTGTACCAGGCAGTTGTCGATATGGCAATTGCCGCATCAACCGAAGACCCGAGATTTCCCAAAGTAAAACAGAATGAATTAAAAGACATTGACATTGAAATTACGGTTATGACTCCGCTCAAACAGATTTCGAGCATTGACGAGATAATTGTCGGCAAGCATGGTCTTGTCATTAAAAAGGGCGGTTATTCTGGACTATTATTACCGCAGGTCGCGACTGAACAGGGCTGGGACAAAAAGACCTTTTTACAGCATACCTGCTGGAAAGCCGGCTTGCCAGATAACGCCTGGCAGGATAAAGAGACCGAAATTTACATCTTTTCCGGCACGATTATTCAAGAAGAATAATCAAACGAATTCAAATAAAAAAGGGCAGGAAAAATTCCTGCCCTTTGTGTTATATTTATATTCTTATTCGTCGAGCATAATTCTGTTCGCATCACGACTTTTGGTTTTGGTCTGTATCCGGAATGCCCAGGCTGGGCTAAAATAAACACTCCATAATCCGTTTTTCTGTACTCGGCAATCCCAGGTATAATTTGTGTTGTTTGTGAGATTTGTATTCAGTTTCCATGAATTTGTATTATTATACTTTTCTATAACTTGAATGCCATTTGAAAAAACGCGGAAGTGATACTGGGATGCACCACTGACTTTTGTAACCTGTAAAGTCGGTTTGAGCGTCGTAAGTGTGCTGTTATTTGCCGGTGAACTTGGTAATGGTGCAGCTGGCGGTTCAGGCAGGCTTATTAGAAATGCCCAGGCAGGACTAAAATATGGTCCCCAACCGAGTGAGTTTTGTGCCCGGCATTCCCAGGTATAAGTGCCATTAATCAAGTCCATATCCACTGTCCAGCTGTTGGTTGTAACATAACCTTCAGTTATGAAGCTGCTGTTCTGGAACAAACGGAAATGATACTGGGTCGCATCTGTTATTGACTGAACCTGAAGCACTGGTCTTGCGATTGTGACTGTGCTGTTATTTGCCGGTGAACTTGGTAATGGTGCTGAAGGCGGAGTCGGCACGCTCACTGTAAAACTCCAGCGCGGTGAAAAATAATCACTCCAGCCCGCAGTTTTCTGCACCTGACAGTCCCAGGTATAACTCGTATTATTGGCTAAACTCGTATTCACAGTCCAAGTATTTATGTTCGAATATCCTTCCGTAATTAGATTACTGCCCTGATATACGCGAAAATGAAATTGCAATGCTCCGCTTATCGACTGAACCTCCAGGGTTGGCGTATAAGTATCAACACTGCTTGCATTTGCCGGTGCGACCGGGACTGGCGGATTTATGACTTCGCCTTGTTTCATTGAGAGCGTCGCATATACCGCAACATTATAATCAGGAATCGCGACCGGTGTCACACTCGAGACTTTGGCAATCGAATTGACCAGTTCTGCCTGACAATAATCAATCGTTCCAGTAATACCATCACTGGTTTTATCAATACACCGTTCAAACACAAGCGAATCTACCCCGAGCGACGCGATATTATCACTCATGTCAAATACCAGATTATTATTCGGAAATGCTTGATTTGTACCGGTCGGCATATACCAGTTAAAAAACTCTTTCGTACCACGCGGGGATGATGTCGGACCAAACCCGAACTGAAAACCAATTCGGGTGCGCGCATTATGTGTTAATTTAGTGCGAATCCGTAAACTCGGATTATACCCGATTCGGTCCGTCACATAATAGCCTGCCCGATGTGAAATATAGGCGTCTTTAACGCCGACATACGACATCCAGAAATATCCGGACAAACCCCAACCCGTACCCCAGGAATTGACCAGTTTAAACGCGCCGTATCCGTCCGCAGTCAGTTTATTATCATCATAACCGACAATCGTAACTGCATGACCACCGCGATTCGAGCCGGTTCTTTGCGAAGCGCAATAAGTATAATCATAAGCGCTGATATTATCAAAATTTCCATAGACATTAATACCGATTACTACTGTATATCCGTTATTGAGCTGTGTCTTAATCAGATTAATACCGTTATCATTGCTCGCATCTATCCAGTAACTTTGCTGTCCGCGATATGGAATTGCCCAGACAAATGCGGTTTCTGAAGGCCAGGTCGTATATTGACCGGCAGTATAAGGCATCATTGCCAGATTGGCACAGCCGTGGTCAACCAGACATTTGACCGCATCGTTAAAATAGGCGCCGCCATCCCGTCCGCCATTAATCAAATTATACATAAAACGGGGGCTGAATCGGTTTTGAGTCAGACTCAGATTCCAGCCCTGCTCGCGCCATTCAGTATGCGATTTATGATAATATGCCATTGCCCAGGCAACGCAAGAACCTTCTGAACTCTGATTACCAACCGGCGGCATTTCTGACGACAGGTCAACTGCAGCGCGTAATCCTTCAACTGCCAGGTCAGTAACCTCGACAATATCCGGATTCAAACGCGGGTCACTATATAAAAGACCGGTTTGATGTAGGTCTTCAGCAACTCCTGCTGAAGCAAAAAACAAAACTGTTACAACCAACCAGATATATTTTTTCATATATCCTCCATTTCTTTAAATTATAAACATAATACTCAAATCATTAAAATCCTTAATGCAATAATTGTAGAAACAGATTTTGATTTGTCAAGAGTGGGATTAATAAATTAATCATCTTAAGGGACTGTTCTTTAAGAATTCGTTTACCGCAGTCAAATACTAATCTTAGAAAAATATAATATATCTGGTCAGGTTATAAAACAATCCTGTTTTGTTGAATATAAAAATAACAAAATTCGTCATTAAATCCCAGTGCCTATCTCGCTTTTCTATCTCTCTATGATTGCTACCTTAATTCCTGCTGTATCTCCGAGTTCTAGTCCATCTTAATCTGACGGGTCATAACCGTTCTTTATCCACGCTCGTATCTTTATGCTAATACAAGCATCAAACCCCGAATTCAATCCGTTTCCAATAGCTCAACCTGTGCCCAATACTTTACCAATTTCACAAGCCACGGAGGGAGCACTCCCCTTCTGAAGCCAGTTTTAGTTGTTAGTTATTGGTTATTAAAGGATTAAGCAAAAAAAATCGGTAACGAAAAATATAACTTTTAAGTATATATTTTGAATTAGGGTATTACCACAGATTAATACAGGTTTTCTGTCATTCTGAGTCAAACGAAGAAACTCTCGCGACTGAAAAGAGAAAACAATATAACCACAGGTTCACACAGATAAACACTGATTAATATAATGTCGGGCAAACCTTTACCCTCGCACCTATTCAAGGGATGGTACGAACAAACTTATGATATGTTGTGTCAACTAAAGTATATTTAAGAATAGGTGCGGGGTTCAGGTTTGCTTTCTTTGTTTACTAACAACTAACTACGAACAACTAACTGCTTGCTGATAAATGCTGACAAACAAGTTGCACATATAAAAATTGAGGAAACTATAAAAACTTTTTGAACTCATCGGATTCCATACCCATATCTTTAATGATACCGAATAAAGTTTTTGGTTTTATATCTTTCCCTGGATGGACTGGAACGACAATTCTACTTTTATCTGATTTCCGATAATAAACCGCATGACTGCCTGATTGACGGTCAAATTCAAATCCCAGTTTCTTGGCAATTCTTATTATTTCTCTTGCTTTAATTTGTGGTAGTTTATGACTCAAACCGTTACTGTCAGAGGTTTTATTGTAATATCTTCTTTTGGAATCGGTTCGTGATGGGCTTTTAAACTTTCGATATAAATGATAATTGCGTCCTTAATATTAATCATTGTCTCATCATAATTGTCGCCCTGTGTATGACAACCCGGTAATGCCGGACAAAAAGCATGATAACCGCCATCATCTTCCTTTTCTAATATAATCGTATAATTATACTCTTCCATATATCTTTTACCGCGTTCTCTTACAACATTACTTTTTTTCATCATTGATATTATATAGTTTATACTTAATATAGTCAACCGTCTGAATAAAATGAAGAATCTCGGATAGGATTAACAGGATAACAATTTAACCACAAATAAACACAAATTAACACAAATAAACACAGATTTCATTCTGAGTGAAACGAAGAAACAGTCATTCCGTACTTGATACGAGGGATTCCAGTCTTCTATCTTAACAAAAACTATCAAAATCGGAAAGACAGGCTCTGTATCTCAAACACTATTTAGGTTTGGACCGAAAAGCAATAGCACTAAAATTAAACATATCAATCATGGCAGTCAAGGAACTATTGGCAAAAGCAAATAAGAAATTTAAGAAGAAGTGGATAAAAGAATGCGGACAAATGTCATTCTGAATGATAAGAAGGATCTCAACTGCTAACCATTAATCTCTAATTAAATGCTGCAATCCATATAAGTATTTTATACTATTTCGCCTGCTTGCAATCCATCTAAAATTAATTTACGATAATCTGCAATATCTTGGTCTAATTGTGGACTAATAACAGTTCCACTTAAAAACTTCATAAGATGTGACATCATTAGCCAATATGCTTCATCAGTCAATATCACAGGTTTATCTGGTAATGCGCCCATATAAGGATGTAAACTACCACGAGAAACCGGTTGTATTAATTCAAAACGCACAGCCGATTCTTTATAACAACCATGTACATCATAAGGTAAATAAAATAAGTTAGGGAAATCAAATGCTTGAGCTCTTACAATAATTTCTTGCGTATGTTTTAATCGAAAACCAAAAACTGGTGCACATAGTACATATTCCTGTGGATTACTTAAATCAACCCACTCACTTTTTATGTAACCGATAACAATAGCTAAACGAATTTTTCCTTTATTTACATAATACATTTCATCTTGTCTTAAATTTAACATTTTAGCAGGGAAATGTTTTTCGTCACCAGCTGAATAAGGTTTAATTTTAAATATACTATTATATTCATTTTGCGGGTCAATTTTAACATCTTTTAAAATATTTGGATAATCAGATGGATATATTATATGAGCATAATAAAATTGCCCCAATTTCATAGCCCATGCTTCAGAATCAGTTAATGAACTATAATAATTGTTAGTTATTAAGATTGAACTGCCTTTTGAAATTTGACTCAATCGGTTTCCTTAGATGGATAATTTTCAGGTTCAAAAGAACATTTGCCTTTGATTAAAATTTGTCTACTATCCTCATCCCATATCTGCATTGCTTTATTTAATTCCTTATCAACTAATACTTTTATCTCGGAGCGTGGTTGATTTTTAATATGGTCTTTAATTCTTTGCTTTAATTCATCGATTTTTTTGCTATCCACCCTAATTTTTACCAATTTCGTCTCTTGATATGGCTGAATTTTTGAAAAAGCTAATATATCACCTCTTTTAACATTTTCCATAGGCTCAGTCTCAAAATATACATAATCAAGCAAGTTGTATAAATCCAAACCACCCCAGTCTTTTACTATATGGGATATTAATCTTTGAATTTCTGTGATATTATATTGATGTTTTGTCTGCTCAGAAACAACCGTGTATCTCTTAAAATCTCTGTCTCCTTTAATTGTACTCGGAATTTCTTCTAAATCTGGCGCACCAAGAACTTCATCAATTTTATCCGGATATGGTCCGTAAAAATGAAATCTCCATATCAAATCTGTTAATCTCTCTTGATGTAATCGGTAATATTCAACTTCAAGTAAATATAATAATTTAATTAATCTTGTTTTTCCGGTCGGTAATCCATCTTTTTCCATTTCATATAGGATATCTTTGAGCAAATCAATTACATTAGTATTCATTGGATATTTAATTATACAAAATAATAAATATGTTGTCTATACTAAATCCTTTAATCATTTATTCTTTCTCTCCCCAAACTTCAGCGATTTTGGATTTGATTTTCTGTTCGTATTTTGCGATTAACAGCTTACAATTATCAACTGCCTTTTGCTCATTTTGAATCTCTGCAACGATTTCATTTTGAACTTTAAGGAGTGGAAGAGGGATTTGAATATTTTCAATTTCTGATAGTCTTAATGATGGATAGCTCTGGTCGTGTGTTAATGTTCGAGCATCTATGTGTATCAATAAATAATATAAAAATAAATTATTTATCTTTTTTTCATCAACATTAATAGTTGCTAAATGACTTGAAACATATCCGTCTAATCCGATTATTACTCGATGATTTAAAAATGTAGATGCTCCACTTTTAGGAAATAGAATTGTTCCTTTTTTATAGAGAGTTAATCCTTTTATTCCTTTATTATTTAACCTATCTCTAACATTTATGAGATTGTCTGATAGATGAACAGCACCAACATCAAATGTTCGATAAAATGGAAATGTTCCGTTGATGAAAAACTCTTCGCCTTGTGGTGCAGAATTACCGGCAGATACAACAGCAACAACACCTAATCTGACTGTTTTCCATTCAGGATTTATTTTTATAATTGGACGCCAGTTCTTTACGACTTCTTTACAACCATCTATGACTTTTTGATATTGTTCTATCTCTGCGACGATATGCTTTTGGACTTCGAGAGGTGGAATAGGGATTTCACAGTCTTTCAATTCTTTGTAATGTCTCGAATATCCTAAATTTTTAATTTTTAAATTTGATACAACATAATAAAAATACATAGGAATAAACCTTTTATCAGTTTGTAATATTTTAACGCCATCTGCACCTAAGACAAAATCAAAATCAATATATTTAAATATCCTGGTGTGGTCTCCAAATAAAATTACCGGTTTCGATATTTTAAAAACATCTTTTTCATTATTCCAATAACCAGCAATAAATTTTTCTGATTGATCGATAATAGGAAATCTTCCCGTTTCTAAAAATTTAGATTTTTGAATTTTATTAGTATGTTTTACCTCTTCTATAATATTTTCTACTTTTTCTATTGGCCATTTTTGATTAAGATGCACCTTTATTTTACGATAATGATCTGCGGTTAAATTATGGTCATCACTTTTGAGTATTTTTATTTTCGGAATAAAAAGTGCATATTTATTTTTCTCTTCAATTTTAAATACTTTATTTTCTATTAAAGCTGATTTAAACTTTTTTATTATATTCAAAACAATCGGTAAATCAGTTTTGCCAATAACTCTTCTTTGAGCCCCTAAATCAAATCCGTCGTTTTCTACTTTTAAAAATAAAATATCGTTTGTATTTTGCGCGAATCTTCTGTCTAAGAATAATATACTTGTTTTCTGTCCAGAATATGGATTAAACACACCAGCAGGTAATGATACTATAGCATAAATATAATTATTTTCAATTAAACTTTTCCTTAACTGCTTATAAGGTGTATGATTAATAAAAAGAATGCCGTCCGGTACAATTATTCCTGCTTTTCCTGCAGGTGTTAAATGTTCAATAATGTAATCAACAAATAATACTTCTGACTTTTTAGCACGAATACTAAATCGTTTATGTGGTCTAATTCCACCTTTTGGTGTCATAAAAGGCGGATTGGTTAATATACAGTCAAACATATCATTCCAGTTGTCAAGACTGGTTAAAGTGTCATATTCGTATATCTGAGGGTCAGGAAATTGATGAAGATACATATTGACTTTTGAAAGACGAACAAAGTCGGGCCAAACATCATAACCGACAAAGTTGTGAGTCAGATTATTCTTTTCAGTTGCTGACAATGCCGAACCTGGTCGGTTTGAATCTTTTACTGTATTATTGGCTAAAATATGCTTGAATGCCGAAACTAAAAATCCTGCAGTTCCACAAGCCGGGTCTAATACTTTGTCCGTTTTTTGCGGTTCGACTGCTTCAACAATAAAATCAATGATATGCCTTGGAGTTCTGAATTGACCGGCATCTCCTTGTGCACCCATAATTGATAATAGATACTCATAAGCATCGCCTAAATCTTCACTATGTTCATATTTAAATTCATTCAATCCTTTTATAAATTCTTTGACGGTTGCCGGGTCTCGAATTGGCAGGAACGCATCCTTAAAAATATCCCGGAATAGTTGCGGAATATTGGGATTAAAGCCCATTTTTTCCAAACCTTCTGAATATAAAGTCAATCGTTCATAGGCAGATAAAGAGCTGTCCATTATCTTGCGCCAGGCATATTGCTGATATTCACCAGTAAAAAATGACTTTCCACCAAGGTCTTTATTCTGCTCATCAATATCTGACATAAATTTATAAATTAAGCCGAGCGTGATTTGTTTAACCTGTTCTGTGGGAACTGGGATTTTCCCGACCAGTAAATCACGCAGACCGTCAATTTTTCTCTTGGATTCTCCAGTTAACATTATTCTCCTTATGCATAAATATTTAAATTGACATTATCTTTAATATACGATGTTATTGATTTTATTTTATCTTTTTTGAGCAAGTGCAAGACTTCAAGCATATTCGGATTTGCGGCAAATTTTCCAAACTCATTTTTATCAATAAAATAGCGCGTATCATTATCAACTAAATACATTCGGAACAGTTCTCTGACTTCATAATATTCGTTTGGTGCTACTCCGTATGAAACAACATATTTCTCAAATTCTTCATCAGCTAATTCGCTCTTGGTCTTGAATCGTTTTATTTTACCAAAGATTTTGTCCAAAATTTCCCAAAGTTTTAACCTGCGGTCAGATTGATAACCTCTTCGGATATTATCTAAACTAAAGTATTCTTCGGGTTTGTTAAAGATATGCTCTTGGACAATCTTTTCCATCAGTTCATAATTGCCCGAATCAACCGCGTCTTTAAATTCATTATTAGTTTTATAGGTCTCGTGTATATTTTTCTCGAATTTGTCCATGTAAAGTTCTCTATCAACTCGCATTACATCATCTTTGAATGATATGACTTCCATTGTTTTTAATGGGTCGGGTATA
This sequence comes from Candidatus Latescibacterota bacterium, assembly GCA_018335915.1. Taxonomy (GTDB): domain Bacteria; phylum Hydrothermota; class Tepidihabitantia; order Tepidihabitantales; family CAIPLT01; genus JAGXRL01. Next base: position 12,840 of record JAGXRL010000105.1, read on the forward strand.
TACACAGCAGTTGGTTCTCTTATAATAATTGGTCCTGGTGGTTGAGGTGGATAAGTCGTTGTCGTAGGGGGAAGTGCTATTATCTGGTCATATTGATATTTCTCCTCAAAATATTCGCAATTAGCAAAGAAATCAAAAAGTTTATAATCGGCTTTTTTCTTTTCGATTAATTCTTTTAATCCGATGTCTTGAAAAGTATGCTTGAATGTAAATATTCTTGTACCTCGACCTTTGATTTGGACAAAATCAGTCGGTGAAAAAATTGGTCGCATTAAGCAAAGGTTTAAAATATCTTCGCAATCATAACCGGTTGTCATCATTCCAACTGTAACACAAACTCGTGTCTTGCTTGATTTATAGCCATTTATGAATTTTGTCCAACCTGATAAGTTATTATTTGCAAAGTTAATTGTCATTTCTTGAGCACCAGGAATGTCTGATGTTATCTGAATTGCAAAATCAGAATTATATTTGTCTGGAAAAGCTTGATGAGCCATCTTGTTTAAAATATCAGTGATTTTTGTTGCGTGTTTGCGACTGACACAGAAAATAATTGTCTTGCCAATTTCACCGGTAATAGGGTCTCGATTAGCATTTTCAAGGAATGTCTTACAAAATTCATAGTTGGTTTTCTCGGAAAAAAATTTTCTTTCAAAATCTCTATGTTTAAAAATTTTCTCTTCTTCTTCATCCGTTTCTTCGACCTTAACCATTACTGCATACCCTTCATCTGATAAAAGCTGGGTTGTAATTTCAGTTCGACAATCAATCGCTTTGGGATTAACTAAATAACCATCTTTTACGCCATCAGGTAGAGCATAACGGAATGTTGGTATGCCACTTTCACAGCCAAAAGTCTTATATGTTGATAATAATATTCTTCTTTCAAGTTCTCGAGGGTCTTCTTCACTAAAATTGACATTCTTTAGATAGTCTTTAGGTGTTGCGGTTAAACCAAGCTTTGCGCTTAGAAAATACTCAAAGATTAATCGGCTATTACCCGAAATCGAGCGATGTGCCTCATCTGAAATTATTAAATCAAAATCAGTCGGTGAGAAAATCTTGAGGTATTTATTATCAAAAGAAATACTTTGCACCGTTGTAATTATAACTTCTGCCTTTTGCCAATCATCTCGATTTTCTTTAAAAATAACGGTCTTATAATCTGGCTTCAGATACAGGTCAAATGCTCTTTTTGCCTGGTTTTCCAGTTCGAGCCGGTCAACTAAGAAAAGCACCCGTCGTGCATTACCCGTTTTTAAGTATAACTTTATAATACTACCCGCAACTAATGTTTTGCCTGTGCCAGTTGCCATTTCCAAAAGGAATCGGTTTTTACCTTCGGCAACTGCTCGTTGAACAGCTTTGACTGCTTCGGCTTGATATGGTCTTAAGAACTTTAGTCCTGCTTGCGAAATATATGCTGATTTTTGTGATTCATCATGCCAACGAGGGTCCTTTTGATAATTAGGATTTTGTGTTAATACAATATAATCATCGTTTACAATTTCGCTGACAATCTTTTGAGTATCGGGTGTAAATTGTTTATGGCTCCTTATTGTTGCTAATGATGGGAAGAACGAAATTCTTGTTGGATTATCTCGCTCTATATCCCAAAAATAATGAATATTACCATTGGAAAGAATTATATATCGAACATTTTGTGAATTGGCATAATGCCTTGCTTGTTCTTTTCCGACCATCGGGTCCTTATCTTCGGATTTTGCTTCGAGCACACAGACTGGGAATTTATTTTCATCTAATAGCAGATAATCAACAAACCCCTTATTAATTTTAGTGTAATCGTCATCCAGATCCTTTAATTTGACATTTGGCTCTAATAGAACATTTGCTGATCCTTCGGATGAATCAAGCAATCTCCAGCCAGCTAATTCCAAAAGTTTGTTTATCTTTATCCGTGCCTTTGCCTCTTTTTGCATGTTATTCTATACTTTACCCTTAAACTCCCCTTTGTCAAGACTTCAGATTGAAATAGATTGAAATTCATTGAGATTAATGGAAACTTGTTGTGTGCAAGGTTCTAAGATTTGCTTCGCTGATTTCACTGATTAAAAATACGATTACACAGATTCAAAGATTAGAAGATTCTAAGATTACAGATTATAAGATTATATAAGCGTAATCTTGACTTATGATTAAAACCTTATTAATATAAAAGCACGGGGCGTGGCGCAGATGGCAAGCGCACCAGCTTGGGGTGCTGGGGGTCGCTGGTTCAAATCCAGTCGCCCCGATTTTCAATCGGACCACGAATTACACAAATAAACGAATCACACGAATACAAGTTATTCCCGTACAGACAGAAATCCAGAGTTTTCGGTGTTAATTCGTGTTAATCCGTAGTTAAAAAATAGATTCCGGATCAAGTCCGGAATGACAGATATCTGTTAATCTGTGTAATCTATCTTATAAATCTGTGAAATCTTGTTTATTAGAATTGTTTGATAAAGCGGATATCGTTTTCGTAGAAAAGCCGGATATCGTCAATCCGGTATTTAATCATCGCGACCCGCTCAACACCCATACCAAATGCAAATCCAGAATATTTTTCAGAATCATAGCCGACATTTTCAAATACTGCTGGATGCACCATGCCGGCACCCAGAATCTCAAGCCAGCCCGTGTTTTTACAGGTCTTGCAACCCGCACCTTCGCAGATTACGCAGGATATCGCAACTTCTGCGCTCGGTTCGGTAAACGGGAAATAAGACGGCGAGAATCTGACTTTGACCTGCTCCCCGAACATTCTTCGGCAGAATACTTCGAGCGTGCCTTTGAGTTCAGCCAGAGTCACATTTTCATCGACATATAATCCTTCGACCTGATAAAAGACCGGTGAATGGGATGCATCAAACGCATCTGGTCGGTACACGCGTCCGGGCGCAATAATCCGGATTGGCGGTTTTTCTTTTTCCATCACCCGAATCTGGACCGGTGAAGTATGGCTTCTTAACAGGTGCTTGTCATCCAAGTAAAAGCAGGCAATCTGGTCCCGCGCTGGGTGGTCTTCAGGAAAATTCAGAGCTGTATAATTATAAAATTCAGTTTCAATCTCAGGTCCTAATTTTTCTTCAAAACCCATACCAACCAATATCTCGACAATTTCCTGTAAGACTTTTGTGATTGGGTGCGCATTACCAAGCCAGGATTTGCGTCCGGGTAAAGTCAAGTCAAATTGGGTTTGGCTTGATGCTGATTCTTGTTCTGTTTCGAGTCGCGCTTTTCTTGTTTCGAAATGCGTGCTCAATTCGGTTTTAACCAGATTGGCTTGTCTGCCTTTTGTTTTTCGTTCTTCGGCTGGTAAAGATGCCAATTCTTTCAAGAAATTGGTGATAAGCCCTTTTCTGCCGAGATACCTGACGCGCACCGAGTCAAGCGCCTCTAAGGTTTGGGCAGATTTTATCTCTTCAAGTGCGTCTTTGCCAATTTGTTCAATATCCATAAGACCGACTTATGCGATTATGGTTTTGCTTTTGCCAGTTCAACCAGACTTTTGAAATCATCTGCATGCCGGATTGCCAGTTCAGACAATGCTTTACGGTCCAGGTCAATGTTATGGAGTTTAAGACCGTGAATGAAATTGTTATAACTCAGCTCATATGGTCTTAAAGCCGCATTGATACGGGTAATCCATAATGAACGGTAAGTCCGTTTTTTTCGTTTTCGTTCCCGGTAGGCAGACTGCATACCTTTCATCACCTGAAGACGGGCAGTCTTGTACAGTTTTGATTTTGCGCCCCAATAACCTTTGGCGCGTTTGAGCCATTTTTTTCTTCGTTTGCGGGTTTGAGGTCCACTTCTTGCTCGTGGCATGTTTTACTCCTTTAATTAATATCCTGGCAGCAAACGCTGCATTTTTTTGGTAAAAGTTTTATTCACTTCTACAGCATTGGTCAGGCTTCGTTTACGCGCTCTGGTTTTTGAGGTCGCCAGGTGTCGTTTCCCGCCTTTTCTCCGGAGATATTTGCCGGTCGCGGTTACTTTGATGCGTTTCTTTAATGAACTTAATGATTTCTGTTTTTTCATAATTTCCTTTATTTTGGTAATAACATAATCTGAATGGTCTGCCTGCCTTCGCCGAATGTTTTGGGCGGTCCTTCGGGCACGGCGATATCTTTCGAATCTGAAATCACTCTTTTGATAATATCCATAGCCAGGTTTTTATGCAGGATTTGCCGTCCCCGCAACCGCAAACCGACTCGAACCCGGTCTTTCTGTCCGATAAATTCCTTAATCTTGTTGAGTTTCACCTGATAGTCGTTTTCGCTGATATTCATCGAAAATCGAATTTCCCGCATCTGGGTCGTATGCTGTTTCTTTTTCATCTCTTTTTCTTTGCTTTTCAGTTCGTAAAGATATTTGCCGAGATTGACAATGCCGCATACTGGCGGCTGGGCGCCGGGTGCGATTTCAACTAAGTCAAGACCCTGACCGCGGGCAATTCTTATTGCTTCTTTAACTGGCATAATTCCGATGATTTTTTTATCAGCTCCAACTAATCTTACAAAAGGACTTCTTATCTGCTCGTTTGCTTTGGGTCGGTTTTTTATATACTACCTCCGTTCAAATATATCCTGTTTTATCTGTTCGATTACGGTTTCCAGGTTTGCCGCGCCTAAATCGCCTTGCCGGCGTTTGCGCAGGGCAACCTTGTTCTGTTCTTTTTCCCGTTTACCGATAATCAGGATATACGGTATTTTATCTCGTTCTGCTTCGCCGATTTTATAGCTAATTTTTTCGTTACGAAAATCTTTGTTTACTCTTATGTTCTGGGTTTTTAATTGCGCGATTACCTGTTCGGCATAATCAGTTTCTGCTTCAGTAATAGTCAATACTGTTGCCTGGACTGGATTGAGCCAGACTGGAAATGCGCCGGCATAATGTTCAATCAGGATGCCGAGAAATCTTTCCAGCGCGCCTAAAATTGCCCGGTGAATCATAAATGGCGTATGATGTCTGCCATCTGCACCCATATAATAGAGATTGAATCTTGACGGCAGATTAAAATCGAACTGAATGGTCGGACACTGCCATTCCCGACCCAGACTGTCAAGCAGTTTAATATCAATCTTGGGTGCGTAAAAAGTCGCTTCTCCTTCGCGTCTGGTATATTTCAGACCGGAACGGTCGAGGGCTTTGATTAATGCCTGCTCACCCATATCCCATTGCTCGTCGGTTCCGACATACTGTTCTTTATGATTCGGGTCGCGTAAAGATAAGTCAATATGAAAATCCTTGAATCCAAAATCAGACATTATTTTTATAGCCAGTTGCAGGGTCGAATAAATTTCGTCTTCAATCTGGTCGGGTGTGCAGAAAATATGCGCGTCGTCCTGAGTAAAACCACGGACTCGCAACGCACCGTGCATCACACCCGAACGCTCGTTCCGATAAACGGTGCCGAGTTCAGCATAACGAATCGGCAGTTCCCGATATGAGCGCACGGCTGATTTATAAATCAGAATATGACCCGGACAGTTCATCGGTTTTAAAGCATATTCTTCTTTTTCAATGGTCATGGTGAACATATTCTCTTTGTAATATGAGAAATGTCCGGAAGTTTCCCAGAGATGACCGCGCGCAATGTGCGGAGTATAAGTAATCTCATAGCCGGCTTTAAAATGGGTATCAATCCAATAGTCCTCGATAATGCGACGCATTAAGGCACCTTTCGGAGTCCAGAGCATCAGCCCCGGTCCCAAATCTTCTGAGAATAAGAATAATCCGAGCTGCGGACCTAATTTTCTATGGTCACGGCGCTTGGCATCTTCCAGTTTTGTGATATACTCGTCTAACTGCTCTTGACTTGGGAATGAAACACCATAAATCCGCTGCAACATCGGATTGTGCTCATCGCCCTTCCAATAAGCGCCGGCAACAGATAACAATTTAAATGCTTTGATAATACCCGTATTTGACAAATGCGGACCTAAGCACAAATCAAAAAAGCCATCCTGCTCATATGTTGAAATCTTCTCATCGGGCACTTCCGAGAGAATTTCGAGTTTATACTTCTCCCCTGCCTGGTGATAACTTTTTTCGAGTTCTGGTTTGGCAATAAACTTATGTACAATTGGCAGATTTTTTTTGACCAGCTCGCGCATTTTTGCCTCGATTTTTTCCAGGTCTTTTTCAGTCAGAGAATGGGTCAGGTCAAAATCATAATAAAAACCTTCATCAATTGCCGGACCGATTGCCAGTTTTACATCCGGAAACAAAAGTCTCACAGCGTGCGCCATCAGATGCGAAGTCGAATGCCAGAATATTGACCTGCCTTCCTGAGAATCAAAATAAATCGGATTCACTTCTGAATCCTGTTTTAATTCATAAGCCAAATCAACAATCTGTCCATTGACCCTGGCTGCCAAAGCATTATTGTCAGCCAAAATTTCGCCGACTTTTTTGCCTGGCTCGCAAGTTTGAGTATTGCCGTTTAATATAATTTTTATCATTTCGTAAAAGTTATGATACTTAAAATTTAATAAATGTCAAGATTTAGTCGAAGAATGATACCCATAATAGCTTTACTAACTTATTGTTTTTATGTATTTATATTGATGATTATTGCACCGGGAATACCGTTAAAATTCGTCGATGAAGCTGTTGTATAGGCACCGACTTTATCCGCAATTAATAAATCTCCAATTTCGAGTTCACCGGGTAGTTGTTCGCTGGTCGAAATCTTGTCAAAACTGTCGCAGGTCGGACCTGCCACTGTACAGACTTCAATATTGCCTTTGTCTTTATCCTTGCTAAAAGTCCGGAAGTGATACACGCAATGGTCAAAAACAACGCCGGAAAATGTATGATAGACTCCATCATTAATATAATAAAATCGCTTACTATCCCGACGCGAACGGCCCTGGATTCTTGAGATATTCAATGCTGCATCACCGATAATAAACCGTCCCGGCTCAGCAATAATTTCATAATCGCCTTTAAACAAACGGTCCAATTCTGAATTGATAATCTCAGCCAGAGTTTCAAACGCCGGCACTTCATCAGTATAAGAAGTCGGAAACCCACCGCCCATATCCAAAATTTTATTGCCATTGTCAAGTCGGCCGATTTTCAATCCATAGCGTTCGATTTCTTTGAAAATACTTGAACAGATAACAAGGGCATCAACATAATTACGGAAATTAGTGCACTGGCTGCCGACATGAAAACTCAAACCCTCGACATTTAATCCGTTATCGATTGCGGCTTTGATTAAATCGACTGCTTCGGCAGGTGACGCTCCGAATTTACCGCCCATTTCGACCATTGAACCGGTATCAGGCACTTTTAAGCGTAAAATTAGACCCGCCGTATCGCAGAATTTTTTAATCTTATGAAGTTCATCGATATTGTCATAAGTCACTAATGGCTTATATTTTTTAAGCGCCTTTAATGTCGTCGCGGGTTTTATTGTGTTGGAAAATATTATCTTATCCCAGATATAAAAATCCGATTCGGGTTTGGTCCAGGTTTCGATTAAATCGTAAACCAGCAGAAACTCAGCAATCGATGCCACATCAAAACTCGCGCCTTCTTTGAATAAAGTTTCGATAATCGCCGGTTCAGAATTGGCTTTTATCGCATAATAAGCCTGCACCCGGGGCAGATTTTTATTAAAGCGCTGATAATTTTCCCTGATTTTATTGTGGTCAATAATAAACAATGGCCGTTCTACGCCATATTCTTTGACAATTTCAAGCAGTGTTTCTTCATCCATTTATACTTAACCTCTTCTTTTATTTAAGCAGTCTTTTTAATAACGGAATCTCTTTGTTATGTTTGAAAAAAGTTTGTTTGAGTTTTTCATACAGTTCAGCCCGGCGATGATATAATTTTTTAGGTTTCTTTTTACGGGCTGATGCCAGAACATAACTGGTCATTAATGGCAGATACACGGTCGAATCGCCATACACGACTACATTTTCTTCGACTTGATTCGGGTCAATCTTACCCCAGCTTACCGCTTCGCTGGGCGTTGCGCCCGAGAGTCCGCCCGTATCAGGCCGGGCATCAGTAATATTAATATCATAATCATGACCAACTTCTTTGATGCGCAAAATCTCCTGAATCTGGGGTTCGGTCTGGAGTATGAAATTTTTAGGACTGCCGCCGCCAACCAGAATCACGGCAGACTTGCCGCCTGATTTTTTCGCGTCCAGGACAATTGCGGTCGATTCATTGACATCAATACTCGGATTAATCTTTAATTTGAAATTCTTGTGCTCTAATAATTCAAGTCCGGCAATGTTCATGCCGATCGTGCTGTCACCAGGTGATGAAGTAAAGATTGGAATTCCGAGCCGGTACGCACAGGCAAGTATGCTTACTTCTCCGGTCTGATACTTTTTCTCGTACTGGTTCATTGCCCTGCCCAAAAGATAATAGAACTCCTGCGTACCCATCTCTTTCTGGAATTGAGGCTGCACCAGAATTTTACGCAGTTCGACATCAGTCTCTAATAAAACGCCATAATAATCGCCATAAATGTCATAGATACGGATAACCCCGTGTTTTCTCAAATCTGCGTCATCAACCCGGGCACTGCCCTGGTGTAAAGGCAGATTAAACGCAAAATGAATATCATGATACATATTGGCACCAGTGGCTACGAGCCAGTCTATATAACCATGCTTCATTAAAGGAATAATACACGACGGCCCTAAACCAGCCGGAGTCAAAGCACCAGCCAAACTCATCCCGATCGTCACATTCGACGCTGAATACTTTTCTTTAAGCAAGATACAGGCAGCACGCAATCTGCCGCTGTTATAAGCAAGCATCGTCTCATCGATTATCTGCGTAACTGAATCGGCTGCTTTAATGCCTTTAGGCAAAATTCTTTTACCGCACAGATATTTATTCAGTTTCTTCATAGTAATTCAAAATTATATTATCGAGAATATGCTAAATGTCAAGACCTATCCATGAGACTTCTGAAGAAGTCCTGATTACACCGATTAAAAACAAGATTACACAGATGAACCCAAGAGAGCGAGTTTTTCCGAACTCTCTTCATTACTTATTGACAACACTTATAAATCAACTATAATGCGTTAAAAATAGCAAAGGAGTCGATAATGAAAAAGATATTGTTATCAGTGTTAATAATTATGTTCTGTAATGTAATTTATGCCCAGGATGTCAAAGTGTCGCAGGGAAGATTATCAATCGATGGTCTATTGTGGCTTCAGTATATTAACACATTTAGCAGCATATCGATACCAGAACATCCACTTGAAGATACTATTTTCACTAATTCATTTACGAGGCGCGCTGCCTTTATCGGCTTGACCGCAAATTTAAACAACTGGGCTTCGGGTCGTATTTATTTTGATATTGCTGATATAACCGGTAAACCGGCTTATGACTTATATGCATTGTTAAAACCTAAACCTAATTTGTCATTTGTTATCGGACAGTTCAAATTACCACTCGGTGTTGAGATGTTAACCAAACCGGAAAATCTTGAATTAATTGAATACTCTTTAATCGGCCGTGACCCACTCAGAGCTCCAAAAGGCACCCGTGATATTGGTATGCAGGTTTCGTACAGACATTCTTTAACTGATGTTGCTATTGCTTTTGTCAATGGAAATGGTCGTAATGTGTTAAAAGATCATGATAAAAATAAATGTGTTGCTGGACGGTTTGTAATTAAACCTTTACAAAAGTCAAATATTTTTGCGGGTGTGAATTACTATACTGGAAATTACAATATGGGCACAGTCGAATTTTCAAGATTGGGAGCTGAATTAAATTATATTGTAAAACCGATAATTGTTAAAGCCGAATTATTGTCAACCAAAGATAACGCTCGAACAGGATTTGGTTATTATGCACAGGTCGGTTATAACTGGATGTGGTTACAACCAGTGTTCCGATATTCAACTTTTAAATATGAAAGTTATGACTATCAAAATGAAATTGTCTTTGGTCTAAATTTCCGACCTTTATCCGATAATTTGAAAATAATGCTGAATTACAAAATTGAGAAAACAACCTTTGTTGAAACGAAAATAGATACAAAAGGTCTGCTTGCACAACTCCAATTTGCTTTTTAGAAATATATTGACAATTTTCGATTTTCTTTTATTATAAATAAGGAGACTTTAGCGGGCCTATAGCTCAGTCGGCTAGAGCGCGTCCCTGATAAGGACGAGGTCAGTAGTTCAATTCTACTTAGGCCCATTTTCTTTTATGAAAAAACAAACCCTGATTATAATTATAGTTTTAGCAGTAATAGTGTATATCTTCAGTTTAATCACGATTATTGGTTTAGTCCGAAAATCAAGTTTCATAAGTTCTAATACGATTGCCGTTATTGAAGTCGAAGGCATAATTTACGACTCAAAATCGATTGTTCGGCAACTTAAAAATTATACTAAAAATCCCTTAATCAAAGGCATCTTAATAAGAATTGACAGCCCGGGCGGCGGTGTAGCTGCGTCGCAGGAGATTTACACCGAAGTAAAAAATGCCAAAGCAAAAGGCAAGAAAATTGTCGTTTCCATGGGCGCAGTTGCTGCCTCAGGTGGTTATTATATTGCCTGTCCGGCTGATATTATTGTTGCTAATCCGGGCACTTTGACCGGTTCGATTGGTGTGATTATGCAATTTCCGATTGTTGACGAATTGTTAAAGAAAGTCGGCGTCCGCTTTGAAACCGTCAAATCCAGAGAACATAAAGACATCGGTTCGCCTTTCCGTACTTTGACTGATAAAGAACGCAAGTTGTTAGACGAAATGACGACTGATATTTATAATCAGTTTATTGAGGCAATCGAACAGAACAGAAATTTACCAAGAGAAAAGATATTGCCTTATGCCGACGGTAGAATTTTTTCTGGTCAGCAGGCATTAAGTTATGGTTTAGTTGACAGTCTTGGCAGTTATGAAGATGCGATTAAAATTACTGCTAATCTGTGCGGGATAACTAAAGAACCGCAGATTATAAAAGAGCGACCCAGATTCTCTTTATTGAATCGAATCGTGAGCCGCTCTTTAAATCGCCTTTTATTACCTATTCCATTATATTTATATCGATAATAATTAACCTTCGGTTGTTCCGCCAAGGTCTCGTATCAACCGACGGATTTTCTTAACATGTTCTTGTGTTTCTGTAAATGCTTCTTCACGGTCTTCGGTAGTCGTTTTACCTTTCAAATTCTCAACCGCTTCCCGGTATTCTCTTAATTCTGATTCGAGCTCCGTGAAAATCGCAGCAACTTGAGGGTCTTGTAAATTATGTCTTGCTTTCATTCTTTCGATTCTTTTACCGAATGACTCAACTTGATTTTCCATCCGGTGCGTATATCGTTCATATGCCTCATCGGATAAAGGTTTAACTACCTGCATGGTCGCTTTTTGTCGTTGGGCGGTTACGATAAAAATAACGCCCAGAACCACGACAATCGCAACGATTGTCCAGATTACGACTCTACTCATATTGCCTCCTGTTTATATATTCATACCACAGCATTTTTTATATTTTTTACCAGAACCGCACGGGCACGGGTCATTACGACCGACTTTTGCCTTTGCGTTGCGCTGTGGCATATTAGCACCAACCTTTGCCTGCGATGGTTGGTATTCGTTTTTACTTTCTTGGGCTGGCGCAATTCCCGACCGGGTGATCTCCGGTTTATATGCATGAACCGGTTTTGATGCAACTTTTCGGTCTGTGGTTTGCACCTGCGCCCGGAAAAGTAAACTTATTGCTTCTTTATTAAAATCATTCATCATCTCGTCAAACATTTTGAATGATTCTTGTTTGTATTCGATGAGCGGGTCTTTTTGTCCGTATGCAACCAGTGATATTCCTTCTCTCAGTATATCTAAAGCATACAGATGATCCCGCCATTTGGTATCTATTATACGCAAAAAAACCGCTTTGGCAAGTTCTGAAAATAATTCTTTGCCTAATTCGTTTTCTCTTTGCTGGTAACGTTCTTGGGCTATATTTTGCAGTGCTTCGGTCAATGTATCCGGTTTAATCTGGTTCATTTCATTATCGCTGACGCTGAAATCAGTCAGAAAAACGAGCCCGAACTCACTTTTCAGTCCATCCCAATCCCATTCGTCTGGATATTTTGATGCTGCATATTTACCGATTAACTGGTTAATCACATTATCGACTGCATCATCATAAAGTTCAATTAAATTCTCGCCTTTCAAGACCTGGTCGCGCATGTTGTAAATAACTTCGCGCTGGCGGTTCATGACATCATCATATTCGAGTAAGTGCTTTCTGATCTCAAAATTGCGGGATTCTACCCGTTTCTGAGCATTTTCCAGAGCTCGGCTTACTAAGGGATTTTGAATCGGCTCCATCTCTTTGACGCCAAACCGGTCCATTAATGCAGCCAGCCGTTCTGAACCGAACAAACGCATTAAATCGTCTTCCAGGGAGAGAAAAAATCTTGACGAACCCGGGTCACCCTGCCGGCCCGAACGTCCGCGCAACTGGTTATCAATCCGGCGCGCTTCATGCCGTTCAGTTCCGACAATATAAAGACCACAAGGCACATCATC
>JAGXRL010000106.1 GCA_018335915.1 Candidatus Latescibacterota bacterium
CGACAGCAAGCGGACTTAATGTTTTAACTCCGATTGAAGACGATGCATTAACAATGCATTTCTGGCAAAAAATCACAGTTGGTAATATGGGTAAACCTGGTGAATATGAAGATGCAGGTGGTGCGACGATTACTCTAACTTTAGATGAGCAAGCAACCTGGATTGATGCAGCAGGAAACTACGGAACTCTACCCTGAGTCGAAATAAAACCAATATCAAATAACCCCCTTCTGCCAGAATAAGGGATAAAAGAAAATATTATGGTGTATTTGATTTTAAGTAATCTGATTTTTGCACAAATAGCGGTTTCGCCATTGAGTATTGAGCAGACTCTTAGTCCGGGTATAAGACGGCAATTTGAATTCGTGGTTTATAATGAATCGAGAACCGACTCAGCACCGCTTGTTATCTACCCGACTGATATTATTCAGACCAGTAATGGCAGTTATCAGATTGTTGATGTCGGCAAAGGAGTTGGTTCTTGCGCCGAATGGATTGTGATTAAAGACAGTATGATTACGCTTGCACCAAATTCGGCAAAAGCAATCACGGGTCATATTCAGATTCCCCGCGCAAGCAAAGGCGGCAGATACGGAGCAATCGTAATTGGCCCAAGACCAGAAGCCGGTGCAGCGCAGGTGATGGTCAAATTGTCGGTTATTCTAAAATTCATAATCAAACCGGTGTCCAGACCGAACGCATTGATTACTGAAATTAAATTCGAAGATACCGAAGAACTGAAAAATTTAAGACTGACCGGAGCGCTCAAAGATGCGATTGCGATATCCGCATTTGTTAAAAACGAAGGCGATATTCACCTGAATACAGAAGGTATTTTGATTCTGCGCAATCCCAAAGGCACCAAAATCAGGGAAGTTCCGCTGGGCAGGGGACAGGGCGTGATTTTACCGAATTCAACGGTCGGTATTCGTTCAGTCATTGCACGACCACAGCCCGGCGAATATATTGCCGAAGCAATTATCAAGTATGACTCACGAAGCCGGTTAAAAGCGCGGATGCCATTCCAAATCACGAGCCGAAAAGTCAGTGCGCAGGGCGATATGAACGCATCACTGCCATTGGCAGTTTCTATCAATCCTGACAATATCGCATTGAATGTTTCGCCGAACGCGTTTCGCAGCCGTGCCGTGATTCTGCATAATAAAGAAACGAGCCGGGTTCGGGTCAGTGCCGAGATAAAACAGGTAACCAATGACGAAAGCGGAGAACTGATTATCTGGGAAAATCCGACACCGAGCAGATGGTCGTGTGCCGAATGGCTGGAACTGGAACCAAAAGATTTAGTCTTGCCAGCCGGTGCGAAAAAACCGGTGAAAATCAGTGTCAAAGTCCCGGCTGATAATAACCAGGGCGAAAGATACAGCCAGATTGTTTTTAGCGTGCAAAAAGATACATTTTTACCAAGCGAAATTTTTCTGCCGGTCACAATCAAATACCAGGGATTGATTAAAGAAGAAATCGAAATCGCCGATATCAAAATAGTTCACGCCAACCCGCTTGCTTTGGGCATTTTTGTCCAGAATACCGGCAATGTCAAGACCAAACCGACCGGCAAGATAATTGTCGAAAGAAAAAAAACCGCACCAGGCATGCTTGGCGAAAATATCGTGCAAGTCGGCGAATACCGATTAAGACCAATCAAAGATTATGTTCTGCCCGAGCAGACCGTTTGTTTGTATCCGGACATGCCGACCAGACTGGAAAAAGGCAGGTATAACATTAAAGTCGAAATCGATTATGGCAAAGGTCATTTTGCTAGCGGCCAGAAAGAGATTAAAATTTAAACATAAGATTTGCTTTTGTTGTAAAGATAGATTGGAAATTCAGATATGATTAAACAGATACTTTTGATTGTGCTGGCAGGCGGATGCGTCGTCTGGGGACTGCCGAACGGCGCAGAGCCGGTTGATGCCGAATCATTGCCAGCTGTACAACAAAGTGTCAGGCAAAAAGCGCTGGATACATCGATAATTACTGCCAATGGTTCGTTATTGACCGCACCAGACGAATCAGCGGAATTGCACGATTGGGCAGAAGATACGATTGCCGAACCGCGCATAACCAATATCTTTTATGACAGCGAAATCGTGGAAGTTTTGCGAGACCTGTCAGCGCAGACCGGGATTATGATTCTGACCGATGGCAGCGTTTACGGCACAATCAGTATCGAACTGTATGATTTACCGCTCGAAGAATGTTTGAAACGGATTCTGTTTCCACTCGGTTTTTCGTTCAAACGATTTGATGACTATTATCTGGTCGGCGCTAATAAATCGGATAATGCTTCGTACCATCTGCTGGTAACAACCGAACTGGTTAAACTCAATTATCTCAAAGCGAAAGATGCGGGGCAGCTGATTGCCGATATCTACCGTCCGTACATCAAGATTAATCCGGATATCAATATGATTGCGATTACGGCACCGAACCAGATTATTGAAAAATTCAAACAGGATTTGGCAAATATCGACAAACCGCCGAGACAGATTCAGATTGAAGCAATCATCAGCGAAGTTTCCACAGATGCGTTAAGAGAGCTGGGCATTAAATGGAGCGGGATGCTTCATAAAGGCAGGGATACACTGAGTGTCTTTGCCGATTTTACCAAACTACTGGAAACTTCGACCGAGATTTTTTATAAAACGATAACCAAAGGCTTGGCTTATGACGGGTCATATACTTTTCTTTTGCCAGCAATTCAGATTCTGGCGCAGAGCGGCAAGGCGGAAATCAAGGCGAATCCGAAAATTGTCACGCTGGAAGGACAAAAGGCAAGCATTGTCGTCGGTAAAGAGCAGTATTATCAGATTGTGAGCGGTCAGCCCCAGTATCCGTACATAAGACTTGAAGTTGTCAAATACGGCACTTCGCTGAACATCACGCCGTTTATTTCTGATAAAGGCGAAATCACGGTTGAAGTCGAACCAGAAGTCAGTGATTTTATCGGCGACGGGTTGACCGGTTTGCCGGTCGTAAGCCGGCGGAGTGTCAAAACGCAGATACGAGTCAATGACGGCGAAAGAATCGTAATTGGCGGACTCAAATCCACGAATGAACGGATGGTCCGTAAAAAGATTCCGATTCTCGGCGACATACCGCTGCTCGGATTTCTGTTCCGGCAGAACCGAAAAGTAATCGACAAGAGCGAAATTATCATCATAATCACGCCAAAATTATTAAAATGACGATGATAACGAGATTAATAGTAATAATGAAAATAGCGATGCAGTATCGGATTGTGTGGAAAAGAACGCGATGAGAAATGATTAAAAATAAATTAATTTGTCTTAAAAATATGTTGGGAGGAGTTTATGCAGCGTAAGTATTTATTGTTTTTAATAATAATCTTTGTGATAATGCCGAATTATCTACAAGCCCAGGTTGATACGGCATGGGTGAGAAGATTCAGCGGAACCGGTAATTTTACGGATAAAGCAAACGCAATTACGATTGACGCAGTCGGAAATGTCTATGTCGCCGGCTATACTTATAAGGCTGCATCTGATTGTGATTACCTGACAATCAAATACAGTGCCAGCGGTGAAACTTTGTGGACAAGAACATATGCCGGCGCAGGAAATAATGTGGACCAGGCGAATACGATTGCAGTTGACGCTTCAGGCAATGTCTATGTGACCGGTTATGCTTATATGACGGTTAACAATGACTATCTGACAATCAAATACAACCAAAATGGCGATACGATATGGACAAGAAGGTATAACGGCTCAGGTAATGGGAATGATGTTGCAACGGCGATTGCGATTGACGGTTCAGGAAATGTTTATGTTACGGGCCGAAGTTATGGTAGTGGCTCGGATATGCTGACGATTAAATATGCTGGTAATGGCGATTCATTATGGGCAAAACGGTATCATGGCGGACAAGGCGGTCTGAGCGCGGATGATGCAAGGGCAATCGCAATCGACGGTTCGGGCAATGTGTATGTTGCCGGTTATTGTTCACGGGTGACAACCGGTCAAGATTATGCAGTTATTAAATACAATGCGAGCGGAGACACCTGCTGGATGCGATTTTATGACAATGGTTCGAACGGTGCGGACCAAGCAACTTCGATGACGATTGATAATTCGGGTAATGTGTATGTAACCGGAGTCAGCCCGGGTTCGGGTACGAACAAAGATTATCTGACGATTAAGTACAGTTCAACCGGTGATTTGTTATGGACACAGCGTTATACAGGTTTGGGCTCGGCAGATGATGACGAAGCGGCCGCCATAAAAGTTGACGGCAGCGGTAATGTGCATGTTACTGGATTCAGCGTTGGCTCAGGAACAGGTAGTGATTTTGCGACAATCAAATATAATGCAAATGGTGACCTGCTGTGGGAGCGAAGATATGACCAGACAAACTCAAATGACCGGGCAAAAGCACTCGCAATCGACCGGCTTGGCAATGTTTTCGTTACCGGTTTTGTCACGCAGAGCGGGCTTACCGACTATATGACCATAAAGTACGATGCGGACGGAGAGTTGTTATGGGCAAAGAGTTATGACGGACCGATAAACAGCTATGACGAAGCAAATGCGATTGCAGTCGATAACAACGGCAATGTCGTTGTGAGCGGTTTTAGCAATGGTTCAGGAAGCGGTGAAGATTTTCTGACAATCAAATATTATACGCAGGATGTCTTGGTCAGTCAGATTGTGGTGCCGTCCGGCGATATTGATTCAGCCAGTACAATCATTCCGCGAGCAAAAATCAAGAACCAAGGCAACCGTCTTGAAAATTTCAATGTGACAATGAAAATTCCGTCAACCGGATATACGAGCACCAAACCGGTTGCAAACCTGGCGCCGCTCGATTCGGTTATCGTTGATTTCAGCCCGTGGGCAGTCGGCCCGCGCGGTCTTAATACTGTAAAATGTTCGACCGAACTGGCGGCTGACATGGTGAAGAGTAATGACAAGTTAGAAAGCAGTTTTACGGTTCAGGTGCGTGATTATGCGGTAACATCGATTACGCCGATAACCGCACCGGTTGATTCCGGCGCTTTGATTACACCGGAAGCAGTGATTCATAATTTCGGCTCGCTTGCGGGCGTGAATGTGCCGGTAGTTATGTATGTTGCCGGTACCAGTTATGCGGACACGCAGTATGTCTCGCTCGATTCCGGCGCATTTGCAACTTGGACCTTTACCGCATTCAACGCCTATATCCCAAGGGGATTGCATACTTTGAGATGCTCGACCCGTTTGAACGGAGATGCAGTGCCGAATAATAATCACAGCGCAACTAACTTTTCGGTGCGGGTGCGTGATTTCGGAGTCAGCTCGATTTCTGCGCCGTCAAGCATTGTCGATTCTGGCGCAACAATCACGCCCAAAGTCTGGATTCATAATTACGGCACGACCGACGAGATTGATGTGCCGGTGAACTTGTACATTAACGGCGACGGTTTGAATTATGCGTGCGCACGAAATGTCAGTCTTAATGCAGGAAGTTCGGTTGAACAGAGTTTTGACCAGTTCGTTGCTAATTTTCCGCTCGGCGCGACTTACACAATGCGCTGTACGGTTAGTTTAACCGGCGATATGGTGGCAGCGAACAATCTCGTAACCGGCAGCTTTTCAGTGCAGTTAACCGATGTCGGCGTGATTGAGATAATCGAACCAATTGGCGGTATCGATTCCACGCAAGCATTGGCAGTCCGGGCAACAATTAAAAATTTCGGCACTCAACCGGAAACATTTAATGTTACTTTTGCAATCAATAGCTGGACCAGTACCCGAGCGGTCGTTGCGATTCAGCCCAATCATACCGAGACGGTCGTTTTTGATTCCTGGCCAATCGGTCCGCGCGGAACTTATGCGCTCATGTGTTATACCGAGTTGGCAACTGACCCGGTAAACGAGAACGATACTGCGTATGGTGTTTTGTCGGTCAAAATTCGGGATGTCGGCATCGCAGAGATAATCGAACCGTTCGGCGCGGTCGATTCGATGGCAATAATCGTGCCCCGCATCCGGGTTAGAAATTTCGGCACCGAGCGCGCCGATTTCGAAGTTACCTTTATGATTGATACCTGGTTCGATACTCAGCCGGTCGAAGAACTGGATGGCGAGTCAGAACGGGTCGTTGAGTTTAATCCGTGGACGGTCTTTCCGCGCGGTACTTATCCGATTACCTGTTCTACTTATTTTGCCGATGATATGATTGTCGGCAATAATGTTATCTCGGATTCGATTATGGTCGGTCTTAAAGACCTGGCTGTGACCAGAATTACTGAGCCGAAAGATACAAATTACTTTTACGACTGGTTTATCCCGCGCGCAATGATTCATAATTTCGGGACAAAATCCGAATACGATGTCCCGGTAACTTTGAGCATTGATAATACCGATTATGTCAGCACCAAATATGTTACGCTCGACAGCGGCGATTCGATTGAAGTAGTTTTTGATATGCAGGTAATCAGTCCGCTCTATTTTGAAGAAGCCCAGTATCGTGTTCGGTGTTCGATTCCGTTTACCGGGGATATCGTCATTGAGAACAATGTGCTGATCGATTCGTTTTTCGTCTTTTACCGGGGCTGGCGGAAAATGAAAGAAGTTCCGATTGTCAACCGAGGCGTAAAAGCAGGCGGTGGTCTGGAGATTTGCGATTCGATAATTTACCTGTTGCAAGGCAGAAATACCTGTAATTTCTATGCCTTTGATATTGCCTGTGATTCATGGACACAAAAATGTTCGATGCCGGTTGTCTTCGGCACCAAAAAAAGAGTCAAAAGCGGTGCGGATATGACGATGCGTAACGGAATTATTTATGCCTTTAAAGGCAATAATTGCTGTGAGTTCTGGGCTTTTGACATTGCAGGTGATTCCTGGCTGCAGAAAAAATCGATTCCCGAGTTTGCGCCGGGTTCGGTAAAATCGACGCGGGTTAAGTCGGGCGCAGCACTCGCTGCTTGTGCAAACGCAATCTATGCGTTCAAAGGCGGTAATACCAATGAATTCTGGATGTACAACATAGCAAGCGACACCTGGTTCATGAAAAAACCGCTGCAAACGCCGGATCACAAGAAAATAAAAGCAGGCGGTGCGCTCGCAGCCAAAGGCGAGACTTTGTATGCTTTTGTCGGAGGAAATACCCGATATTTTTACACTTACCTGACCGAGCAGGATTCCTGGATTCAGATGCGTGATGTCGGATTCGGTTTACCGAAAAAGAAAGTTAAGGACGGAGCCGCAATGGCCGTAAATGAAGATAACATTTTTGCATTCAAAGGCGGTAATACTTATGATTTTGGTTGTTACTCGATTACATCTGACACCTGGTACACTTTGGATAATATTTTAGAGCGAAAGAAAATTGGCGCGGGTGCCTCAATGGTATCATTCGGTCCGTTTATCTACGCAATCAAAGGAAATGACATGAGAGAATTATGGCGTTATTTTATACCGAGCTCGATGACAGTAAAAGGAGCGAGCGCTTCAACCGTTGCACCAATTATGCTTGATATCAATGCCAATATTGCCAACCCGAGTATGCGAGCGGTTGTTAATCCATTGACAAATATGATGCAACTGAGTTATTCAGTCATCACGGCTGGTAAAGTTAGTATTAAGCTTTTTAATGCAACCGGGCGCTTGATTGAAACATTGATAGATGCTGAATTTTGTTCAGGAAATTATTCTATTGATTATTCGGTCGCTAATCTGGCAAAAGGCATTTATTTCGTGAAGTATCAAGATATGAATCAAAAGAACGAGACAAAACTTATTATATATTGATGTAAATTATTTGATTAATCTGCAACAATTGGAGTAAATTTCAACACTATCGGTTTATCTGCTCTGCCTGCCTGTCGATATCCTTGTCTTCTATCCTGTCTGTCTGGCAACTTATTGGGCAACGGCAATTTCTGTCTAATTGGCAGAGGTCTGGTCGAGCCGCCAGGGGCAAGGAAGGGCAAGGGGTCGGGTCGCCCGCTGGTCTGCCCTTAAGATTACGGATTGGTCAACAGGTCAGACAACATATGAGACAACCGACTAGAACAGGAAATCCGATAGGGTTTCGAAAAAATACGGGTATAATATTATAAAATTGTTTGGGGCAGTAGTTTTACTGATGAGATATAAATCAACTTCGGGGATGAAAAGTTTTATAGACTTCTTTTAAATATTCTCTGTCAATGTGGGTATAGATTTGGGTGGTGGCAATGTTGGCGTGACCGAGCATTTCCTGCACTGCCCGCAAATTGGCACCGCCTTCTAATAAATGGGTGGCAAAACTGTGGCGGAAAATGTGCGGCGTAACCCGCTTGGTGATTTTGGCTTTTTTGACATATTGTTTGAGTATTTTATGCAGTCCCATTCTTGAGAGTTTTTTACCATGGGTATTCACAAAAAAATACGGCGAGATTCTGTCTTTGACAAATTCCCGTCGTCCGTGATTGTAATAATTTCTCAAAGCGGTAAGCGCAGGTTTGCCGACCGGCACGATACGCTCTTTATCGCCTTTGCCCAGTACCCGGATAAACCCGTCATTGAACGAGACATCATCGATTTGTAAAGATAATAATTCAGAAGCGCGCAGACCACTGGCATAGAGCATTTCAAAGATTGCTTTTGCCCGCATATCTTTTGCGTCTCTGGTATTTGCCTGATTAATAATCTGAGAGATGTCCTGGACAGATAAGACCGAGGGCAGTTTTTTCGAGACTTTAGGCATTTCAATATTTTCTGACGGGTCATTGCTGATGATGTTTTCGGCAACCAAAAACCGAAAGAACATTTTAATTGATGTAATCTTGCGGCTGATTGAAGCACTGGCTAATCGTAAAGAATGGAGTTGAGTAATATATTGCACAAGGTCAGATTCTTGGATGTTTTTTATTGATGTTGATGCAGCCAGCGTTGATAAGAATTGTATGGTATCATTGGTGTAAAACTCAGCTGACAATTTAGAAATACTGCGCTCAGCCAGCAGATAATTCAAAAACTGGTTCAAGTATGGATTAAATCGGGAAATTGTTTGTTTTGGCCGGGGCAACTTTTTTTTAGAAAACACGATTAGAGAATTGTATCTTTTAAGTAATTAATATCATCAGTGTCTGGATAATCTTCTTTGTAATGCAAACCGCGCGATTCGTTGCGGATGAGTGCGCTTTGGATGATGAGCATAGCAACGGTTATCATATTGTTCAATTCGATGATACCTGGTGTTAGCGGTCTTATGTTTTTAGCGTTCTCAGCAATGATCTGGACCTGTTCTAAAGCAGATTGGAGTTTATGATTAGAGCGGACAATACCAGCGCCGTCCCAAACCGTTTTGCGTAACTGGTCAGTTAAATCAACCGTTTTTGGTTGTTCAGTTAAACTGAATGAAAGAGAGTCAGGGATAAGGGAGGAGGGAGGAGATATTTTAGAATTATGTGGTGTAACTCGTTCTTTACTTTTAATCGCAGCCCGTTCCGCAAAAACGAGTGCTTCGAGTAATGAATTGGATGCCAAACGATTGGCGCCATGCAGACCAGAATAGGCGCATTCGCCAACTGCAAACAAATTTGGGATATTGGTCTCACCCCAGGAATTAATCTGAATCCCACCACACACATAATGGGCAGCTGGTACGACCGGTATCGGTTGCTTGATAATATCAAGACCTAAACTTAAACAAGTGGTATAAATATTGGGAAAACGCTGGATAACCTTTGCCGGATTTAAGTGAGTAATATCGAGCAGGACATAGTCTTGACCGGCCTTTTTCATCTCCTTGTCAATGGCACGGGCAACTACATCGCGCGGTGCCAGGCAACCAAGCTCGTGATAGTTTTCCATAAAAGTTTTACCATCCTGAGTGCGTAAGATTCCGCCTTCACCGCGCACTGCTTCTGAAATCAGGAAATAGCGATTGTTGATTTTATGGCCATATAGAGCGGTTGGATGGAACTGGATAAATTCCATATTAGCAATCTTTGCACCAGCATGATAAGCAATGGCAATACCATCACCAGTCGCAATCGGCGGATTAGTTGTGTGGAGATAAACCTGACCAATACCGCCGGTGGCTAACAAAACCGTATTGGCAAAAAAATGGTATATATTACCGGTTTTAGTATCGATTACTTTAGCACCGATACAGGTCTTATTCTGGTCAAGTATCAAATTAAAGACCAGATAATGTTCATAAAACTGGCACTTATTTTTGAGCGCCTTTAAGAGGCCGTTTTCGATTTCCCGTCCGGTAAAATCCTGGGCGTGGACAATCCGGGCTCGGGTATGACCACCTTCTTTACCCAAATCAAAATGCTTGACACCGGTCGAGTTGTAATAGGTAGTAAACTGAATACCAGTATTGTAAAGTTCCTGGACTAATTTGGGTCCTTCATCACAAACCATCTGCACGATTTCTTGCTTGGCAAGACCTTTGCTGCTTTTAAGCGTATCTTTATAATGGGTCTCGGGCGAATCATCCTCGCCAAACGAAGCGGCAATACCACCTTGAGCATAATTGGTATTGGACTCGGTATCTTCTTTTTTCGTGAGAATCACGACCTGTCCAAGTGATGATACTTTGTGGGCAAACCATAAACCGGCAATACCCGAACCAACGACTAAAAAATCAGTATTGATTTTCTGGGGCATGTTTGGTTAGAAGCGATAAATCAGACCAATGCCATTCTGTGCTTGGTTCGGTGCAAAACCGACTTTGTCGCGTAAATCCTCGGTAAAGAATGCGGCATCAATTGAGGATACGACCCGGTTTAAGATTACGGCACCAAGACAAAAACCAGCCCGGGTCAAAGCAGTACGGGCAACTTTACGCTGTTCCCAATAACTGAACCGCATCGAATCAGATTGCCAGAGCCAGGCTGAATCACCAAAATAACCGTTCTCAAGAAAATAGTTATGCTGCAGTAACGGATTGTCAGGAAAACGCTCACGCGCTTCACGGCGGATATCTTCGTTGTAATCTTCAGAATTACGATAGCGTTCCAAAGCCCGGTAATATTTTTCGTTCGCGATATTGATATTGGCGTCGGCATGCCGACTCGCATATAATTTCGCATCTTTGAGCCGGGATGAACCATACCACTGAAATCCGCCATATAAAAGCCAGAGCACACCGTCAGCAGCAATCATGATTTCTGCTTTCTGGCTATTCTTCAGAATGTGCTGACCCCAGCCGGGGACAACTGCCGAAGCAAGAATTGCTTTGCCTTTGGGATTATAAGATAAGGTATCATTGCTTTGCGCATAAAAAACTGAACAAAGGCATAAAGTAAAGACAATTAATAAAATTGTTTTCTTACTGTTTGACATTTTTACTCCTTCTCGATAAGACTATTTTATTAACATAATTAATATTTTCAATACTATATTTTATAAAATAGATGCCCGGTTCTAAACCAGACAGATTGATTACCTGACCATTTATTGTCGCGTTGACAATCTGTCCCAGACTATTATAGATTTTACAATTACGAACCGAGAGCGATGACTGTAAAAATATTTTGCCATAGCAAGGATTGGGATATATTTTTACCAAGCGGTTATGGTTGTGATTGGATAGTTCATGAATGCCGGTAAAAAAATTCCAGTCCACGATTTTCGCATATATATCCCAACCCTGATGACGCCGGTTGTCAATCCAGGCATAACCAACTTGATTGTTATTGGCAATAACTCCTTGCCCGATTAACCACTGGTTATTGCCATTGAACAGGTTGGGCTGGTGGACTTGCAGGTTATTGCCAATCGGCTGCCCCGATGCATTAAAAGCCTGCGAAAAAATATCAATATCTTGATCAACACCGCGCAGATAACACCAGACCACGACATAATTGCCATTCTGGTCATACGCGATTGACGGCGAGTATTGGGCTTCGTCATAAATATCAGTATTGACCCGCAGATTAGTATCAAGCGCAGTGCCGCTGGCATCATATCGCTGTATGAAAATATCTGTGTTATATCGGCGTTGGTCTTCCCAGACAATCGCAAACTGTCCATTGTCGTGCAGGGCAAGATTGGGATAACCTTGAAAACTATTATTATCAGTATTATTGACTTTAAAATTTACGCCGATCGGCTGACCCGCAGGTGAGTATTTTTGCGCATAGATATCACAATTATTATTGCGGCGGTCGATCCAGGTCACGACAAAACTGCCAGTGCGATTAGCGCTGACTGTTGCGTATAACTGTTCGGATGATAACTCGTCATTAACCAGAAAGTTGACGCCTATTTGATTACCCTGAAAATCGTATCTTTGCGCATAGATATCATGATTGCCAATGCGAAAATCGGTCCAGGCAATGACGCGGTTACCAACGCGGTCACAACTTACAACCGGATACCACTGGCTCGAATTTATTGTGTCATCATTCACTTTAAAATTAGTGCCGAGAGCAATACCGGAATGAGAGAAGCGCTGCGCATAGATGTCGAAACTATTATTCCGGTTATCGGTCCAGGCAACGAAATAATCGCCTGTAAAATTTGCTGCGACCGACGGATAGAAATGAGAAATTGCCAGGTCATCGTTGACATTAAAATTCGAACCCAGAAAATTGCCAGACCAATCAAAGCGGGTGCCATAAATATTGCAGTTGCCGTCCCGTTCATCTTCCCAGACCACAAGAAAATTGCCATAACCGTCTTGGGCAAGCCAGGAACAGCGCTGATGGGCGCTGGCAACATCGTCATTGATTCTCTGGTTAACGCCGATAAAGGTCAGGTCTGGATTCAAGGTTTGCAGATAAATATCATAATTGTTATTGCGGCTGTCATCCCAGACAATCCAGAATTTACCGCTCATGACCGTTGCAGTTGCAGGTGCGCCCTGACTTGTATTGGTGATGTCGTCATTGATACGAAAATTAGAACCGATAGCAGTGCCGGTCTCAAGATAGAACTGAGCAAAGATATCAGGATTACCAAGCCGGGAATCGGTCCAGACAATCAGAAAATTACCAGACGGGTGGATAGTAATATTGGGCGAGGATTGGTTCGCAGATGTAAGGTCATCATTGACTTTAAAATTAGTGCCGAGCCGGTTGCCGAGTGAATCAAATCTTTGCGCAAAGATATCAGCATTACCAAAGCGCTCGTCCTGCCAGACAATAATAAATGCGCCATTGGCCTGAACCGCAATTTTGGGATAACCCTGAAAACTGGTATGATAATCATTGATTAGAAAATTAGTGCCGATTGGTTGTGACTGGTTATTAAAACGCTGGGCATAAATATTCCAATCGCCCTGCCGTCCGTCCATCCAGGTAATGACAAAATTACTGTTGCGGTCATAACCGATTGAAGGGTGATATTGAGTGTTGCCAGCCTGGTCATCATTGACCCGCTGGTTTGTGCCGAGCCGGTTGCCCGTGCTGTCAAATCGTTGCAGAAAAATATCGCCCCAGTCATTACGCCAATCATCCCAGACCACAAGATAATTCTGGTTGGGTAAAATTACAACATCGGCATTTCTCTGGTCAGAGGTAGTGGTATTATCATTAACAACAATATTGTCATTTACGGGTTGTGCCTGGGCATTGAACTTTTGCAGATAGACATCAGAATTATAAGTGCGACGGTCTTCCCAGCAAACGGCAAAATTGCCATTATCGTGAATTGCAACTGAGGGCTCGCCCTGCCACATCATGGTTGCGTCAGTGTTAACCCGAAAGTTGTTACCGATTATATTATTATTAGTATCCATTCGCTGCACATAGATGTCAGCATTGCCGTCGCGAAAATCGGTCCAGGCAATGATAATTTTTCCCTGATTGTTAATCGCAATCGATGGATTTTGTTGTCGGGTGCCGCCAGTGGTATCGTCATTTAACAAGAAATCATTTTTGATAATTCCGGTATTGGATGAATTGAAACTGCGGTCTTTGACCGCGGCACGATGTGTTGGTTGACCTAATCTGTGAATACGGTAAAAGGGCATTGGCTCAAGCGGACGAGCAGATAGAACGGGATAATTTGAAATTGCGACAGTCATGCCTAAAATACAGAGATATTTCCTGAACAATTTAGCCACAGATGGACACGGATAAAATTCAAAATTCAGAATTCTCGTAATCATCCGTGTTTTATCCGTGGCAAAAATCTTCATTTTATCATTTAACCACGGCGAGTTTATAAAATTTGACTTCTCTTTTCTGCTCAGTTTGGACTTCGAGCCGCACGATATAAATTCCGCTGTGAATGCCGTCAAGACGCAGTTTGACTTCATTATCAAGGAGCGGAATATGGGTACCGACTATTTCCCGTTTTGCCTGACCAGTAATATCGAGAAGACTGATTTTAACACTGCGGGGATCGGCGCCAAGCCAGTACCGGATCGTAACTTCTTTGTCAGCCGGATTAGGATAGGCATAAAAATCTTTGACAATCGCATCTGGTGCAGCCGGCATCTGGACTCTTTCTGAATATAAACCGGTATGACACGGGTCTTTGAGATATTGGCTCCACAATAAGGGCTGGCTTGGAGTCGGCAGGTCCCAGACATAAAAGATACCGGCATCAGAGCCGACGCATATTTCCAAATCTCCGTCATTATCAAAATCACAGATAAGGGGTGTTGAGTTAACCGAACCGACCGTGGCGAGCGGAAAATAATTCAAGGGTCTGCCATTGCGGCCGTTTAAGCCGAGCAGACCGTGCTGGGGTGAACCGACAACTATATCCAGATAACCGTCATTATTGATATCGGCAACAACCGGTGAAGAGTTGAAGATAAAAGGTATTTCAAAAGTTACCAGATAGCCGGCTAATACCTGAGTTACATAATAAGTCGAATCCTGAGCAAACGGATAATTAGTGAGCAGGGTGCCGTTGTAATTAAAAGCATAAATTTTATTTTTACCAGTAATCACGATATTTAAAAAGCCGTCATTGTTCAGGTCAGCCAGCACTGGGGCAGAATTGACCGGATTCTGAATGATTTCAGGGCTCGTGTATTTGATATTGCCGTAAAAATCAATCACGAATAATTTGCAATTTCTACCCATATTGATAATGACGACGATTTCTTTATTGCCGTCCGCATCAATATCGCCGACCACAGGCGGAATTGAAGTAAATAACGGGTCGTAAGACAAATGGATCGGAAACTTGTTCTGAATTGCGGCATCAGAAGGATTGATTAAGAAGAGACGGTTATCACTGCCAAGCACCACGATTTGCGGGTTGACCGTATCGGTCAGTGCAACCGGCGAGCGGATTTCTGAGTTCAAGAACATGGGAAAACCAGGATAAGGCGTGCCGTCGCCTTTCCAGATGTACAAATGCATGTCAGTGGAACCGACAATAATCTCTTTTTTGCCGTCACCGTCCAGATCAGCCAGTACCGGTGCGCTCATGATTCGGTCATTGGTAATGAGTTGTCTTAAGAAATTCAGACCGGTATGCGGATAGATATAGACCCGGCCGTTTTCAGCCGCAGCAACTACTTCGAGCCTGTTGTCACCGGTGACATCGCCAATCGCAACCGCATCCAGAATCGATGATGGCAGCTGGGCAAAACTACCACCGGCAAGTCCGGTATAAGAACTGCCATCGCTGTGCCAGGCAAAGATGCGGCCACCGCTGTCAGCAACCACGATTTCATTTTGCCCGTCTTGATTCAAATCAACAATATGCGCAGGCAGGAATCTGGATTCGCGATTCGGGTCAATCGGAAAACCTTGCTGGTTCAAGTCGAAATTGATGTTTAAATACATAACCGTGTCCGGCTCAGATAAGGTCGTGACCCGGATATAAGTTTTGCCATAATAGCCGTCTGAATTGGGCGTGGTCTGGTATGAAAATTCATGGTTATAACCGCCGACAAAAAACGGGTCATACGGCGAGCCG